>CAVBXD010000020.1:0-55534 GCA_963599465.1 Oscillospiraceae bacterium | reverse complement strand
ATTTCGTGTCGTTTCGTGGACAAGAAATTCTTTGTGCATAAGTGGACTGTGGAGATGCTAAACTGGGACGGGCTCCGTGGCTCTGTGCGAAAAACATTTGTCCACGAAAATACACGAAGGGACACGAAAAACCTGCGGGAATTTGAAGGACACGAAATTTCGGCTTCGCCGATGACGACCGTGGTAGGCACGGTAGTCTAAAAGCTGCGTTTGTTATTCTTCAACTTTTTCCTCACACGGTTTTTTTTCTTCACATTAGCTTTTATCTTCACACGTTTAGTGTTTCACACGGATTAAAAAGATTTTAAAGATTGCTACGTCGCATGGCGACTACGCGGTGTAACAACCCCGAACAGCAAAACGTATTGTGGTACGCGTCATCGGCGAAGCCGAAATTTCGTGTTCTTCAAATTAATGCCTTCGTGAAATTTCGTGTCGTTTCGTGGACAACATATTTTCGCGTACGTGAAACTGCCTCTTATGCGTCATCGGCGAAGCCGACATCTTTAAAATCTTTTGAATCCGTGTGAAGAAAAAGTTATTTGCTCAACCTCAGCTGTTCCCCGTCCGTCACAACGGTATAGCGCACGCCTTTGCGCGTCTTAAACTTCAACTCCGCATTGCCGTAGCGCACTACACACGGCTCACCCGATTCTGAGAGGAATGTCGCCTTGGCGAGTTTGCCGTCCTTCCAACTGATGGAGACGGTGAAGTTGCCACGCGCGTCCAATCCGCTCACCGAGCCTTCCGCCCAAGCGTCGGGCAAGGCTGGCAAGAGATGGATGAAGCCCATGTGACTCTGAAGGAGCATCTCCGTCACGCCAGCCGTGCCACCGAAGTTGCCGTCGATCTGGAATGGTGGGTGCGTGTCCCACAGGTTGTCGAGGGTGCCGTTCTTGAGCAGGTTGCCATAGAGCTTGTAGGCGTGATTGCCATCGTGCAGACGTGCCCACTGGTTGAGCTTCCATCCCATCGACCATCCCGTGGCGCCATCGCCGCGGTGCTCGAGCACCACCCTCGCGGCCTTTGCCAGATCAGGCGTCGTCACGGGCGATATGGTGTGGCCAGGGTGCAGACCGAAGAGGTGGTTCACGTGCCTGTGTTCGTCTTTCGGGTCGTCGATGTCGGTAGACCACTCCATGAGCTGTCCATAGCGTCCTACCTTGTAAGGTGCGATGTGCTTCAACGCGTCTTCCCATTGGCGGCGTTCCTTCGCGCTCTTGCCGAGCACGCGGCTTGCCTCCACAGCATCCATGAGCACCTCGCGTATCACGGCATGGGCAAACGTAGCGCCTTCATCCACAGGGCCGTGCTCTGGCGACGTGGATGGCGCGGCGGTGTAGATGCCGTCGGAGCGACGCCAGAGATAGTCGGACGCAAAGTCGGCAGAGCCTTTCAGAATGTCATAATACGACGCAAGGAAACTGCGGTCGCGAGTATAGTCGTAATAATCCCAAAGATGCGTGGCGAGCCATGGCCCGGCGAATGGGGAGAAGTTCCACGACATATCCTCGCTTTCGAGGGGCGACGTGAAACCGAAGATGTTGCCCGAGACAGATGTCGTCCAACCGCGTGTGCCGAAATACGACTTTGCCGTCACGGTGCCGGGCTTGATGAGCGTGCGTATGAAGTCGAAGAGCGGCAGCTCACACTGTTCCAATCCCGTGGAGCAAGCCGGCCAATAGTTCATCTGCAAGTTTATGTTGTTGTGATAGTCCACTCGCCAAGGGCCGTCCACGTTGTTGTGCCAAAGGCCCTGAAGGTTTGCCGGCATGTTGCCCGGGCGCGACGAGGCGATGAGCAGATAGCGTCCGAACTGGTAGTAGAGCTGTTCGAGGTAATAGTCGGGCTTGCCTTTCCTGTAGGCCGAGAGGCGGCGACTGATGGGCTGGTCGTCGCCTAGCGAGGCCTCGTTGATGTCGAGCTTCACCTTGTTGAAGAGGCTGGAATAGTCGGCGAAATGCTCGTTGAGCAGGTTTGCGTAATCCCTTGCCGCGGCTTTCGCGAGCCAATCGGCGGTGGTCTGGGCAGGGTTCACGCCCACATATGCCTTCGGGTCGTTGAAGTCGGGATTGTAGTTGGCACGGTAGTCGGTGTCGGCGGTGATGAGGAACACCACCTCGTCGGCGCCTTTCACCGTTATCTTCCCGTCGTTGTTGACGACCTCGCCACCCTTTGTCAAGGCCTTGACACGCACGGCATATTCCATATTATTGTTGTCCAAGCGGGCAATCCAGCAAAGCGCGTCGGAGCCGTCGCTCGTCATCGTGCCCGTAGACACGGGATTGGGTACGTAGCGGAGCGCAAGGTTCTGCTTGCCGCGTTGCGATGCCGTGAAGCGAACCACCATGACATTGGCCGGATAGGACACGAAATATTCGCGGCGGTAGTCGACCCCGTCCTTGCTGAAGCTCACCTTGGCGATGGCGGAGTCGAGAGAAAGCTCACGGCGATAACGCGTCATGCCCACGGCGCTAAGTCCGGTCTCGATGCATAACTCGCCGGCAGTGGTGAAACTGCCAAACCTGAACGGGTCTTCAGCCGTTGCCTCGTAGGGCACCACGCTGTTGAAGTTTTTACGGGTGAGCTGATCGGCCGCCTTCCAGTCGCCTCGCTCAAAAGCCTCACGTATCTGCCCCATCACGGGTGCCGACTGCTTGTTCACGTCCCAATAGTAGGCAGCGCCTCGCGACGTGTTGGGGCCTCCGCGCCAGAGGGTCTTCTCGTTGAACGTTATGCGCTCAGCCTCAACCGAGCCGAACACGTTGCCGCCAATGTTGCCGTTGCCGATAGGGAGCGAACGCGACTCCCATTCCGCGTCGGGGTTGGTTGCCGTGTCGCCAGCCCTCTCAAGCTGTTTTCTTGTGGGGTTGCGGTCAGCGGCGGTCGAAAGCCACACTGCCTGCCCACGCAGTGTCGTCGGAGTGTCGAACCAATATTTCAACGGCGTGGAGCGTTGTGCCGCTGCATTGGAGAAGGTTAAAAGACATAGGGCCATTGTCGCAAACAATTGTCGTTTTTGTCGCATCTTAACTTGTTTTTAGTTACATAACTTAGTTTAGTTCACAAAGTTAAGGAAAACAAACGAGAAAACGGGGTATGTTCGCGAAAATGTATCACAAAAAAGTTTCGCTGCCCAACTCTATCTCACAGACACGTGGTCTATCAAGTAGCGAGACGGCGACACCTTCATGTCACAGCCGAAATATAGGAGCTCATTTCACGTACACTAAAATTTGTTGTCCACGAAACGACACGAAATTTCACGAAGGCATGCATCAATTTGAAGGACACGAAATTTCGGCTTTGCCGATGACGAATACCACAAATACGTTTTGTCGTTCGGGGATGATATACCGCGTAGTCGCCATGCGACGTAGCCATCTTTAAAATCTTTTTAATCCGTGTGAAACACTAAATGTGTGAAGATAAAAGCTAATGTGAAGAAAAAAAACCGTGTGAGGAAAAAGTTGAAGAATAACAAACGCAGCTTTTAGACTACCGTGCCTACCACGGTCGTCATCGGCGAAGCCGAAATTTCGTGTCCTTCAAATTCCCGCAGGTTTTTCGTGTCCCTTCGTGTATTTTCGTGGACAAATGTTTTTCGCACAGAGCCACGGAGCCCGTCCCAGTTTAGCATCTCCACAGTCCACTTATGCACAAAGAATTTCTTGTCCACGAAACGACACGAAATTTCACGAAATCCCGTGCACGATGATATCTTGTCCACGAAACGACACGAAATTTCACGAAGGCATGCATCAATTTGAAGGACACGAAATTTCGGCAGGTTTTTCGTGCCCCTTCGTGATTCTTCGTGGACAGTTTTTTTCACGTCGAGCAGCAGTTTTTCATGATTTAGATAGTTATAAGCCTATATCTCAAACAAAACATTTCCCGTACGCTAAAATATCTTGTCCACGAAACGACACGAAATTTCACGAAGAAATGCATCAATTTGAAGGACACGAAATTTCGGCTTCGCCGATGACGCGTACCACAAATATGTTTTGTCGTTCGGGGATGATACACCGCGTAGTCGCCATGCGACGTAGCCATCTTTAAGATCTTTTGAATCCGTGCGAAACAATAAACGTGTGGAAATAAAAGCCAGTGTGAAGAAAAAGCTTTAATCCGTGTGGGAAATTCTGTAAAATCAGTCCACACTCTTTGCTTGGCAAACTAATCTCCTTAACACTTTTCCAATCCGATTTTTTTGATTTTTTTAATTTCGGCGTAAATTTTATGCATTGAAAGGCCTTTCTTTGTTTTCTTTTTCTTATCTTTGCAAAATGTTTCACTCTTAATTAAGAAAACGAATAAAGCGAATCAAGCTACATTTTACGAATAACATCAGGAGGATTATACAAAGACATTATTGTTAAACTATTAATATCAACAAAATCATGAAGAAAATTTATTCTATCTTCGCTGTCATCGCAATGTTGACAGTGGCATTAGGTTTTACTTCTTGCAGCAGCAACGACGACGACAACAAGGAACAGAAAATCTACTACGTAATGGATTTCTCCAACTTCAATAGCGATGATGCCGGTGCCGCTACCATGATGAAAGAGATGAGTCTCGTGAGAAGCACATTCCAGAGCGCCCTTGGTGTCAGCGAGACCAGCTTCACACTGACAGGAACCTCATCGAGCTGCGACAAGGACGTATTGGCAAAGTGCAAGGCAGCAGAGACAACATTGAGCGATTACAGCTTTAAGTGCACATTCACTTTCACGATAACTAACACCAACGACAAGAAGGTGATTTATACCTTCTCGAGATAATACACGTATATCATATCAAACCGAATAGGAGGTAAATACCAATAATAGGTGTTTACCTCCTATTTTTATTTATTTATTGCCATCTGAATGGTCTTGCCAAGCACCAACAAAAAGTAATTCTCTAACCAACTAAAAGAAACGCTCTAACAGTCAGAACGGGAAAAGCAATGGCAACACCATGGTCATGACGATTCCCATGATGACCTGCAACGGCAATCCCACCTTGATATAATCGGCAAACGTATAACCTCCGGCGTGCATGACAAGGGCGTTTGGCGGAGTGGAGAAAGGCGAGGCAAAACACATGCTCGCGCCAAGAGTTACGGCAAAAAGCATGGGCAACGGACTGACGCCCAACTCCAACGACGCCGACATGGCAATGGGTGCCATGAGCACTGCCGTGGCGGTGTTGCTGATAAACATGGTGAGGAGCGAAGTGGTGAAATACAATCCGCAAAGCAACGCCACAGGTCCCACATGCCCCAGCGAGGAGACGAGGGTGTGGCTCACCTCAGCCGACACGCCCGTTTTCTCCAAGGCGGTAGCCATGGGCATCATGGCGGCGATAAGCACCACGCTTTCCCAGTTGATGGTCTTGTAGGCGGCATCGACAGAGCGGAAGCAGCCTGTAACGACCATGAGCAAACCAGCAGCTATCACTGCAGTGACAGGAGCTATGGGAATGATGTCAAGAGCCATAACCAACACCATGGCAAGCATTATGATGCCAGCGAGAGGCGCCTTATAGTTGAGGGTCACCTTCTCCGCCATCTCCTTGGGTTGGCCAAGGAGCAACCAGTCGTTGTCGGCGCGATCGAGACGCGTGATGTTTTCCCACAAGCCTTGTATGAGAAGGGTGTCACCGGCACGTAGCTTTGCCGACGGCAGGTCCTTTGTAATGTATTCGCCACGCCGTTTTATGCCAAGGACGTTTATGCTATAATTCTCACGAAAGCAAGAGTCGCGTAGCAAACTGCCCACGAGACGCGACTCCGGCATAACTACGATCTCGGCAATGCCAATGTCATAGAAATTTAAAGATGGCGTCCGCACTTTCTTCAACTTTGATTCCGTGGCAAAACGTTCAACGTCTTGTCCATTGCCTTGCAAATAAAGCACGTCGCCAGACTGAATAATGGTGTCGGGCAATGGCAAACGCTGACTGACATTGCGCATTATACCACTACGGCGCGAAACCTCTTGACGAATCTCGAATATGGTCACGCCAAAGCGTGCCCTGAGGTCGAGTTGTGCCACGGTAGTTCCCACTATAGAGCTTTTCGCTTCCACACGATAGGCACGAACGTCACCTTTTATCCGGTATTCATTCACCAACTCATTAAGAGTCTTGCCTTTCTTGCGTCCAGCATCAGCAGCTTGTTTATTGAGAAAACGGTCGCTTAACGGCATCATGACGGCAATGCCCACCAGGAGACAGATTATTCCAACAGGAAAGAAGGAGAAAAACGAGAGACCTTCATAACCATTGGCGCGAAGGGTCTCGTCGATAACAAGGTTCGGTGGTGTGCCTATTAGCGTGAGCATACCGCCCAAACTGCTAGCGAAAGCCAAAGGCATGAGCAACCGCGAGGCATTCTTGCCACTTGCAGAAGCCATGGACACCACAATGGGCATCATAAGCGCGACAGTGCCAGTGTTGCTAACAAAAGCTCCAATGACAGCAGTAACAATCATTACCAAAAGGAAAAGCAATCGGTCATTGCCTTTTGCCAATGCAAGGATGCGGCCACCAACGACCTTGGCAAGACCTGTCTGCAATATTGCTCCACCAACAACAAAAAGACCTATCATCATGATAAGTACTGGGTTGGAGAAACCCGACAGGGCTTCAGCTGGAGTGAGCACTCCAGTGAGTATTAAGGCTGTGAGCGCGCAAAGGGCAACTATGTCGGCACGTGGCTTGCCAACGATGAATAATACAATCGTTAATAGTAGTATGATAATAACCAATGTCATGTGGCAAAGGTAATGTATCTCTACCTTAACCACCAAATCATTTACGTGTTTTTTAGATTCATTACGTAATGTTGGGGAATAAAAAATCTCCAACCACTAAAGTGATTGGAGACTATATTGACTATTGACAGATTGTCAAACTTATTCAGCCTTAGGAGCTTCCTCTGCAGGTGTTTCTGCCTGAGCTTCCTCTGCCTTAGGTGCCTCCTGAGCAGGAGCCTCTGCTGCAGTTGCATCAGCCTTCTTGGTGCTACGACGGCTGCGACGAGTCTTCTTCTCACCCTTAGGAGCCTTAGCCATGTTCTCATCGAAGTCTACGAGCTCAATGAAGCACATTGAGGCAGCATCGCTTGGGCGAACGCCGAGCTTGATGATACGTGTGTAGCCACCGGGACGGTCAGCTACGCGTGCTGCGATCTCACCGAAGAGCTCCTTAACGGCATAGCTCTTCTGAAGATAACGGAACACGACACGGCGTGAAGAAGTGGTGTCGGTCTTTGAGCGAGTAATCAGCGGCTCCACATACTTTTTAAGAGCCTTGGCCTTTGCGAGAGTCGTAGTGATTCTTTTGTGCATGATAAGGCTGGTTGCCATGTTTGAAAGCATGCTAGCCCTATGTGATGCAGTACGACTCAGATGGTTGAACTTTTTATTGTGTCTCATTTTTGTTAAAATGCTTAATTGGACAGTTGAACAGTGACCAAAGGTTTATTCCTTATCCAGTTTATACTTTGAAATATCCATTCCAAACGACAGATTCAGACTCAAGAGCAAATCATCAAGCTCAGAGAGCGATTTCTTACCGAAGTTGCGGAACTTAAGGAGGTCTGTCTTCTGATACTGCACAAGATCAGCAAGAGTTGAAACATCAGCAGCCTTCAGACAGTTGAGCGCGCGGACACTCAAGTTGAGGTCAGAGAGCTTTGTCTTAAGCAACTGGCGCATATGGAGAACCTCCTCGTCAAACTCCTCATTGCCTTCGTTGTCGGTATTCTCCAAAGTAATCTTCTCGTCAGAGAAGCAAAGGAGATGGAAGATGAGAATCTTGGCGGCTTCCTTCAGCGCATCCTTCGGGTGAATGGATCCATCCGTTGTAACTTCGAGGATGAGATTATCGTAGTCGGTCTTTTGCTCGACACGAGTCGGCTCAACACTGTAACGAACGTTACGGATGGGAGTGTAGATGGAATCGATGGGAAGTACGTTGACATCGGTGCAGAACTGACGGTTCTCATCAGCAGGGACATAACCACGACCCTTGTTGATCGTGAGATCCATCTGGAACGATGCGTTAGAATCTAAATGACAAATCACCAAATCAGGGTTTAACACTTCAAATCCAGTCAGATACTTACCGATATCACCTGCCTTGAATTCCGTGGAATCCTCCACGGAGATGCTAACTTTTTCGTTCTCGAAATCGTCTACTACTTGTTTGAACCGTACTTGTTTCAGATTCAAAATGATATTGGTGACATCCTCCTTCACACCGGGAACGGTGGCGAATTCATGCTCAACACCGCTAATACGGATTGTGTTGATGGCATAACCTTCAAGCGAAGAAAGAAGGACGCGGCGAAGAGAGTTACCTATAGTAACACCAAATCCAGGCTCGAGAGGGCGGAACTCAAACTTTCCGTAGTGGTCGTTGGCCTCCAACATCACAACTTTATCAGGTTTTTGAAATGCTAATATCGCCATTAATTCAATGATTTTTATTTATTTCGAGTACAACTCAACGATTAACTGCTCCTTGATGTTCTCAGGGATGTCAGCACGCTCAGGCACGTGGAGATACTTGCCGCTCTTGCTGTTCTGATCCCATTCCATCCAAGGATACTTGCTGTGGTTGAAACCTGCGAGGGCGTTTTCGATAACTTCAAGCGACTTTGCCTTCTCGCGCACACCCACAACCTGACCTGGCTTTACAGAGAAAGATGGGATGCTGACGACCTTGCCGTCAACAGTGATGTGCTTGTGGTTAACCAACTGACGGGCTGCAGCTCTTGTAGGAGCGATGCCAAGACGGAAAACGATGTTATCCAAACGGCTCTCCAACAATTGAAGAAGGACCTCACCTGTCTTACCGTCAGCCTTGGCTGCCTTATCGAACAGGTTGTGGAACTGACGCTCCAACACGCCATAAGTGTACTTGGCCTTTTGCTTCTCAGCAAGCTGCTGACCATACTCAGATGTCTTGCGGCGACGGTCATTGCCATGCTGCCCCGGAGGGAAGTTGCGCTTAGACAGTACCTTATCTGCACCAAAGATGGGCTCACCAAAACGGCGTGCGATACGAGACTTAGGACCTATATATCTTGCCATAATTTAAATGCTTTTCTTATTGTATCTAAAGATGTACGTTAGGGGTTCTTATTATACACGACGACGCTTAGGAGGACGGCAGCCGTTGTGTGGCAACGGTGTTACGTCAACAATCTCCGTAACCTCGATACCGGCGCCATGGATAGCGCGGATAGCGCTCTCACGACCGTTTCCAGGACCCTTCACGAAGGCCTTCACCTTACGAAGACCAAGGGTGTAAGCTATTTTAGCGCAATCCTCAGCTGCCATCTGGGCTGCATAAGGAGTATTCTTCTTAGAACCGCGGAAACCCATCTTACCAGCTGATGACCAGGAAATAACCTGACCCTCGTTGTTGGCAAGAGACACAATAATGTTGTTAAAGCTACTATGAACATGGAGCTGACCTGTAGCCTCAACACGTACATTTCTTTTCTTAGATGTTGCTTTCTGTTGTTTTGCCATAATTAAGTTCCTCCATTAATTACTTAGTAGCCTTCTTCTTGTTTGCAACAGTCTTCTTCTTACCCTTACGAGTACGGGCATTGTTCTTGGTGCTCTGACCACGAACAGGAAGGCCATTACGATGACGGACACCACGGTAGCAACCAATATCCATCAGACGCTTGATATTCATCTGAATCTCTGAACGGAGGTCACCCTCCACTTTGAATTCAGCGCCGATAATCTCACGGATCTTGGCTGCCTGATCGTCAGTCCACTCGCTGACCTTCAGGTCACGGCTCACGCCTGCCTTATCCAATATCTTTGCTGAACTACTTCGACCTATACCATAAATATAAGTCAATGCGATCTCGCCACGCTTGTTCTGGGGCAAGTCTACTCCAACAATTCGTATTGCCATTAGTTGAAATAAATTGAATAAAAACTTAACTTTTTAATTAAATAACGCGTTGTTTTTGCTTAAAAGCGTACAAAAGTAATAAGAAAACTTCAAACAGCTTTCTCATTACCAATAACTTTACGCAATTTTAACGTTTAACCCTGACGCTGCTTCATCTTAGGGTTCTTCTTGTTGATAACAAACAGGCGACCCTTACGACGAACGATCTTGCAGTCGGCTGAACGCTTCTTGATGGATGTTCTTGTCTTCATATTTGTAAGTATAAAAAATATGATGTTCTATTTATATCTGAACTCTATCCTACCCTTAGTGAGGTCGTAAGGGCTCATAGCGACCTTGACCTTGTCACCTGGGAGTATCTTTATGTAATGCAGACGCATTTTACCCGAGATGTTGGCGATAATTTGTACACCATTCTCAAGCTCTACGCGAAACATGGCGTTGGACAAGCTCTCTATTACAGTGCCGTCCTGCTCAATTGCTGACTGTTTTGACATAATTTTATTTAACCTTTATCAATGTTCCAAGAAAAGTGAATAGCCGCGCTTTGCACACACAACCTTGAAAAGGCCCTCCATCAGGATTCCAATGGAGAGCCAATCCTGTATATCATTCATCCGTCCTTGGAAGCATGTATCCAAAGACCATATTAATATGCACTTACAGCGCCAGCCTTACGGGTATGACCAGAGTTCAACAGTCCATCATAGTGGCGCATCAAGAGGTAAGACTCTATCTGCTGCAGTGTGTCGATAACCACACCCACCGAGATGAGGAGGGAAGTACCTCCGAAGAACTGAGAGAACGCCTGCTGCACGTTAAGCAAGCCTGCCAATGCCGGCATGATAGCTATGAAAGCAATGAACAGTGAGCCAGGAAGCGTAATGCGCGACATGACGGTGTCGATATATTCGGCAGTGTCATGACCAGGCTTGATTCCAGGAATAAAACCGTTGTTGCGTTTCATATCCTCCGCCATCTGCTGAGGATTCATCGTGATGGCGGTATAGAAATAGGTGAAGGCGACAATCAAGATGACGTAGACTATGTTATAGACAAAGCTACGGTTATCCATCAAGTTACGAACCAACCAGCTTGATTCACTACCCTGATACTGAACGATAGCCAATGGAATGAACATCAATGCCTGAGCAAAGATGATAGGCATCACGTTGGCTGCGAAAAGCTTCAGCGGAATATACTGACGGGCACCACCCACTTGCTTATTGCCGACAAGACGCTTCGCATACTGCACAGGTACCTTGCGAGTGCCTTGAGTCAGAAGTATAGAAGCGCAGATGACAGCATAGAGAATTAGAATCTCGGCGATAAACATCACAAGACCACCACCCGAGATGGCAGTAAACCTTGAGCTGAGCTCCTGGACGAAAGCCTGGGGAAGCCTTGCGATGATACCAATCATAATGACCAATGAGATTCCATTTCCGACTCCCTTGTCAGTGATACGCTCACCCAACCAAAGGATGAACATAGAGCCTGCCGCGAGAATGATAGTTGCCGGAATCATGAACACACTCCAAGAGATGCCGCTGGCAAGTGCCGAGCTGGCTTGCATCTTGAGGTTGATAAGGTAACTCGGTGCCTGGAACAACAGAATTGCCACCGTCAACACACGAGTGTACCATTGTATTTTCTTCCGACCGCTCTCACCCTCACGCTGCATCTTCTGGAAATAAGGCACAGCGACGGCAAGAAGCTGCATGACAATGGAAGCTGAGATGTAAGGCATAATCCCAAGCGCGAAGATAGAGGCGTTGGAAAATGCTCCACCAGAGAACATGTCCAGCAGTGACATCAAGCCACCCTTGGTTTGCGACTGAAGTTGATCAAGCTTGGCGGGATCAATACCCGGAAGCACAACGAATGATCCGAAACGGTAGATAGCCGTAAACAGGAAAGTGACGAGAAGCCTCTGACGAAGATCCTCGACCCTCCAACAGTTCTTTAGTGTCTCAATTAGCTTTTTCATTATTAAATTTTTGTTGCATTACCACCAACTGCCTTGATAGCTTCCTCAGCAGTCTTAGAGAAGGCGTTGGCTTCGACGTCAACCTTTGCTTTCAGCTCACCTTCGCCAAGGATTTTGACAAGCTCTTTGCCGTTGGTAAGACCAGCAGCCACAAGCTCCTCAATTCCAATCTTGGTGAGGTTCTTCTCCTCGGCGAGCATCTGAAGGGTTGAGAGGTTCACGGCGAAATACTCCTTATGGTTGATGTTCTTGAAACCAGCCTTAGGAACACGACGCTGCAATGGCATCTGACCACCTTCGAAACCAATCTTTCTCTTGTAACCGGAACGAGACTTGGCACCCTTGTGACCACGTGTAGAAGTACCACCAAGTCCAGAACCTGGACCACGGCCAATACGACGACGTGAATGAGTAGAGCCAGTTGCCGGCTTCAATGTATTTAATTTCATGATTACGTCTGTTTTTAAATGTTATTACTTAACGACCTCAACGAGATGGTGCACTTTGCGTACCATACCGAGATTGCTGGGAGTGTCCTCAATCTCAACAACTTGAGAAATCTTGCGAAGGCCAAGTGCGAGAAGGGTTCTCTTCTGGTCCTCAGGAGCGCCGAT
Organism: Oscillospiraceae bacterium; assembly: GCA_963599465.1. Lineage (GTDB taxonomy): Bacteria > Bacteroidota > Bacteroidia > Bacteroidales > Bacteroidaceae > Prevotella. Next base: position 42,994 of record CAVBXD010000020.1, on the reverse strand, counting down.
GCGGCTCTTGACTTGCTTTACTTTTATTGTTGCCATTGTTTATATTCCCATTAACCGTTAAACACTTTGTCCATGGCGACACCACGCTCACCTGCGACGGTGTAAGCGTCACGCATCTGAGACAGCGCGAGCACTGTTGCCTTCACCAGGTTGTGGGCGTTTGATGAACCCTTAGACTTTGCAATCACATCAGTAACACCTACGCTCTCAAGAACGGCACGCATAGCACCACCGGCCTTAAGACCCGTACCGGCAGCAGCCGGCTTCAGGAGAACCTGGGCACCACCGAACTTTACCTCCATCTCATGAGGCACTGTGCCCTTGAGCACAGGAACCTTGAAGAGGTTCTTCTTGGCAGCGTCAGTGCCTTTCTGGATAGCGGCGGTAACCTCGCCAGCCTTACCCAGACCATATCCAATCACACCGTTGCCATCACCGACCACGACAATGGCAGCGAATGTAAAGGTACGACCACCCTTGGTAACTTTCGTCACACGGTTGATAGCAACCAGGCGGTCCTTCAATTCAGCGTCACTATTAACTCTTACTTTATTCATTGCCATAATCGATTAGAAATTAAGTCCACCCTTACGAGCAGCGTCAGCAAGAGCCTGAACGCGGCCATGATAGAGATAGCCATTACGGTCGAAAACCACAGACTCTACGCCAGCTGCCTTGGCCTTCTCAGCCAATGCCTCGCCGACCTTCTCAGCCTGTTGAATCTTAGGAAGCTTCTCCAAGCCTAAAGAAGAGGCGGAAGCCACGGTCTTGCCCTCTATGTCGTTAATCACTTGTGCATAAATCTGCTTGTTAGAGCGGAACACAGTAAGACGGGGACGCTCAGCTGTTCCCTTGACGTTCTTGCGAATGCGGAACTTTATCTTGATTCGTCTTTCTACTTTCTTTGTTGTCATGATTTCGTTGTCACTTTAAAAGTTACTTAGCTGCAGCTGACTTACCAGACTTCCTGCGGATGACCTCACCCTTGAAGAGTACACCCTTACCCTTATAAGGCTCAGGCTTGCGGAAAGAACGAATTTTAGCACAAATAAGACCAAGCAGCTGCTTGTCTGCGCTCTCCAGCATAATCTGTGGGTTCTGGTTGCGCTCTGACTTTGTCTCTACCTTCACCTCGCTGGGGAGCTGGAGGAAGATTGGGTGAGTGTAACCGAGAGAGAACTCGAGAAGATTACCCTGGTTAGAAACACGATAACCGACACCGACGAGCTCGAGTTGCTTCTTGAAACCCTCGCTTACGCCAACAACCATGTTGTTGATCAAAGAGCGATAAAGGCCGTGGAAAGCTTGCTTCTGCTTGTAGTCAACAGGGCTATTCTCGTCAATCTCAAGAGTGATTTGACCCTCTTCCTGAACCATCTTGATAGAAGGATTAAGATACTGTGAAAGCTCACCCTTGGGACCCTTTACTGAAACAACGTTCTCCTTCGCATCGAAGTTGATTGAAACTCCTGCGGGAACACTAATTGGCAATTTACCTATTCTTGACATAACTTAAACCTCCAATTAATAGACGTAGCAAAGAACCTCGCCACCGATCTTAAGGTCAGCAGCCTCCTTGTTTGTCATGACTCCCTTAGATGTAGACAGGATTGCGATACCCAGTCCGTTAATAACTCTCGGCATGTCCTTGTAACCGGTGTAACGGCGAAGGCCAGGTGTAGAAACGCGCTTCAAGCTCTTGATAGCGTTCTCCTTTGTTTGCGGATCATACTTCAAGGCAACCTTGATAGTGCCCTGAGGACCATCCTCCACAAACTTGTAGTTCAGGATGTAACCCTTCTCGAAGAGAATCTTCGTGATAGATTTCTTCATGTTTGACGCAGGAACCTCAACCACGCGGTGATGAGCCATGATTGCGTTTCTGAGCCGTGTCAGATAATCTGCTATTGGATCTGTCATAAAATAAAAATGTTTAATTAATCGGGACTACCCCGACAATATTAAATATGTGAGTGTCTCTTTTTTAAACCTTTAGTTTAGTTGACAGCCGCAAAGTCTCTTACGAAACCGTCGTGCTGCCAACCAAAGGTTAGAGTGTGTTTTACCAGCTTGCCTTTGTCACGCCGGGAATCAAGCCCTGAGAAGCCATCTCACGGAACTGGATACGTGAAATGCCGAACTGACGGATATATCCACGTGGACGACCTGTGATCTTGCAGCGGTTGTGCTGGCGGATAGGGTCTGCGTTCTTTGGAATGGCCTGCAATTTACGAGCAGCCTCATAAGCCTCAGCGGGGTCGTTGGAAGTAGCGATGATCTTCTTCAGAGCCGCGCGCTTCTCAGCATAGCGGGCTGCGAGCTTGGCACGCTTTACCTCGCGAGCCTTCATTGATTCTTTTGCCATATCTCTTAATCGTTTTTAGCGTTTTTGAAAGGAAGGCCGAATGCCTTAAGCAGAGCGAATCCCTCCTCGTCAGTATTTGCTGATGTGACGAAAGTGATGTTCATACCCTGAAGGCGGTCCACCTGGTCGATGTTGATCTCCGGGAAGATGATCTGCTCATCAATACCGAGAGTGTAGTTTCCGCGTCCGTCAAACTTTGAGTTGATACCCTTGAAGTCGCGAATACGAGGGAGGGCGATCTTCACGAGACGCTCCAGGAACTCGTACATGCGCTCACGGCGAAGTGTTACCATTACGCCGATAGGCATCTTCTTACGAAGCTTAAAGTTAGCGATATCCTTCCTTGAGTATGTAGCCACGGCTTTCTGACCGGTGATGGCAGTGAGCTCGTTGATGGATACATCAATGATCTTCTTATCCTGAGTGGCATCGCCAAGACCCATGTTGATGACGATCTTCTTCAAGACAGGAACCTGCATGGCAGAAGTATAGTTGAACTGCTCTTTGAGAGCTGGAGCAATTTGCTCGTTATACTGTTTCTTAAACTGTGCTGTATCCATTACTTGATCTCCTCCCCTGACTTTTTAGCGATACGGATGACATTCTTGCCCTCGTGCTTTACAGCGATTCGGGTAGCCTTGCCACTCTTTGGATCGATAAGGCTGATGTTTGAGATGTGAATAGGAGCCTCCTGCTTCACGATTCCTCCTTGAGGATTCTTTGCTGAAGGCTTCGTGCTCTTTGAAACCATGTTGACACCCTCAACGATGGCACGGTTCTCTTTCACAAGCACCTTGAGCACTTTACCCGTCTTGCCCTTGTCGGAACCGGCAATGACGATGACGTTGTCGTCTTTCTTGATATGTAACTTACTCATTACTTCTTTACATTTAAAAGATTAAAGAACCTCAGGTGCGAGAGACACGACCTTCATGTTGACAGCACGCAGCTCACGAGCAACAGGGCCGAAAATACGGCTGGCGCGAAGCTCACCTGCGTTGTTGAGCAACACGCAAGCATTGTCGTCGAAACGGATGTAAGAACCATCCGCGCGACGGATCTCTTTCTTGGTGCGAACGACTAATGCCTTAGATACCGCACCCTTCTTCAAGTCACTGCTGGGCAGGACGTTCTGGACAGCAACAACTATGACGTCGCCGACACTTGCGTAACGACGGCCTGTACCACCGAGCACACGGATGCACATTGCCTCACGAGCGCCACTGTTGTCTGCTACTGTAAGTTTTGTTAATGCCTGTATCATAATTACTTAGCCTTTTCTACGATTTGTACTAATCTCCACCTCTTGGTCTTGGAAAGTGGACGAGTCTCCATAATCTGGACGGTATCGCCCATATGTGCCTCGTTCTTCTCGTCGTGAGCGTGATACTTCTTCGTCTTCTGGACGAACTTACCATAAATAGGGTGTTTCTCCTTGAACTTAGCTGCGACAACGATGGTCTTGTCCATCTTGTCACTGATAACGACACCCTGTCTTACCTTTCTTAAATTACGTGTTTCCATTTGTGCCATTACTTGTTAAGTTCCCTTTCGCGAAGCACTGTCTTCATGCGTGCAATGTCACGACGCGCAGCTTTGATCTGTGACGGATTCTCAAGCGGGGAAATCTGATGGTTGAGCTTAAGCTGCTTGTAAGCTGCCTCAGATTGCGCCAGCTTCTCGCGCAAGTCCTTGTCGGCGAGTTCTGTGATTTCTTTGATCTTCATTATTATGCGTTTTTGTCGTAGTCACGACGAATGACGAATTTTGTCTTCACTGGGAGTTTCTGGGCTGCCAGACGAAGGGCTTCCTTGGCCACTTCGAGGCTTACGCCTTCCACTTCGAAGAGTATGCGACCCGGAGTGATTGGAGCAACCCATCCTGCTGGATCACCTTTACCTTTACCCATTCGGACATCGGCAGGCTTACGGGTGATTGGCTTATCAGGGAAGATACGGATCCACACCTGACCCTCACGGTTCATGTAACGGTTGACAGCTACACGAGCTGCCTCAATCTGGCGGCTGTCCAGCCATATGCTCTCAAGGGTCTTGATACCGAACGAGCCGAAAGCCAGTTGCGTGCCGCGATGAGCGTTTCCTTTGTTGCCACGTCCATCTTGCGGCCTTCTATATTTTACTCTTTTTGGCTGTAACATTGTAGATGATTCTTTTAGCGATTATTGTTTCTACGGCGTCCGCCACGGTTGCGGCGATCACCATCGCGGCGCGAGCCACGTTCGTTACGTTCCTGCTGGAAGTTAGGAGCCAGCTCCTTCTTGCCATAGACCTCACCACGCATGATCCAAACCTTGATGCCAAGCAGACCAACCTTTGTCAGAGCCTCAGTCTGGCAGTAGTCGATGTCGGCACGGAATGTGTGCAGAGGAGTACGACCCTCCTTGAACATCTCACTGCGGGCAATCTCGGCACCGTTCAGACGGCCAGAGATCTGCACCTTGATACCCTCGGCACCGGCACGCATCGTGTTTTGCACTGCCATCTTGATGGCACGGCGGTAAGCCATGAGGTGCTCGATTTGGCTAGCGATGTTCTCGCCCACGATAGTGGCGTCGAGCTCAGGACGCTTAACCTCGAAGATGTTGATTTGTATGTCTTTCTTGTAAAGCTTCTTCAGCTCCTCCTTCAACTTGTCAACGTCGTGACCAGCCTTACCGATGACGATACCCGGACGTGCGGTGCAAATAGTGATGGTGACGAGTTTGAGAGTACGCTCGATGATGATGCGTGAAACCTGGGCTTTCTCGAGACGCTTCTTCAAATAAGTGCGAATCTGCTTGTCCTCCACGAGGCTGTCGCCGAAGTTCTTGCCACCGAACCAATTAGAATCCCAACCACGGATTATACCAAGACGGTTGCTTATTGGATTAACTTTCTGTCCCATTCTATTTACTCTTTATCGTCATTAGTTTTGGCATCCACGAACAATGTGACGTGGTTAGAACGCTTGCGGATTCTGTATCCGCGGCCCTGCGGTGCAGGTCTCATACGCTTCATTGTTACGCCTTCGTCTACGAAGACCTTGCTGATGTACAGCTCTCCATCCTCAGCCTTGCGATCGTTCTTGGTCTCCCAGTTGGCGATAGCAGAGCGAAGAAGCTTTTCCACGTCCTGTGCGGCACGCTTCTTAGAGAACTTGAGCACGCCAAGGGCACGGTTGACCTCCATGCCACGAACCATGTCTACCACGTAGCGCATTTTGCGGGGAGAGGAGGGAACGCCGACGAGCTTGGCGAAGTATTGATTCTTACGGGCTTCTTTTAACTTTTCAGCCGCGATATGTTTTCTTGCTCCCATTATGTTTGCTTGAATTTAATGCTTATCCCGATTACTTCTTGTTGTTTCCGGTATGTCCACCGAAGCGACGTGTGAGAGCGAACTCTCCGAGGCGGTGACCAACCATGTTCTCAGTAATGTACACGGGGATAAATTTGTTACCGTTATGAACTGCGACAGTATGACCCACGAAATCGGGTGAAATCATACATGCTCTGGCCCATGTCTTGACAACGCTCTTCTTGCCGCTCTCGTTCATGGCAAGGATTTTCTTCTCGAGCGAGACATTGATGTACGGGCCTTTTTTAAGTGAACGACTCATAATTTGCTCTGTGTTTTAAGTTACTTCTTTTTAGCCCTCTCGATAATGTACTTGTTCGAGAGCTTCTTCGGTGCGCGAGTCTTGAGGCCCTTAGCATACAAGCCCTTGCGTGAGCGTGGGTGTCCACCGCTCTGACGGCCTTCACCACCACCCATTGGGTGATCAACAGGGTTCATGACAACACCACGGTTGTGTGGACGACGACCGAGCCAGCGTGAGCGGCCAGCCTTACCAGACTGCTCAAGAGCGTGGTCTGAGTTGCCTACGCTGCCAACAGTTGCCTTACATGCTGAGAGGATCTTACGAGTCTCACCTGAAGGAAGCTTGATGACGCAGTAGGAGCCTTCACGAGAAGTAAGCTGAGCAAAGTTACCAGCCGAACGAACGAGCAGAGCACCCTGGCCCGGACGCAACTCAATGTTGTGGATCACGGTACCAACAGGAATGTTCGCAAGTGGAAGGGAGTTACCAACCTCAGGAGCAGCGTCTGCGCCTGACATCAGCTTGTCGCCGACCTTCAATCCGTTAGGAGCAATGATGTAACGTTTCTCGCCATCTGCGTAGAAGAGAAGAGCGATACGAGCAGAACGGTTTGGATCATACTCGATAGTCTTCACTACAGCAGGAACACCATCTTTCTCTCGCTTGAAGTCAATGAGACGATACTTCTTCTTGTGGCCACCGCCGATGTAGCGGACAGTCATCTTACCGGTGTTGTTTCGACCGCCGGTTGAACGCTTACCGTAAACGAGAGACTTCTCTGGCACGGATGCAGTAATCTCCTCGAACGTGCCAATAACCTTGTGTCTTTGACCCGGAGTGACCGGGCTGAATTTACGTACTGCCATTTCTTATTTTAGATATTGCTGTAAAAATCAATAGTGTCACCGTCTTTCAAGGTGATATAAGCCTTCTTGTACGCGGGCTTCTGACCGCGGATAAGACCTGCCTTGGTATAACGGCTTGAGCGCTTGCCGGCGAAGCGTGCTGTGTTGACAGAGACGACATTCACGTTGTAAAGACTCTCTATCTCTTTCTTAATCTGGAGCTTGTCGGCCTCGGGACGAACGATGAAACCATATCGGCTTGCGTCCTTCTCCGTGATTTTGTTCTGTTTCTCTGTTACCAGAGGCTTAATGATAATGTTTGCCATTTCTTTCTTCCAAATTACTTGTTAAGCACGCCGTTGATCATCTCCAAAGAAGCCTCTGCTATCACGAGCACATCAGCGTTCAAAATCTTGTACGTATTGATGTTGTTTGCGCTCATGATCTCGGCCTTCTGCAGGTTGCGAGCGGACAAATATACATTTTTATTTACTTCTGGCAAAACCACGAGAGTCTTCTTGCCCTCGACTTTAAGATTTTTAGTGATATTTACGAAATCTTTAGTCTTTGGGGCTGCCAAATCGAAGTTGTCTACCACGATGATCTCGTTGTCCTTAGCCTTGTATGAGAGGGCTGACTTACGAGCAAGAATCTTTACTTTCTTGTTGAGCTTGAAACCGTAGTCGCGTGGCTTAGGACCGAAAACGCGTCCACCACCTACGAGGACAGGTGAGTTGATATCACCGCGACGTGCGCCGCCGCCACCCTTCTGGCGACCGAGCTTGCGTGTAGAACCGCGATGCTCGCTACGTTCCTTTGACTTTGCAGTTCCCTGGCGCTGGTTTGCCAAATACTGCTTAACGTCAAGATAGATGACGTGATCGTTTGGCTCAATGCCGAAGACAGCGTCATTCAATGTAACCTTCTTGCCGGTCTCCTGACCGTTGATATTCAAAACGCTGAGTTCCATTACTTCTGAATTAAAACAGTTGAACCATTGTAACCTGCCGTAGAACCCTTCACGATGATGAGGTTCTGCTCAGGGATTACCTTTAACACTTTGAGGTTCTGGGTTGTCACCCTTTCGCCTCCCATTTGGCCGCCCATGCGCATGCCCTTAAACACCTTTGCAGGGTAAGAACAAGCACCGATTGAACCCGGCTTGCGGAGACGGTCATCCTGACCGTGAGTAGCCTGTCCAACACCGCCGAAACCATGGCGCTTCACAACGCCCTGGAAGCCTTTACCCTTGGATGTGCCAACGACGTCAACAAACTCAGCACCGTTGAAAATGTCAACAGTAACAGTGTCGCCGAGGTTGTACTCCTCGTCAAACTTGAACTCGGCCAAGTGCTTCTTTGGTGTTGTTCCAGCCTTCTTGAAGACTCCAGCCATAGGCTTGTTAGTGCGACTCTCTTTAGCCTCACCAAAGCCCAGCTGATAAGCTTTATAACCGTCCTTCTCGACAGTTTTCACCTGGGTAACAACACAAGGACCAGCTTCGATAACAGTGCACGGCACGTTTTTGCCGTCGGCACTGAAAACGGATGTCATTCCGATTTTTCTTCCAATTAATCCTGGCATCTCAGTTTAAAAAAATTAAATAATAATATAATGTTATTTTGCGTTCTCTTTAAGTGATACCCGCTTTTTCAAGCTCACAACACACTTAAAAAGAACCGCTCACTTCTTCTAAACTGAAGGCCAAGTTGCTCTAATTCAGCGTATTGATGGCTTCGAGCCAGCGCAATACCCACTTTTGCGGTGCAAAGGTACGGCTTTTTGCGCTTTCCACCAAGCTTTTACGGCATTATTTTCAAAACTTTTTGTTCAATGCCCTTTAGGAGTTTTCGCATCATCATTTAGCCAATGAGTATCCTGTCGGAGACAATTCTATTTCAACCGTCTCTTGATAATTGGTGTCATGTAGTCGGCACAACGCTCGAAGCCGAGGTCGGTGAAATGTATGCCGTCCACGGTTCCCTCGTTGTCTTTGCCTATCATGCCGGCGGAAGACACCAAATACACATTTTTGTCGCCGGAGGCTCGGAACTTCTTGTAAAACTTTGCGAGCGTGGCATTCTTCTCATTAATTTTCTTCCGCATATCCAAATCGAAACGCGTGGGCGGGAAGATTGGGTTCTCTACAAGGAGTATGGGCGTATCGGGGTGCGCCTTGCGCAGGATGGAATAAAAACGCTCTATCTTCTCGTTTATCAAGTCGCTGGTGCAATTGGGCAGCATGTCCATGATATATAGTCCGGCATCGTGCTTCGCCATTATCTCTGCCACCTCGGGGTCAAGCCTGCCATTGCCGCTGAATCCAAGGTTCACTACCACGCGGTTGAGCCTCCGCTCCACGATGTTGGTGGCGGCCATACCCGGCCTTGAGGCACAACCGCCCTGTGTGATGCTCGTGCCATACCATACCACAGGCTTGGCCTCGACAGGCAATGCCACACGTGGCTTGGATATAATAGCGGTCTCTTCAACGCCAATCTCAAGCGAGTCGATGCCCTCGTAAAGGGGCAGATAAAGCATGTACTCATGCTCTTTGCCATCGAGGTTCTCTATTATCTTCGACTTGTTGGCGAGCCGCTCCATCGGCTTGGCACTGTTAACGAATATCCACTCGTCGTTGTCTTGCAAGCAATAGAGGTCGAGGCCACGAATGCCCGTAGCCGTCATGTGGTTCATGTTGAACACTGAGCGGTTTTTCCATCTCACGCTTATCTGCCTCGCGTCGGTGCGGAATCTCACAGCCATTCCTGCCGTGTTCTGACCGAGGCTCCACAGCTCGTCACGAATCTTGCCCTTCAGCGAGTCGGGCAGACGGGTGTACACACGTTTCTCATCGGGCACCGGTTGTCCTATAATCTTGAACTGCGTAGCTTCATGATAACGGAGTTGTGCTGTCGCGGCGACACAGAGCGCGAGAAGCAACATGAACAAAAGGCAGAATCTTTTCATGGTCTTGACTTTTTAGATTAATGGCACAAAGATACATGTTTTCACGCAAATTTGCGTATTTTTGCATCTTGTAAATAGCAAAACATGGACAACATTGGAACAAAACAAGCTTTTTGGGGCAAACTAAAGGGTACCCCGAAGATGGTGGATGGCACGGTTTACTCGATGCTCATTATCTGCGGCATCTCGCATTTCCTGAACGACATGATCCAATCCATCATCCCCTCGATTTACCCCATCGTGAAAGACAAGTTCGGCTTCTCGTTCGCGCAGATAGGCATCATCACCTTGGCGTTCCAGATGGCATCGTCCATCCTGCAGCCTTTCACCGGACTCTATGCCGACAAGCATCCGCGCCCCTACGCCCTCTCGGTGGGCATGTGCTTCACCTTGGCTGGACTCTTGCTACTCGCCTTCGCCGACAATTACGTGTTGATTCTCCTGGCGGTGAGCGTTGTGGGATTGGGTTCTTCCATCTTTCATCCCACGGCTTCGCGAGTGGCACAATTGGCTTCGGGCGGTAAGAAAAGTCTGGCTCAATCTATCTTCCAGGTGGGGGGCAACGGCGGCTCGGCGGTCGGTCCCCTGCTGGCGGCCATCATCATCCTGCCTTTCGGCCAACACGCCATCTCTTGGTTCGCATTGGCGGCATTGGCGGCTGCTATCATCATGATCCGCCTAGGGGCATGGTACAAGGCGCGGCTCGCCTACGTGGTAAATCATCCGCAAAAGCAACCGCTCCTCAACCACGACATCTCCAAGCATGCCAAATACAGGGCCTTGGCAATCCTCGTAATGCTGGTTTTCTCAAAATACTTTTACACGTCTTGCATCACGAGCTATTTCACGTTCTTCCTTATAAACAAGTTTGGCATTTCCGTGCAAGCTTCGCAGCTCTGCCTGTTCGTCTTCCTTGCCGCCTTTGCCATCGGGACGGTGGCAGGTGGCATGCTGGGCGACAAGTTCGGCAGAAAATATGTCATATGGTTCTCCATCCTTGGGGCGGCACCATTCGCGCTCGCCATGCCTTTCGCAGGTTTCACGCTGACCATCGTCTGCACCTTCCTCTCCGGTCTCATCATCGCCTCGGCATTCTCCTCTATCGTGGTCTACGCCACCGACTTGATGCCCGACAAGGTGGGACTGATAGCCGGTATCTTCTTCGGGCTGATGTTTGGCTTGGGTGGGCTTGGTTCTGCTTTCTTTGGATGGCTCGCCGACAAGACAAGCATAGAGTTTATCTTCCAGGTGAGCGCCTTCCTGCCACTCCTCGGCATCATCGCCGGATTCTTGCCGAATACGCAAAAGGTGAAATGACACGAGGTCGCTTTAAGGCTTCGCGTTTTGCGCCCCCCAAAAAATACACATATTATATATTATAGGGCACCAATGTGGGACATACCATGGTATCATGTCGAGCCAGATGCGGGTAGACAGACCGTTGCCTTCGGTGAAAGGGTGGCATACGCTCATCTCGGCACACTGTTGCACGAGCGATTTAAATCTCGTGTGGACAAAATAGCGACAATTGAAGACTCTTAAATCCAAATTATGCGATTTAATGCTCGTTTCTCCTTGATTATAACTACCTTCGCAGCGTCAGAGTCCCCACGTAACGTCCAAACACACATAGGCCGAGCCGGGGGCTGAATATCAACATTCAAACCATTTCAGCACATGAGAAAGAAGTCAAGAGAGATGGACAGGCAGTGGGCCTTGGAAGTGATGCGGCGCGCACCGTATGTGACCGTGAGTTTCATTGATGCCGAAGGCAAGGCATACGGTTTGCCGCTTTCCCTGGCGTCAGACGATGACGTGCATTGGTACTTCCATTGCGCACTGGATGGTAAAAAGGTGGATGCCATAAATACGCATCCTCAAGTGTTCCTTTCTGCCGTGACACGATGTACCCCCACTGTGGGGCCGAAACACGGCGACTTCACCATTCAATATAAATCGGCCACAGCTGTAGGAACGGCGGAACTGGTTGAAAGCGATAAAGAAAAGATCCATGCCCTTCGCCTGATTTGCGAGCGTTTTCTGCCTACCCACATGGACGCCTTTGACAGCAGCGTGGCTCGTTCGCTTGGGCGAACAGCCGTGGTCAGGATCACGTTGACCGAGCCTCCCGTGGGGAAGCGCAAGCAATACGACAAGAATGGCGAAGAGATGAAATACGGAAGGATGGAATGACATGCCTTCGGGCACGCATCTGACCACAAATTAATAAAAAGAACAGCGTAAAACATGAACAAACAACTCGCCCTGGTGATGCAGGCAATGGTCCGCTACGACAGCGGTGACGTGCCTCGAATACAGCATTTCGTCAAAGTACACGACTTCGCCGCGACCATCGGCGCATCGGAAAACCTGGACGATGAGACACAATTCATCCTTGAGGCGGCGGCAATCCTTCACGACATAGGCATCCACCCCGCGGAAGCCAAGTATGGCAACTGCAACGGCAAGGCACAGGAAGAGCTGGGACCAGGGGAAGCTCACAAGCTATTGGGCGAAGTGGGCGGCTTTACCGACGCGCAAACGGAACGCATATGCTGGCTCATCGGCCATCATCACACCTACAGCAATGTGACGGCCGCCGACCATCGCATACTCCTTGAGGCCGACTTCCTCGTCAACTCCTTCGAAGACAACATTTCCGCCAATGGCATCGTTGCCTTCCGCGAGAGGGTGTTTCGCTCCGCTCTGGCAATCGACTTGCTTAATAAGATGTGGGGAATAGAATAGAAAACGAGCCGCAAGTCGAGGTTATCGGCAAAAACCAAAAAGGAAAAGCAACGGCATAAGCTTGCGGAGTTCTTTCAACGACATGGAGATATGCGTCTCTACGGTGCGCTGACTGATGCCAAGTCGCTCGGCTATCTCACGATTAGACAGACCGTCCTCCCGGCTCATCATGAACACCTTGCGCCGTTGCAGCGGCATGTGGTCTATCATTTCACGTACCTTCTCAATCAACTCCTTGTATTCCACCTCACGCTGCGGGTCAGTGTCACCGCCCACCTCGTCATGGCACATGCCCGTGATAAAATACTTCACTTTAGGGTAAAGCTTCTCGAAAAGGCGGTTGAAGACTTCCTGTCATCATGCGCCAGAGCACTTGCGAGCATGTTGTCTTCCTTGTCTAATATCATTTCAAACAGACTGTATCGTCATGTAAATTTAACGTTGCCGGCCAAGCCTCAGCTTATAAACGCGTGCATAGATAAGACAAATCCTTGAGAAAGGCAAGCCATTGTAAACAATTCTCAAATCTTTTACTTGCAACAACTTACAAACAGCGACGAAACTTTATTCTTGTTTTATCCACGCTCATGTCATCCAAAACGCAAGCATCAATGCCACAAAAGAAACAAAATGGCAAAAATAACGCGCAATGGCTTTGTGGATAAGGCAATAATGCTTATATTTGCAAACTAAAACATCTTTTCTTTTATGGAAGAAAGCAAATACATACGTTTTGACTGGGCCATGAAACGACTGCTCAGGCAGAAGGCCAATTTCGGCATTCTCGAAGGGTTGCTCACCACCTTGCTCGGCATGGGAATACATATAAAGAACATGCTTGAGAGCGAAAGCAACCAGGAAGACGAGAACGACAAATACAATCGTGTTGACATGCTCGCCGAAAACGACAAGGGTGAGCTTTTCTTGATAGAAGTACAAAACAACACCGAATACGCTTATTTCCAACGAATGCTTTTCGGCACTTCCAAGCTGGTGACCGAATACATCCATAAAGGCCAAGGCTACGAGAACGTACGAAAGGTGTACAGCGTAAACATCGTGTATTTCCCACTTGGAAAGGGAACCGACATCGTGTACCATGGCAAGACTGAGTTCCGTGGCATACACAATGGCGACGTGCTGGAGCTGAGTCCGTTCCAAAGACAAAGATTCCATGTTGACACGGTCAGCGACCTTTACCCTGAATATTATATATTAAAGGTAAACGACTTCAACCGCGTGGCAAAAAACTCGCTTGAAGAATGGGTCTATTACTTGAATACTGGCGATGTCCCACAAGGGGCAAAGGCTCCAGGCATGGAGGAAGTGAAAGAGCAACTGACCATCGACAGGATGAACAAGATGGAACGCGAGGCTTACTATAAACACCTCGACAACATCGTTATCCTGCGCGACAACATCTATACCGAACGCGAGGAAGGAAGATTGGAAGGAAGAGCAGAAGGTAGGGAGGAAGGAAGAGCGGAAGGAAGAATCGAAGAACGCAAAGCAAACGCTAAAAAGATGAAAAGCCTTGGCATTCCCGTAGACACTATTTCACAAATAACCGGACTGCCGGCTAAAGACATTAATGATCTGTAGTCACGCCATAATATCCAGCAACAAAAACATCATGAAAAAATAATGAAAAGACCTACTCTCACCAACAAGCAGTACGTACTGCCGTTTATTCTCGTCACCACCCTCTTCTTCCTGTGGGGATTCGCACGCGCCATCCTCGACGTGCTCAACAAGCACTTCCAGAATGCGCTCGACATCTCCATGTCGCAGTCGGCACTCATACAGGTCACTACATATCTCGGATATTTCATCATGGCAATCCCCGCCGGCTGGTTCATCAACCGGCACGGCTACCGCACCGGTGTCATATTCGGTCTTATGCTCTTCGGCGTAGGCTCACTGCTTTTCATCCCCGGCGCCGAAGCCGGCACGTTCTATGCCTACCTTGGCGCGCTCTTCATCATAGGATGCGGACTGGTGTTTCTTGAGACATCGGCCAACCCGTATGTCACGGAGCTCGGCAATCCCGAAACCGCCACGAGCCGTCTCAACTTCTCGCAGTCGTTCAACGGCCTTGGCTCACTCGCGGCAACATTCATCGTGGGACAGTTTCTCTTCAACGGGGCCAACGATCGTGGAAAGGTGGTCCTGCCTTACGCCATACTGGGCATCATAGTGCTTGTAATTGCCGTGGTATTCTCACGCGTCAGGCTGCCGGAGATTAACCACAAGGCCACCTCGGAAGACGAGGAGCAAGGCACGCGCATAGTGAAGCTCTTCCGCCATCACCCCATGTTCGTCTTCGGGCTCTTTTCCCTGCTTGCATACGAAGTGGCAGAGATAAGCATCAACAGCTATTTCATCAACTTCGTGACCGCCAAGGGATGGATGAGCGACAACACGGCCTCTATCGTGCTCACGGCAGCGCTGGCGTTCTTCATGTTCGGACGCTTCGGTGGCAGCTGGGTCATGCAAACGGTGAAAGCGGAGAACATGCTTCTCGCCTGCGCCACGGGAAGCGTGGTAAGCATCGGCATCGTACTCTGCAACCTCGGCTGGTTGTCGATGATAGCCTTGGTATGCAATTATGTATTTGAGGCCATAATGTTCCCAACCATCTTCTCGCTCTCGCTACGCGGGCTGGGCAATCTCACCAAGAGCGCGTCCTCGCTCCTGATGATGACACCGATAGGCGGATGCGGATTCCTGCTGATGAGCCTCATTGCCGAATCCACACAAATGATGTCGCTGCCGTTTGTCATTCCATTCCTCTGCTACTTCCTCGTGTTGCTCTTCGCCCTGGAACTCACACGCAAGGGAAAAGGCCATGACCCCGTGCTGACACTCTAAGGCCGGAGCCAACCTCTACTTAACCAATTTTGCAAAACAGACATTGCAAAACAGACAAACAAGTAACACACGAAGCAACTTATTACTTTTTTTAATATTCAAAAACACAAAATAACCATCAAGAATATGGGAAAAGGAAATATATGTGCTAAATTTGCAGACGGAAGAGAGAACGCTGCTCTTCCTTTAAATAAGGATTACAAAAGGAAAACTATTATCTTTTAAACATTTAATAAAATGGTTAACTACAAAGATTTGGGTCTCGTCAACACACGCGGGATGTTCGAGCGTGCCGTATCAGGCGGTTATGCTGTACCAGCTTTCAACTTCAACAACCTTGAGCAGCTTCAGGCTATCATCACAGCCAGCTCAACGCTCAAGAGCCCTGTCATCCTTCAGGTTTCCAAGGGCGCACGCTCATACGCTAACGCTATCCTGCTCCGCTACATGGCACAGGGTGCCGTAGAGTTCGCCAAGAGCCTTGGCTGCAACCATCCTGAGATTGCGTTGCACCTCGACCACGGAGATTCTTTCGAGCTCGTGAAAGACTGCGTGGACCTCGGCTTCTCAAGCGTCATGATCGACGGTTCAAGCAAGCCTTTCGAGGAGAACATCGAGCTCACACGCAAGTGCGTGGAGTACGCTCACAAGTATGACGTCACCGTTGAGGCTGAGCTCGGCGTGCTCGCTGGCGTTGAGGACGAGGTAGCTTCTGAGGAAAGCCACTACACAAAGCCTGAGGAGGTTGTTGAGTTCTCTAAGCGCACAGGTTGCGATAGCCTCGCTATCTCTATCGGCACAAGCCACGGCGCTTACAAGTTCAAGCCCGAGCAGTGCACACGCGACCCGAAGACTGGCCGTCTGGTTCCTCCTCCATTGGCATTCGACGTGCTGGCAGAGATCGAGAAGGAGCTTCCTGGCTTCCCAATCGTGCTCCACGGTTCTTCTTCAGTGCCACAGAATTATGTTGACATCATCAACCAGTACGGTGGCAAGCTCCCCAACGCTGTTGGTATCCCTGAGGATCAGCTCCGTCAGGCTTCAAAGAGCGCCGTATGCAAGATCAACATCGACTCAGACTCTCGTCTGGCTTATACAGCTGGTGTGCGTGAGACTCTTGCTCTGCATCCTGACTACTTCGACCCACGTCAGTATGGCAAGGTGGCTCGCAACTACATGATCGACATGTACGAGGAGAAGATCAAGGACGTTCTTGGTTCTGACAACAAGCTCGCAAACTGCGACTAATCAACCTTTCCGTCTCCACTCGTGGAGATAAAGGCTATACCAATATAAGGCGCGTAAAGACACCATGTCTTCCGCGCCTTTTTTTTGTAAATACAATAACCCACAATATTGAGCGGCGTTCATCATGCTCGACGCGCTGAATTAAAATAATATGCTTTATTTTTAGCCAGACATCTGCGTCATTCGCCTTTTTTATGTAAATTTGCACAAAACATTTACCTTCAACGCGCCCAAGGCGACTGACAACACAAGCAAAAAAACCATACCACTAAATATGAACAAGAACTACCTTATCAGCATCTTCATGCTTCTCGCGCCTTTCGCGGCGCAGGCACAGGGCACGTCAACCAAGGCGAAAGCCGCAAAACCTGTAGCGCGCCAAGCCAAGGCCCTGCCGAAATCCAACGCCACCGCACGCACGCCATTGGCCGAAAGCGTCTTCTCCGACGCGTGGGTTGAAGACCAGCACAAGTTTGAAGATCGCAAACTGGGTGCCCACGCCACCTTCATTCCCTACACTTCCACGGCGGCAATGAAAGCCGACGCATTCTACAACACGCCATGGGTCACGCCCGAGAAAGCCGACTACTTGTCGCTCAACGGAACATGGAAGTTCAAATACACTCCAAACTGGAAGGCCGCGAAGCCTGAAGCACAGGAGTTCTACGCCGACGACGCTGACGTGAGCACATGGGACAACATCAAGGTGCCGCTCAACTGGGAGATGGCAGGCTACGACGTGCCCGTCTACAACAACGTGGGCTACCCGTTCAAGAACGACCCACCACGCATCACCGCCTTTCCCGACAATTTCGACGCAAACCCCGTAGGCTCCTACCGCCGCACATTCACGTTGCCCGAAGGCTGGGACAAGAAACGCATCACGTTGCACTTCGACGGAGCGTGCAGCGCGATAGTGGTGTGGATAAACGGGCGTTATGCCGGCTACTCGCAAGGTGCCAACACCGATGCCGAGTTCAACATAACCCCTTACCTGCGCACGGGCGACAACAACATCGCGGTGCGCGTCTACCGCTGGTGCGACGGTTCATATCTTGAAGGACAAGACATGTGGCATCTCGCGGGCATACACCGCGACGTGTATCTCGTGGCTACACCAACCACCTACATTTCCGACCACTACATAACGTCAAACCTCGACAACGGCTACACAAGCGGCACAATGGCCGTAAGACTGACCCTCGACAACGCCACACGCGAGAAGAGCAGCAAGCAGATAGAGGTGTCGCTCGTAGATGCCGAAGGGAAGACCGTCGCCACGCAATCGGCAACAGTGGCTCTCGACAAGAAAACCGTTTCGAAAGACATAGAGCTGGACCTCGGACGCATCGGCAAGCTCACGCCGTGGAGCAGCGAGAACCCGTATCTCTACACAGTGGTTGTCAAGCAGAAGAACGGCGGCAACGAGGAGATGGTGTTCTCCACCAAATACGGATTCCGCGACATACGCGTAAACGACAGCAAGCAGGTGCTCGTAAACGGCAAGCGCGTGTTCTTCAAGGGTGTCAACACACAAGACATCCATCCGCTCTACGGCCACGCCATCGACGTGCCAACCATGCTGCGCGACGTAGAACTCATGAAGCAGGCCAACGTGAACACGGTGCGCACAAGCCACTATCCGCGCCAGCCCAAGATGTATGCCATGTTCGACCACTACGGTCTCTACTGCATGGACGAGGCCGACGTGGAGTGCCACAACAACCACAGCCTGTCAAACGACACGACATGGCAGGCAGCCTATGTTGACCGCACAGAGCGCATGGTGCTGCGCGACCGCAACCACCCGAGCATCGTCTTCTGGTCGCTGGGCAACGAGAGCGGAGGCGGCGTCAACTTCCAGGCCACCTACGACTGCGTGAAGAAACTCCTGCCCGGACGTGATGCCCTCGTGCACTATGAAGGCTATAAGCATGGCGAGCGCTACTCCGACTTCGGCAGCAACATGTATCCGAAGATAAAGATTGTGGAGGGTCTTACAGATGGCCTCAACGACAAGCCTTACTTCATTTGCGAGTATGCACATGCCATGGGACAAGCCGTGGGAAACCTGCAGGAATATTGGGACATCATAGAACGCAGCAAGGCCATCGCCGGCGGCTGCATCTGGGACTGGGTTGACCAAGGCGTGTACGACACACGCCGCATAAAAGCTGGACTGCCACTCATCGACGAGAAGACCGGACTGCACTACTACACGTCGGGTTACGACTACACCAAGCTCAACAACGGCATCAAGGGCTTCCAGGGCGACTTCATGAGCAACGGCATCATCACCCCGGGACGCGAGTGGACACCGAAGCTCACCGAGGTGAAATATGTCTACCGCAATGCCGACTTCGTTTCGTTTGCCGCGAAGAAGCTCACTCTGAAAAACAAATATGCCTTCACCGACATTGCCGACATCCTGTCACTGCGCTACACCGTGCTTTGCGACGGCAAGCCCGTGGAGACTGGCAATCTCGCGATACCTTCCACACGCCCCGGAACCACCACTACTATCGACATCCCCTACACCACCGCCGTTGAGCCTGGCCACGAATACATCATAACGTTCAGCCTGCCGATGAAACAGGCAACCTCATGGGCAGAAAAGGGATACGTCATGGCCGAGCAGCAGTTTGCCCTCTCTGCCGACAACAGCGCCGCATGCGCGTCGGTTGCAGACCCTGCTTTCATAACCGGCCGCGACGTGCAGCTCACATCCATTGCCCCCAAGGGCAAGCTCAAGGTTAAGGGCAACGCCATAACCGGCACAGATTTCACGCTTGAGTTCAACGCCGACGGCACCATAAAGCAGTGGACCTATCGCGGCACACAGCTCGTCGTACCCGGAGCAGGACCCGACTTCAACGCGTTCCGTCGCATTGCCAACGACAACGTAAGCCTTGGCGCCACTGGCGGCGTGGCTGAGAACGAGAACAAGGAAGACGGTGCCATAGGCGGAAAGCGACAACTGACCGCCGCGCCAAAGAAAGCAGGCAAGAACATCGTGGCACAGACCACCGTGTCGGGCGGCAACGACACCCATGTCATCGACTACACCGTATATCCCGACGGCACAGTGGACATGCGCGTGACATTCAGCAACTCGTCGGAAGAGACACGCCGCACGGGCATCACCATGCAGTTTGCCGAAGGCTTCGAAAACGTGGAATACTACGCGAAAGGCCCCAACAGCAACTACATCGACCGCCAACGCGGTTCGCTGCTCGGCCTCTACCGCACCACCGTTGACGGCATGTTCGAGGAACTGAGCGCACCACAGACCATGGGCGACCGCCAAGGTCTGCGTCGCATGACTCTCGACAACGGCACTACGGCGCTCACTGTCGAAACCGACAAGCTCGCCTCTTTCTCACTTTCACACGTTGACGACGAGCAGTTCAACTACGACGTGTTCTACGGACGCAAGCACCCCTACGACCTCGTGAAGCATCCGCAGGTGTTCGCCCACTTCGACTACTGGCAGCGCGGAATAGGCAACCACAGCTGTGGCGGCGACTCGGTGCTCGACCAATACAAGTGTCCCACAGGCAAACACACCGTGACATTCAGGTTCACGCCGTCAGCAAAATAACGCAACCTACACGCTCTCCACGTCACCACAACCCGAGTGGCGTGGAGACAACACCATACGGCTTGGCCATGGCAGTAAAACCTCTGCCGCGGTCAAGCCGTTTTTTCGGTAATCTTAGACCTAATAGCAGAAAAAATGGGCATTACTAATGCTTAACGCGCACATTTCTTAATTTCTGTTTCAATATGGCATTTATGGTTAATTTATGTTACCCCCCCCCTAAAAAACCTGTATTACACTTTGTTGACAATGATTATTTTTGTTAAATTTGCCCTTGTAAATGTGAAAACAAATCTAAACATTCAAAATAGTTAACAAAATAACCCAAACAAACCAAAACAAACCCAACAAAATCCAATTTATCCCAAGGAGAAAAGGGATAGCACCTTTTGTTATTATTCATCAATTAACTTACACTATTAATGAACAAGAAACTAACACAACTCAGTCATGCCTTGAAACGAATTGGCATGATGATGGTGATGATGTTCTTTGCCGTAATGGTTTACGCACAGGACATCAAGGTAACAGGTACCATCACCGACTCATCAGGCGAGCCCATTGTCGGCGCTTCCGTCATGGTGATGGGCACCAAGGGTGGCGCAGTTACCGACATCGACGGCAAATACTCATTACAGGTATCGCCCCAGGCAACGCTCCGCATCACATATCTCGGATTCAAGAACGAGGAAGTGAAAGTGGGTGGCCGCAAGGTGATAAACGTGCAAATGAAAGCAGCCGACACCGAGCTCAACGAAGTCGTGGTCGTAGGTTACGGCACACAGAAAAAGGTCAACGTCACCGGTTCCGTGTCGATGGTAGGCTCCGAGGTTCTCGAAGACCGTCCCGTGACCAACGTGTCGCAGGCATTGCAGGGTGCCGTGCCAGGACTTAACTTCTCTACCAACACCAACGGCGGTATGCTCAACAACACCATGTCGATAACCATCCGTGGTACCGGTTCTATCGGCAACGGCTCTACCGACTCGCCACTCATCCTCATCGACGGCATCGAGGGCGACCTCAACGCGCTCAACCCCAACGACATCGAGAGCGTTTCAGTGTTGAAAGACGCCGCCTCAGCATCCATCTACGGAACGCGTGCCGCATTCGGTGTGATTCTCGTCACCACAAAGAGCGGCAAGAGCGGCAAGGTGCGCATCAACTATAGCGGCGACGTGCGTTTCTCAACGGCTACCCAATTGCCTAAGATGGTCAACTCGCTGGAGTTTGCCAACTATTTCAACGTGGCAAGCCGCAACGCCGGCGGTAGCGACCAGTTCAGCTCTGAGACCATGGAGCGCATCAAGAAATACATGAACGGCGAGTACACCGACCCAACGCAGTCAGAGTACTACGGCGTGGTGCCAGGAACCAACAACACCTACAACCTCTACACAGGCTCGTTCGCCAACACCAACTGGTTCGACGAGTTCTATAAGAAGAACGTGCCCTCAACACAGCACAATCTCTCAATGTCGGGCGGCAACGACAAGGTGAACTGGCTCATCAGCGCCGGTTACCTGCTCAACAACGGTCTCATCCGCCACGGACACGACGAGTTCGACCGCTACACCATGAACGGCAAGGTGGGCGCGCAACTCGCAAAGTGGGCAAAGGTGGAATACTCTACCAAGTTCATGCGCAGCGACTATACCAAGCCTCAATATCTCTCGGGCCTCTTCTTCCACAACATCGCACGCCGCTGGCCGACCTGCCCAACTATAGACCCCAACGGACACTATCCTGACGGAATGGAGATTGCCGAGCTGGAGTATGGCGGCACGACAGACACGCGCACCAACCAGTACACGCAGCAGCTCAACTTCATCTTCACCCCTCTCGAAGGTTGGAACATCCACCTCGAAGGTTCTATGCGCAACGAGTTCTACAAGAGCAAGACCAACACCTTCCCCGTGCTCTCCTACCACGTCGACGGCACAAGCTGGCAGCGCGACTCAGGCTACGGCACCGTGGCAAGCGTGAGCGACTACCGCTCAGAGTACGACTACTTCGCAGCCAACGCCTATACCGACTACACCCGTAGCTTCGGCATGCACAACCTCAAGGGTATGCTCGGCGTCAACTTCGAGAAATACAGCACCAACAACGTGACCGCATCGGGAACCAACCTCATCACCAACGACTTCCCATACTTGAGCCTCACACAGAAGAACCCACGCGTGAGCGACGCTTATTGGCACCGCGCCACGGCAGGCTACTTCGCACGTATCAACTACGACTACGACAGCAAGTACATGATGGAGTTCAACCTCCGCTACGACGGCTCTTCACGCTTCACCAACGACAACCGCTGGGCATGGTTCCCATCAGTGTCGGCAGGTTGGAACATCGCTCGCGAGAACTTCTTCAAGCCTCTCACCAACACCGTGCAATCGCTCAAGCTGCGCGCCTCTTGGGGACAGCTCGGAAACACCAGCTCAAGCTACGACTCATTCTGGGCATGGTACCCATTCTACCAGCAGCAGTCGGTGGGCTCGCAGAGCAGCTCATGGCTTATCAACGGAACACGACAGAACACGGCAGCCCTGCCAAGCATCGTGAACAGCACCATGACATGGGAAACCGTTGAGACATACGACATCGGTATCGACTTCTCCCTCTTCAACTATCGCCTCACTGGTTCGTTCGACTGGTACAGCCGCACCACCAAGGACATGATTGGCCCGGCTCCCGTGCTCGGCTCCGTGCTCGGCACCGACGCGCCTCGCACCAACAACTGCGACATGCGCTCAACGGGTTGGGAATTCGAGATTCAGTGGCGCGACCAGATCGGCGAGGTCAAGTACGGTGCCAAGTTCAACATCTCTGACGCTACCTCAAAGATCCTGACCTACCCCTACGAAGGCGACTTCGACAACCAGAGCATCAACAGCTATTACAACGGAAAGGTGCTCGGCGAGATCTGGGGCTACGAGACAGAGGGCATAGCACAAAGCAACGAGCAGATGAACTCATGGCTTGAGAACAACAAGCCCAACTGGGGAAGCAACTGGCAGGCTGGCGACATCATGTACAAGGATGTAAACGGCGACAAGGCCGTTACTCCTGGCGCAAGCACGCTCAAGGATCATGGCGACCTCAAGCGCCTGGGCAACACCACGCCACGCTACAACTTCGGTATCAACCTCAACGCCGAGTGGAAAGGCATCGACTTCTCTATCTTCTTCCAGGGCGTGATGAAGCGCGACTGGATGCCAAGCGCAGGCGATGCTTACTTCTGGGGCGCACAGGGCAACATGTGGCAGAGCTGCTGCTTCAAGGAGCATCTCGACTACTGGAGCGAGGACAACAAGGATGCCTACTACCCAAGGCCATACCTCAGCGGCGGCATCACAAAGAACCAGCGCGCACAGAGCCGCTATATGCAGAGCGCCGCTTACATGCGCTGCAAGAACATACAGCTTGGCTACACTCTCCCACAGAGCCTGACACAGAAGGCCGGCATGAGCCGCGTGCGCGCATACGTCTCTTGCGACAACCTGTTCACCATCACGAGCCTGTCGAGCATATACGATCCTGAGGCCATCGAGGGCGGATGGGGCACAGGTAAGCTCTACCCATTGCAGCGCACATGGGCCGTGGGTCTGAACGTCACTTTCTAAAGATATCACCTTATAAACACAGAAAACATGAATCTCAAGAATATAAAGAAAATGCTTTTGGGCGCGGCTGTCACCACGGCAGCCTTGGGCATGACCTCATGCAACGACCTGCTCGACATGAAGCCGATAAGCCAAATCACGCCTGAGGCTTACTACAAGAACGCGGAACAGTTGGCCGCCTACTTGAACAACTACTACGACAGCTACCTGTATATGCCGTATTCCGGCTCCATGTCGCACCTTTGGGGACAGTGGAACGAAGGAAAGGCAAAGTCTGACTGGGACACCGACATCTATTGCTGGGGCAGTGGCAACACCACGCTCTTCGCCGACGACCACTGGGAGGTGGCATCCGGCAAGTCGCTGCAGACTTACTACGGTGGCGTGCGTGTTTACAACTACTTCATAAACACCGTGAACAGCCAGATAGAGAACGGCACACTCACCAACTCTGACGAGGTAAAGAACTACCTTGGAGAAGGCTACTTCTTCCGCGCCTTGGTCTACTACCGCATGCTCGCCCTTTATGGCGACCTGCCAATAGTAAAAGATGTGCTGAAAGACGAGGACGAAGCTATCGTGGCAAACTCGCAGCGCTCTCCACGCAACGAGGTGGCACGATTCATTCTCGAAGACCTCGACAAGGCTATTGAGTTGTGCTATCCGCGCAGCCAATTCAACGGTCAACGCGTATGCCGCGAGGCAGCTCAACTCATCAAGAGCCGCGTGGCTCTCTTCGAGGGAACATTCGAGAAATATCACCGCGGCTCAGGTCGCGTGCCAGGCGATGCCAACTGGCCAGGAGCCAAGATGTCGTACAACCAGGGCAAGACATTCGACCAAGACGGTGAGGTGAAGTTCTTCCTCCAGCAGGCAAAGGACGCCGCACAGAAAGTTGCCGACCAAGCGCAGCTCGCCACCAACAACCACAAGATCAACCCGGTTTACGGCGACAAGGACGACTGGAACCCTTACTTCAACCTCTTCAGTGAGCCGTCGCTTGCCGACGAGCCCGAGGCCATCATGTGGAAGCAATACAACAAGGAGCTCG
The DNA here is from genome assembly GCA_963599465.1 of Oscillospiraceae bacterium. GTDB lineage: Bacteria > Bacteroidota > Bacteroidia > Bacteroidales > Bacteroidaceae > Prevotella. The sequence continues at coordinate 18,069 of CAVBXD010000020.1, read as the reverse complement.
GCTACGTGCACCTCACCGGCCACTCAATGATAACCGGCCAGAGCACAGGTTTCACACGCTCGTTCATCCAGACCTTCCTCATGCAGAACGGTCTGCCTATCTACGCGCAGAACAGTGGCTACCACGGCGACGTGACTCTCGACAACGTGAAGGCCGACCGCGACGAGCGCCTGCAGTTGTTCCTCTGGGGCGAGAGCACTCCGACATACACCGACCCGACTTATGCGACTGTTGAGAAAGACAAGCCTCTGCCTGTTTACATCGACCCAGACGAGACCGACTCAAAGCACATCACCGACGACAACCAGGAGATTCGTTGCATCACGGGCTACCAGCAGCGCAAGTATTACACTTACGACGCTGAGCAGTCAGCTTACTCAGAGCAGTCTACCACCAACGCTTGCCCAATCATGCGCTCAGCAGAGGCATTGCTCAACTACATGGAGGCCGACTATGAGCTTAACGGCAAGCTCGACAGCAAGTCGCAAGCCTACTGGCGCGAGCTTCGCACACGCGCCGGTGTGGACACCGACTTCCAGAAGACCATCGATGCCACTGACCTCTCTCAGGAGATGGACTTCGGCAGATACTCAGGCACCACGCTCGTGGACAAGACTCTTTACAACATCCGCCGCGAGCGCGTCACAGAGTTGTTCTCTGAGGGTCTGCGCTTCGCCGACCTCATTCGCTGGCGTGCCTTCGACAACCTGATCACAACGAAGTGGGTGCCAGAGGGCGTGAACTTCTGGGACAACATGTACACTCACTACGATTCCGGAATCAAGTGCAACGGCGAGAGCGATGCCGTGGTATCGTCAAAGAGCCTTGGCAAGTACTTGCGTCCATACAGCAAGTCAATGCAGTCTACCAACGAGCTGAAGGATGGCTACAAGTGGCACGAGGCTTACTACCTCTACCCCATCGGCGTCACCGACATGCGCACGGCTTCAGCCGACCGCTCACTTGAGAACACGAACCTCTACCAGAATCTCTACTGGCCAACATCGGCTGGCGGACACGCTGAGAAGTAAAACATTAAGCGTATGGGGAGCGCATAAATCTCCCTATTAACATCAAATAGGAGGTAAACACCAGCAGTTGGCGTTTACCTCCTTTTTTTTGTCTTCCTTTTCGTATTATCGGTGTGCCGCAAAAGGTCATTTTGCTTTCCAAAGGCGCCCCGTTGCCGTTACGTTAGAACGGCGTTGCCGTTACGTTAGTATCGCGTTGCCGTTACGTTAGAATGGCGATGCCGTTACGTTAGAACGGCAATGACAAATAGGTGGCAAGCCGGAACGCGCCCCAAAGAGCTTTGCAAAAGTATTGATATAGAGCCACTTATGCTTCCGTGTGCCTATTTCTGTAAAAAGAAAGCCAGAAGTCCTGTAAGGTTAGATTTCGGACATGAGATTTTTGCTCCTTGGAGTTTTAGCAGACAGCAATAATTTCGCCACCATTTGCCTAACAAACGTTAAAAACAACGGTTTTAGTAAACTTTTATAGTACTATGTATTGCATAGTACTAATACATTGCATATCTTTGCAAACGTAAACCAACACATCAAAGCAATGAATATCGACAATGCCAAATCACAGATGCGCAAAGGCATGCTCGAATACTGCATCATGCTTCTGCTTCGCCATCGCGCCTCTTATGCCAGCGACATCATAGCCAGACTGAAGGAGGCCGAGCTGATAGTAGTAGAGGGCACGCTCTATCCGCTGCTCACACGCCTGAAGAAGGACGGGCTGCTTAGTTATGAGTGGCAGGAATCAACGCAGGGACCACCACGCAAATACTATGCGCTAACCGCCGACGGCGAGGCGACGCTCAGCGAGCTCGACAAAGCGTGGCAAGAGATAGCCCACACCGTAGGAATATTAAAGGACACAAAAAACCACGATTGCACGCAACCAAACAATTAACACATAAAACAGAAACATCCATGAAAAAGAACATCAACATAAATCTCTTTGGCACACTTTACGCCATCGACGAGGATGCCTGCAAGCTTCTTGAGAACTACCTTGACAACATGAAAAGCTACTTCGCCAAACGTGAGGGCGGCGACGAGATTGTAGACGACATCGAGCATCGCGTGGCGGAGCACCTGTGGTCACTAAAGGAGCAAGGGCAAGATGCCATAGATATAGAAACCGTGAAGCAGATAATCAGGAACATTGGCGACCCCGCCGAAGTTGACGGCGTGGGAGACGATGCGGAAAATTCAGCGGAAGACACTGCCGAAGATGCCGTGGACGACTCCGAAACCAACGCTACCGACGACACTGCCGAAGCCGGCTCACATGAGTTCGGCGACAAAAAGGGAAGATTTGAAAGTGTGCTCTACCACGTCAAGACTCACCGCTTCTATCGCGACGGCAAGGACAAGATAGCTGGAGGCGTGATTTCCGGACTAAGATACTATTGCGGCGGTGGAGACCTCGTGATGTGGCGCGTGTGCGCAGTGTTGTTGGTCATTGCGGCGATCACGCTCGCCAACATGAATCTGTCCAGCAGCCTCAACAACTTATTCGGCTTCCTTATCGCCCTGCCATTGATACTCTATGTCGTCCTTTGGCTGCTTGCCCCTGTAGCACGCACAGCAGAAGAACGCCTTTGCATGACGGGCGAGGAAGTGACGCCGGAGTCTATCAGCCGCGCGGTAATAGCCGAGGTTGACGAGGAGAACAAGACCGCCAGTTCACGCCAGGGCGGAGGCTCGATAATGTCGCGGTTGGTAGAGATAGTGACGTTCTGCGCAAAGTCGGCAGCTCTCGTGGCGTTTGCCGTGATGACAGCCTTCTCGCTGGCTTACCTTGTGGGCGGAGTGGTTTACTCCATTGTGGGCGACCAATTCATCCTCCTGCTTTTCGACAACAGCCCGGATATATCTCGCATACTCTCATCCATCCAATTGCTCAGCCTGTATTGGATAATATCCGCGATATGCTGTCTTGTAGCGGCTTTGCTTCCACTGTTGGGCTTAGTGCGCTCTTTCAATAGCCATAGCAAGCCACTTGGTATTGCAGCCACCGCCACTCTCATAGGCACATGGATCGTGGCAGTAACGGTAGGCATATTGATGTTTGTCTTGTTTGGAATACAAGCAGAGAAAGAAAGCGATATTATAGAACGTCAGCAAAACACTCGCAACGGTGTTTACCTCAACAGTTGGAGTTGGGATTACCTTTATGAGAAAGGCTGGACTTTGAATGATGCTGGCAACATAAAATGGGGCATGTTGTTTGCCGACAGCTATGCTGACCCATTGGAGCTTAAAGACCAGCCGTTCCACATCAAACCGGAGAAACAAGCCAAACCGTTGACTCTTTCGTTGAGCCGCAAGCAGAGCGTTGTAGCGGGCGAGTATAAACTCGAATGCATGACCATTTGCACCGCCAAGGATGCCACGCTCAGCGTGTGGCGCGACGACAAATGTCTCGCCATGCTGCGCCTCGACGGATTTGGAACAGCCAACGGCCGCATGCTGAAAGATGTCAGTTGGGCCGACAGCCGCGCCATTCCGCTCTTCTGTGAGCAGGGCGACAGCACAACGTGGGTTGACAACGTAAGTCAGCGCAAAGACAATTGGCAATACCTTGAATCAAAACCATTCCATCACGACGGTGGCATATTGGAGTATCGGCTGCAGATTGGCCAACACGACGTAAAGGATGCCACGACAGTGAACAGCGAAGTGTGGATGGCACACGAAAGCGTAAGAAAACAATAAACAGGACATAGCGATTACATAAAAATGTCGGCCCAGGGAAAATGCATGTTGATGACATTTCCCTGGGCCGACATTCATTAATGAGTTTTTAAGGAAAAAGCTTGCATATCTCAAGAATTTTGTCGTAATTTGTAGTACTGATTTTAATTCCGCCAACAGGTAAAACCGCATCTTCGCAATATGTTTGAAAAAACAGAGCCTCAACTTATATCAAGCCTGAAAACAGGCTCGACAAAAGCTTTTGACTCGCTCTACGGACTATATGCCCGCAGACTGTACGCGTTTTGTCTGAAATATACCAAATCGAGAGAAACTGCCGAAGAGACCGTGGAAGACACTTTCGTGTGGCTATGGAACAATCGCGGCAAGATTTCCGACACACAATCACTCAAACCCCTGCTGTTCCTGAAGACGCGCCATCTGCTCATAAATGCCTACCGGCGTGTGGTGAACTCGCCTGTGTTTGAGGAATACGTTGACTATCTGGACCATCAGGCAGCAGTGTCGGCTTCGCCCGACGAGAACCTTGAATATGACGATTTCGTGAGGCAACTGAACCATGCCCTGCAGACGCTCCCACCCGTGCAGAGGGAAATAGTAAGGCTATCGAAGATAGAGATGCTGAGCAACAAGGAAATCGCCACGCTTCTTCACTATGAGGAGCAGACCGTGAAGAACCAACTGTCGATGGGATTGAAGAAGCTTCGCGGACTGCTGGCCCATACAAACACAATGGTGTGGCTATCGTTTTTTTTCTTAAATTAACGGTACGCAATGCAAAAATTCATGTATATACACAGATAAGAGAACATATATATGCCTGATTCAACTATAAACAACCGGGAAGAACTCATTGCACTGCGCAAGCACGTAAACGGATGTTCCGACGAGCAACTGATGCACGACCTGCAGCAAGACTGGGAGCACGGGACTCTTAATGAGGACGCCGTGGACATCGAGGAATTGGATGCCATGAAACGACGGGTTGACAACCGCATCGGCAAGCCACGCCGTGGCTACATGCGCATGCTAAGCAGATGGGCGCAAATGGCCGCCGCCATAGCTTTGCCAATATGCCTGCTGGCTTTCGCGCATCTCTATCGCGAAAACCGGCGATACGCCTCTCTCCCCATGATAGAGATGGCGACAGGCTCCGACGAACAGGTGACGCTCACCCTGCCCGACGGAACCAAGGTCGCGCTCAACACCCTTTCCTCTCTCCAGTATGCCCCGCAACGCTTCAACATGGAGAACCGTGAGGTTTATTTTGAAGGCGAGGGTTACTATAAGGTGGCAAAAGACAGCGAGCGTCCGTTTGTGCTACACTCGCAAGACATCGACATCACGGTGCTGGGAACCGAGTTCAATGTCATCAACCATGCCAAAGACAGCACGGCAGAAGTGACCCTTCTTGCCGGATGCGTGAAACTCACATCAAACATGTCGGGCCGTTCGTATACCATGAAACCCAGCGAGATGGTGATAGTGAACAAACACACCGGCGAGATGGACGTGCGTCAGCTGGCCCATGCCGACGACGTGAAAGCATGGCAGCAGAAGCAGATGGTATATCACGACGCGGCTCTACACAAGGTGATAGGCGATGTTGAAAACAGATACAATGTGGAGATAACGCTAAAGAAAAGTTCCGATGACGCATTCACCGGAACCATTCCCACCAATAACCTTGACGAGGCAATGAAGATTATCGCCACTGCCTATGGGATGAAAGTACGCAAGACAGGTGTTGACACATACACGTTGGAGTGACCTCCCGCTTCAACGTATTACTTACCGTATTCATTATAAAGCATAAGCAACGAGGCCGCGCTCCAACTGAAATGTGACGCCTCAAGTGGTTTCCCGGTGAAGGTGTCATAGTTTTCGTAGATGGGCGTGCCTTGCTGAATGCCCTCCAGCCTGGTGAACACCTGGTCAGTATAGGCATCGGCCTTCTTGGTCATGCCATAGTTGCGGTAAGCGTGAATGCCATAGTAAGTTTGGTCGAGCCATATTGGGCCACGCCAATATCCTTTGTGATCGTATTTGGGATTGTCGGCCGCGATGGTGGGAAAGGGTATGAAGGTTGAGAATTTCTTCGGATTGTCGAGTAGTTTGCGTGCCTTCGCAAATTGTTCCTTGCTTGCTATCCCTGCCCAAAAAGGCACATATCCCTCACAACCGGGCTCGGCCACGAAAGTGCGGCTGGCATTGAGCTTACGGTCGAAGAAGAAGCCGTGGTTGCTGTCGAAGAAATATTCTGCTATTCGCTCACGATGGTCGGGCAGCGTGAAAGGCTCTCCGATAATGCCCGCAAACTTCTTCAGCAGAGAGTATTCCAAGGCCAAGAATCCGTTCAAGTCGACACTCTCCTGGTCGCAGCTCCATGCATCGGTGGCATTCTGCAGCATCTTGGTGCCATCGAAACGGATGGCGTTGTCCATGCCGCTCTCCCATGCGGCGGCCTCAAGCGTGCCGTCAACCGAACCGAACTCGCATATCCCGTTGTGGTCGTGGTCGCGTTTCTCGTACCACCACTTGTGATATTTCAGGAGTTTGGGATACATCTCACGCAAGAACCCCGCGTCTTTCGTGTGTTCGTAGATCTCGTTCACAGCCCATGCCGCCAACGGCGGTTTCGAGTCGCGGGCGTTGTTCTCAGAAGCGTCTGGATAGATGCAGTCTATCACCATGCCGTCGGGTTGTTGATAATCGAACATCACACGGATGTTGTCTTTTGCCAGCTCGGGGAAGAAAGACGCCATGGCGGCGGAAAACCTCCAGCAATCCCATGCCCAGCATCCCACGAAATAGTTTACGGCATGACTTGGCACTATGCCGTCGTGGTACACCGCCCCGCGGCGGGCACGCCAATTGGACAGCAGGGTGACTATCGACTTCACCGCTACGCGGTTGTATGTAGCTGGCATGTCGGGACGTATCACCTTTTCCAGATAGCCGTTCCAACGTCTGTCGTTGGCAAGAAACAGTTGTCTGGCACTTGCCAACACACCCTCGTCGCGAACGGCTTGCACTGCCGCCTCAGTCTCTTGCTGCACCATGGAGATGGCTATTGGCACGCTTTCCTGCCCTGGATGCAGCGTGGCCCTATAGTTGTGCCCCATAATGATCAGGTCGGTACCAGCGGGGAAGGTAACCGTCACGGCCTCGCCGTCACGGTTTGAGATTATCACCGAATTTCGGTTGAGCGCCACTTGCATGTCGGCGGAAATGCTGTCGGCAGTTACCGTGAACTGTTTTCCGCCGGCATTGTCGATTATGAGCAATGCCGTGCGATCGTCAACAAACTGCAGGCGTTGTTTCGTTTGCCCCTGAGGTCCCATCACCTGCATGCGCACCTCACCGGGGAAATAACTGGCTGAGAGCGGCGCGGTGCCCTCAACCGATACCAGGGAACGCGCATACCAGTTGCGGTGCAGAATGCTGAACGGGCCACAGAATCCACTTGTGGGCTTGCTCTTCTCGGGAAGCGAGAAACCCATCCATGACCCCATGTCGGAAAACACTCCGTTATGCCGGCGTGGCACGCCTGGCGTGAGGTTGATGTCAAGTATGTCGCTATATTCAAAGCGGTCGGTTTGCGCCTGTGCGTCTGTTGTCAACAGGGCGAGACCAAGCGCGAGGGAGAATATTTGATGTCTCATTGTATTGCTGTTTTGATGTGGTAATATGAGATAGTTACTTCTGCTGCATAATGGTGAACGAGTATTGCCATTCGTGTGGCGTTATGGTGTATTCGGGGTGCACCTGTGCTCCCCAGGTATTGTCGCCGCCCACTCCCATCTGCCGATGGTCGATGTTTACCCACACCATGTCCTTCTTGTCGATGCAGCCTCCGTGGACACGCCTTACGCCAGAGGGCACATAAAGAATGTCGTCGAGGGGGAAATTCCACGCGCTCACGCTTAGAGGCTCGTCGCCTACGATCCTGATTCCATGTCCGTTGGCCGCCGTGAGCGTGAACCACCTCACGTCACACTTGTTGGCCGTTTCCTGCGCGCGCACATAGGGGTGGTATTGCTGCCACACAGAAGCAGAATATCTGCCCATCAGGTATCCGTCCTTGCGGTCGGCATAGTTTTCCTCCGGGCCGCGTCCGAACCACGTCATCTGGTCATAGGCGGCATCAAGTATCATTCTCATTCCCAAGCGAGGCATCTCCGGCAGAGCCATGTCTCCCGGGACAAAACGCATTATCACTTTTATGTCGCCATTGGCGTTCACCCTATATCTCATCTCAAGAGTTGACTTTTGCCCTGTCATGTCGTATGCCGAGGTGATGTCCACGAAACGTCTGGTGGCGTCTTCGTTCACATCCATGCGCTTGAGAGTCATGCTGCTTCCCGCGTCTTGCCATGTTTGGCATCGCTCTGCCGTACCGTTGGCAACGTCATTGTCGGTCAGGGCACGCCAGAAGTTGGGCTGCGGCCCTGCCTTCAGCATCTCTTGTCCGCCATATACCATTGATGTCATTTCGCCAGTGACACGTGAAAAGCTGAAAGCGTTTGCCGTGCCCTGGCAGGTTATCCGAACCTCATCAGAAGTGTTGACCAAACTCAGCGAGCCTTCAAGGTTGCTTGCCTCACCATGACTGACAGACACCGGCAAAGGCATTTGCCCTATAGCCACCACGTGATTGGCGGGCAAGGCAGGAGACGCTTTTTTCAAGAAAGCCCTCAACGTGAGGAAATATTCCTTGTCGCTTGAATCGGGCAATTGGGGCAAAGGCAATTCTATCTCGGCGCTTTGTCGCGGAGACACTGCCGGAAGATTGACCGTGCCGCTGTCTACGCATTCACCATCGGCTTCAACGGCCCATCGCAGGCCATAGGAGCTCAAGTCAACGAAGTCGAACAGGTTGGTCACTTTTATCTTCCTCCGACTGAAAGGCACGGGTGAGAACCTTATATTCTGGTAGGTTTTCTTTACTTCCCAAATATGCGGATGCAGTGAACGGTCTGCCGCCACAAGGCCATTGGCGCAGAAGTTGGAGTCGTTGACAACGCCTACGAATCCCATGTCGCCCCCATAAGCCCAGTACTTATGTCCTTGTTCGTCGGTTTTCGCGAATGTCTGGTCTACCCAGTCCCATATAAACCCGCCTTGCAATTGGTCGTGCTGGTATATCAAGTCCCAGTAGTCTTTCAAGTTGCCTTCGCTGTTGCCCATGGCGTGGGCATACTCACAAAGTATCAGCGGACGTTTGTCGCGTTGGTTCACGTGGCGGCGCAAGTGCCATATTCGGGCATACATAGGGCAATATATATCCGATTTGCCGTCATAGCCTCCCCCTTCATATTGCACGGGGCGTGTGCTGTCGAGGGCCTTGGCCATGTCATATAGGCTGTCGAAGTGAGGGCCATAGCCGCTCTCGTTACCCATCGACCATATTATGACAGACGTCTGGTTGCGGTCGCGCATCATCATGCGGTACATTCTGTCGTGAAAGGCATTCCACCAGTCGGGCCTGTCGGCCAACGACTTATATTCAGTATCGAGTATTCCGTGGCATTCGATGTTGGCTTCGTCAACCACATACAGGCCATATTTGTCGCAAAGCTGATACCACTCCCAATGATTCGGATAGTGTGATGTGCGCACGGCATTGATGTTGAACTGCTTCATCATCTTTATGTCTTCTGCCATGAGCGCTACATCGAGAGTGCGACCATGCACAGGATCGTGCTCCTGCCGGTTCACTCCTTTTATCTTCAGCGCCTGTCCGTTCACCATGAGCAGCCCGTTTCTCATTTCTATGGTGCGGAAGCCAAACTTGTGGGCAAAGCTTTCTGTGGTTTTTCCGCCTTTCGCATAGTAGTTCACCGCAAGCGTATACAGGTTGGGAGTCTCTGCGTTCCAAGGCTTCACCGAGGCAAGCAATTTTGCGAAGCGCACCGTTGTGTCTGCGGCTCCCGCCATGTTCTTGCTTGCCGTGTATATTGCCTTGCCATCTGGCGAAAGCACCTTCACCTCAACCTTCTGTCCGGCTCGCGGCTTGTGTATGGCAACGTCTACGGCGAACGCCCCGTCACGATAATCGTTCACGAGCTTGTTGGACAGCACGAAATCCTTCACGCGACTTTTGGGGCGAGCCTGTATGAACACCTTGCGCTCTATTCCGCTGTATTTCCAATAATCCTGGTCTTCAAGATAGGAACCGTCGCTGAAGCGGTGAACCCTTACAGCCAACCGGTTGTTGCCTTTCCGCAGAAAACGGGTGATGTCAAAGTGGGCAGGCAAACGGCTGTCCTCGCTGTAACCGGCAAACTTGCCGTTTACCCAGAAGCTGAAAGCCGACTCCACACCCTCAAAATCCATTATGACATCCATGCCTTTCCAGCTTTCCGGTATTGCGAATTCGCGGACATAGTGGCCCACGGGATTGTAGTCTTGCGTCACAAAGGGCGGATTGGCGGCGAATGGATATGTCACGTCGGTGTAGATAGGCGCGTCGAATCCTTGCAGCTCCCAACTTCCAGGCACATTAATGTCTTGCCATCCAGCCACGTTATAATTGGCCTCATGGAAGTTTGGCACGCAGAGCGATGGATTTTTCACCAATTTGAATTTCCATGTGCCATTGAGGGAAATCCTCCGCTCCGACTGTTCATTGAGCGCAAAACGTTCCTCGTCGGGTTTGTTGAGCTGCCCCAAGGCGGCTCTTTCGCTCACAAAGGGCAAGAAATGGGCGGTCATAGGCAGTCGGTTGATGTTGGTCACCGACGCGTCTTGCCACGGTTCGTTGGCTGCCAATGAAGATGTGGCCCACAGAGTCAGCAAGGCTGTGAGTATATGACAGATAGGTTTCATTGCATGAAGATGTTTTTATAGGGTACAGAAGAAGGTGACTAAAAACGGCACGGAGAAGTCTACACAGAATCCATGGAAAATAGACAACACGACATAGTTTTGCCCGGAGGCACGCGTGATGATTGGCAAAGTGGTGTCCATTGTCGTGGCTCCGCCAATGCTTATAGGTGCCAATCGTCCAAACCATTTTACCAGAAGCGGCGCGCACAGCAACGTGAGAATCTCCCTCATGATGTTTGCCAGCAACGCTATCGTGCCCAATTCGGCTCCACGATATTGCGTGATGAAGATACTTGAGAGTGAGTAGTAGCCAAATCCCGAGCCTATGGCGAGGCAATCGGAAAGCTGACGTCCGCCGAGCAGACATGATGCCGCGGCGCAACCTGCCAAGGTGCCTGCAATGGTGCAGAGCGGCAGAAGCATGAGACGCGGGTTCACTTTGCGGAAACTCTTCAGCACCGTGGTGTCGCTGCCAATGCTCACGCCCACACAAAACATGAGCACGCAAAGAGCATAGAAACTCACGTCACCGTCTGTTAGTTGGCGTGGAACGTCGAAGCACCAACCGCAGATTATTCCCACTACGAAGAAGCCTACGATGATTAAGCTGCCTTTCATGCGTCGCCTCCTTTTCCCGTTATCACCCACAATCCCCATGCAAGCACTATACTGCCCATGCACCCTGCCAGGGTGAGGAGCAGGGCTTCCCAGCCCAGGGTCTGCAGACCATTGATGATGTGCGGATTGCCACCCACTTCCATACCAAGCAAGAACAGCAGCGACCATATCAAAACGGTTATGACACGTCCTATGGCGCTGGTGTCTTTTTTGCGGAACAGGTAACCGACACCTATTCCGCAAAGCATTATCAAAATTATCTTGAGCATCGTTACAGCTAAACAATATTTATTTGGTCAGCATCGCATTGGAGTTGTACTCGGTCTGCGGTATGGGATAAAACAACTTTGAGTCGTCAAATCCGTCTCTGCCGGCTGCTTTCAGCGCGGAGGCTGTCTTGTTCCAGCGGCGCAAGTCATACCAGCGGTAGTTTTCGAGGGGAAACTCTATCATGCGTTCGTGCTCTATCTGTGTCTGGACGGCATCCTTCGATGTTCCTGTCATGGCAGGCATATTGCCATGCACACTGCGCACCTCGTTTATAAGGGGTATGGCTTCGCTCGTGCGCCCGAGGTCGTTGAGGGCTTCCGCCTTCATCAGCATCACGTTAGAGTAGCGCATCAAGGTAATGTTCACGTCAGTCGTGCTCTTGCAGAGGGCCTCGTATGTGGCGGGCATGAACTTGCGGAACGATGGACGGTCATAGGGCTCATCCACTTCCATCATCGTTTTTATCCATTCGTCCCAATCATAACCATACACTTTCCCCGTGCCGTCGTTGAAATAAGGGTCTTGGAAATATACCGACGCGTACAAGCGTGCGTCATACAGGCCGTTGTTCAGCTTGCCTTCTTTCCTGAACTCGTTCATCAGTGTCTCCGACGGGTAGATTTCATCCCATCCTCCAAATTCGGCAGTGCCTATCCAACGGTGAAGTTGGGTGCGATAGGTAGCGCCATTGGCGTCGCTCAACGAGAACTGTATCTCGAATATCGACTCGCGAGAGTTCTTGTTTGTGCCGTTGAACATGCTGGCGTAATCACTTTCAAGACTGTGGTTCTTCACGTTGTCGAGAGCTTCCACAGCAGCGTTGAGCCATTCTGTCTTCTTCTCTGCCTGTTCCGATGCCATCGTGAGATAGGCATATCCAAGATAGGCATAGGCGGCGTCGCTTGTCACACGGCCCGACTCGTCGTTGCCACGCGAGCTTGGCAACTGCCCTGCGGCGGTCTTGAATTCATCCACTATGAAGTCCCATGCCTCGGAGCGTTCGGAGAGTGATTTGTCCAACTGGCTTGTAGAGGTGATGTAAGTGTCGCGCACCACTATTTTCTCCCAGTTGAGCAGCAGCTGCATGTGATAGTATCCTCTCAGGAAATGAGCCTCGCCGAGCAAGGGCTTACTCTCAGCCTCTGAGATCTTCTCTGCACCCATCTCGTTCACCTTGTCGATAATCTGGTTGCAGAAGCTTATGCCGCGGTAGTATAGTTTCCAGAATATCGTGAACTGCGAGTTACCGTTATTGTAGCTGAAGTTGCGCAGCTGTACCCAGTTGGGGTAGTTTTGCGCGTCTTTTCCCATGTCCGTGTCGTCTTGGCGGTATGCTTCCACGGGCCACTTAACCTCGGCAAATGACCATTCGTCTCCCGAGTATTCAGGTAAATAGAGTTGCGAGTAGGCTGCTGCCATTGCTGCTTCCACATCGGCCTTGTCGCGCCAGTACGACTCTGAGGTGAGCAAGTCGGGAGATGTTTGCGTCAGATAGTCGTTGCAGGATGCGAGCGACAGGGCAACACATATGCCCACGATATATTTCAATGTCTTCATAACTGTTCCTTTATTTATGTTGTCTTGTTAGAATGTTACTTGCGCGCCGATTGTATATGAACGGGTGAACGGGTAGATGAGCTTGTCGATACCGCTGTTGAGCACACCGCGTGAGAATTCGGGGTTGGCACCTGAATAGCCTGTGATGGTGAGCAGATTCTCAGCGCTGACATAGAAGCGTATGCGGTCGCAATATATCTTGTTCACGATATTGGAAGGCAGCGTGTAGCCAAGCTGCAACTGGCGCAGTCGCACGAAGTCTCCGTTCTCCAGGAAACGTGTAGACTCACGCGTGTTGTCGTTGGGGTCGCCATAGATTGCGCGCGGTATGGTGGTGTTGGTATTCGATGGGGTCCATGCGTCAAGGGTAGACTTCATGAAGTTCGACGCCGAGTTCATTCCCTCGTAATAGTAGCGGTTGGCGTTGTATATCTTGTTGCCGAATGCGCTTCCTATCACTGCGGAGAAGTCGAAACCGCGATAGCTTGCGTTCAGGTTGAGGTTGGCCTCCACCTTTGCTATGCCTGTGCCCGAGTACACTTTGTCGTCTTCGTCTATTACGCCGTCTCCGTTCATGTCCTTGAAGCGTATGTCGCCTGGCTGGGCATTAGGCTGCAACAGTTCTCCATCGCTGTTACGGTGGCTGTTCACCTCGGCCTCGCTTTGGAATATGCCATCAGCCTGGTATAGGTAGAAGGCTCCGATAGGTTTGCCCACCCTGGTCTGCGTTGGGAAATGCTCCGACCCGTATTTCAGTCCCTCGCCGTATATGGTCTGGTTGTCGTTGGCCAGCGACACCACTTTGTTGCTGATGGTGCTTACGTTGAAGCCTACGTTGTATTCCAGCTGGCCGGCATGGTTGTTGTAGTTGAGTTCTATCTCTATACCTTGGTTACGTATCTTGCCCACGTTGAGTGTCGGATCCGTGAGACCTGCCGAAGGTGCAAGCTTGCGCGTGATGAGCAGGTCACGGGTCTCGTTGATATAGTAGTTGATGTTACCGTTCAGGTGGCTGTTGAACAATCCGAAGTCGAAACCGATGTTCTTCGTGTCGGTAGTCTCCCATTTCAGGGAGCGGTTTTCCAGGCCTCGGGCAATGCTTCCCGACCATGCGCTGGCTCCATCGCCCTGCACATAGCCTTGGTAGAGGTCGTTGTAGGTAGAGACGAGAGCCAAGAAATCGTAATAACCCAGGGCATTCTCGTTGCCAAGCTGACCCCAGCTGGCACGCAACTTGAGGTTGCTCACGACCGTGTTTTTCGGGAAAAACGACTCCTCGCTTATTCTCCATCCCACTGCCACTGACGGGAAGAATCCCCAGCGACTGTCGGCGCCGAACTTCGACGAGCCGTCCTCGCGGAAAGTGACCTGAAGGAGATACCGCTCGTTGAAATTATAGTTCAGACGTCCGAAAAACGACGCCCTGTTGTATTTCCAGTTTGTGCCGCTGCCACTGTAGGTGCCTCCTGCTCCGGCATTGATGGTTTCGAAGTTGGGATCGAGAAATCCGGCTGACTTTTCCGTCTGCACGAGTTTTCCGTCTTCCACTTTATATACTATGGTCTTGCCTTCGACAGTCACTGAATTCCAGTTGTATTTGCGTGAGGTGAGTGATGTTCCCGCCATGGCATTGATGCTGTGTTTGCCGAATTGCTTATTGAACGAGAGTACATTCTCAAACACCTGCTCCTGCCAATAATAGCGTGAGTCGCTGTTCACAGGATAGTTGTTTGGGCTTTTGGGGTCGGCAATATAGTCGGGGGCATGATAGGTCGCCACTTCATGCTCGCCGCGATAGGCATAACTCGTCTTGAAATTGAGCCAGGGAGTGAAGTTGAGTGTGAGCGACACGTTGGCTGTGGTGTGGTATTTCTTGTCGGTTGAATGCTTGTAGTAGGCGTCCGCCATCACGTTGCGGTTGTTCGGGAGACCGTCGAAATTTGTCAGGCCGTAACCGTATTTCTCATCAGTGTTGTAGATGGGCACAAGAGGGGAAATCATGTAGGTCTCTTTCAGCGAATATTGCGGCTGCTTGTTGTCGGTATATTTGAACGACAGGTTGGCGTCAAAGTCGATGATGCCTTTGGTGGCATGAAGTTTCATGCGGGCAATGTCGTGGCGATAGTTGTTGCCTATGAACACTCCCTTGTCGTCGGCATGGTTGTACGACACTGAATATTGTGCCTTGTCTCCGCCACCACGCACGCTCAGCATGTAGCTCTGCGAAAAACCGTTGCGCTGGGTCGCGTCCTGCCAATTGGTGTTCACGCCTGTTTCCTTGGTCACATAAGCAGGAAGGCTTCCGCCGGGATACCTGCCATATTGGGCGTTGTAGTTCTCATACATGGCCTTGTGCACTGTCTTGTAGCCGTCGGCGTCAAGCATGTCAAGGTCTTTTGCCACTTTCGTGAAGCTGAGATAAGTGCTGAAATCCACCTTCACGTCACCCTTCTTGCCATTCTTTGTGGTGATGATCACCACGCCGTTGGCTGCCACGGAGCCGTATATGGCGGCAGCGGCACCGTCTTTCAGTATTTCCATCGACTCGATGTCTTGTGGGTTCACAGAGTTAATGTCGCCGGGGAAACCGTCGATGACATAAAGAGGCTCATTGTCGCCAAAGGTCTTGACACCGCGTATCTTCACGCTGACACCTGCGCCAGCATTTCCTCCTGACTTCAATATGTTCACGCCGGCGACCTTGCCTTGCAGTGCCTCCGCAGGGTTTGTGGTGGTTCGCTTTGCCAAGTCCTTGGCATCTACAGACGACAGCGCGCCCGTCATGTCGCTACGCTTCATGGTGCCGTAACCCACGACCACTATTTCACTAAGCTGCTGCGTGTCTTCACTCATAACCACGTCCATCTTCTCGCTTGCCGACACCTCACGATCGGTAAATCCAAGATAAGAGATCTTAAGTCGCGCGCCCTTGTGAGCTGGAACGGAGAAATTTCCGTTCATGTCGGTCACGGCAAGGGCGTCGGTTCCCACCACGGCAACCGTGGCTCCGATGATGGGGTCGCCATTGGCGTCCTTCACTATGCCGTGAACCTTATTGTCGGAAGATGCGTTCGCGGATGCTGAATGACGTTCGGTTACCACGATGGATTTGCTCGAAACGATAGAATAGGTCAGCGAACGACCCTTGAACGCGGCGTCGAGAACGACATTCACGGGTGCATCTGTTTTGTTGATGGTTATATCGTTGCGCTTGTCAATAATGTTGCTCTTGTAGGAAAAACGATAGGTTGTCTGTCCTTCAATAGCCTTGAATATCTGACGTAGCGAAGCGTTGGTAACGTTAACCGTCACTTTCTTCTGGGCTTGCATTGCAATGGCTTGCGTGCACAAAACAAGCAAGATAACCACAGTTTTCAGATAATAGTTCCTCATAGCTTATAACATTAAATTGTACATTTAGTTTTTGTTGAAAGGTTTACATCAGCCGATACAAACAAAAACAGGAAACGTACCTAAAACGACGCTCATTTAACCTCAGTTAACACTTCAAGATATAGGCAACAAGTTCCTTGGTTCTGCTCCATAGGCAGATTTGTCACGTTGAGCTTTACTCCGTTATGACACGAATACATAATCTTTACCATGCGAGATTATTTTGGAATTGCATCTATTAGACAAAATTCTTTCCAAGCGTTCCAAAAAAAATGGGGCAGGATTCTCCATTATGAATCCTGCCCCATTTTTACATGCCATGTTATCCCACAACATAACGCGCATAACGTCCACACACCTTTCTTATGATGTTAACCAATATCCATGATACAGCGAACGCAAAGACCGCTGCAAACGGAATCTGCAGGGGCAGAGGGATATTGAGCATTCGCATCAGCTCCACACTCGGACCTGTGAACAAATAATGTATCATATACACTCCGAAACCGCATGCGGTAAGGTTGGCAAGGAGGGATTGAATGCGCCTAGACCTTATATTGACATGGCTCAGAAGCATGAATATCGGTGCGGTCATCATTATGACATTCAACGAGTTATACGTGAAGAAAAGTTCCACCATCTCGTCGGTGCTTTCGGGAAGAGAGGTCATCTGGCGGAATCCGATGAACGTCACGGCATAGCCTATGGCAAAAGAAGGAATGCCAAACAATAGCGCACGATAGAGCGACACCATGTGCCGGCGTAGCATGTGACCGAGCAAAAGATAGCCATTGAATCCCGCGAAATAATAAAGCGCGTGAAACTGGTTCCATGAACAAGAACCCCAAATATACTGATTGACAAAAGCCGAGTAGTAGGGTATGAGGGTAGTCACTCCCCATGCCACAAGAAACCACATCTTGGCTTTTTCAGAAGCCTTCTCAACCCACGCCGAGAATATTGGCATGTAGAGATAAAGACCTATGAGAAGGTAAATATACCACAGATGTACGGGTATTGGCGCGAAATTGAGAGGTATCTCCGCTATCCATTTCATCGACACTGCAAAAGACTGTAGCGTGGCATCATCACCACTATAAGGGAAGAAATTGAGAAGCGACTCAGGAGCGAATCCCAGCAATCCAAGTATCCAAGGGAAGAGGTTGAACACAACGCCCCACACGAGAAACGGCCAAAACACTCGACCTATGCGCTTGCGGTAAAACATACACGTGTCCTGCTCCCTCACGGGCAGTAGCAGCGCACCTGTGAGCATAACAAATAGTGGCACGCATAGACGAAGCATCGCACCGTAGATGGCACCCCATAGCTTGACCTCTGCAATATCAGGGGCATTAGGATTGGGACAGAAATTGAAAGGGTCAGTAGAGTGGCAGCACACCACGGTAAACATCGCGACAAGGCGTACCACATCGAGCCAAACAATGCGTTGGCGAGGGTGCAGGTTGCTGTTGTTTTGCATGATATTTTATGCTATTATTAAAATGTTTAGGATGTATTTATGGCATTGATTACTACTATAAAGGGCGTTGACAACAACGCATAAAAAAAGCCCCGGGGATAATGTTATCCTCGAGGCTCTATTTAAAAGGAGGCGGCTACCTACTCTCCCGCATTGCATTGCAGTACCATCGGCGCAAGC
>CAVBXD010000019.1:0-57403 GCA_963599465.1 Oscillospiraceae bacterium | reverse complement strand
ACTATTTGGAACTTGTGCAGAATATATCCCGAAACTTCACAAATATGAAGTTGTTCAGGGATAAAGTTGTGAACAAGCAACAATGCAAAACGATATGACAAACTAAAATCGCCCAACTTTACATTCAAGTCTGTCTTCAAGAATCTACAGTGACCTCCCAAAAAAAGTCCGTACAGCTGATATTCTTTGTTTATGTCGTTTTTTTTTGTTACTTTTGCATCACTATGATAAATAAAGACAGGATAATATCATTTGTTTGGCAGCACGTCTTGCTGCTTGTTTCACTTTTCATCATGACTTTTGGGGTTGCCGTGTGCGTGCGTAGCATGCTTGGCTCAAGCGTCATCTCCACGTTGCCGTATGTCTTTGAGACAGCCGGCAAGCAGGGTTTCGGAGTGCCGAGGCTGACGATAGGCCAATACACCTATGTCATGAACGGCCTGCTCGTGGTGGGGCAGATAATCGTGCTGAGGCGGCAGTTTGAGCTGGTGCAGCTTTTCCAGTTGCTCGTTGGCTTCGTGTTCGGCACGCTTATAGATGTCAACATGCTCCTTACCGCATGGCTTGTGCCCGCCACGCTGTTGGCAAAGGTTGTGGCTCAGGTGGCAGGTTGCACGGTCCTTGGTGTGGGCATTGCCTTGGAGGTGCGTTGCGGTTCGGTGACGATGCCCGGTGAGGGCCTGCCCGTTGCCATAAGCGAGGTAACGGGCGTGGAGTTTCCCAAGGTGAAGATATGCGTCGACACGAGTCTCGTGGTGCTGGCGGTGGTGTTCTGCTATGTGTTTTTCGGCGCGTGGCAGTGGTATATAGTAGGCATCGGCACACTGTTTGCCATGGTTTATGTGGGGATGGTGGTAAAACAAGTCGGCAAGCACCTTGGCTGGTTCGACCGCATGCTTGCCTATCGTCCAGGCTTCCGCCGCTATGTTTACGGCTTGGCGAGATTCGTATATGGAAAGATAAAATAATGGCGTTTTGGCTTCACGTTAGAACGGCGTTGCCGTTGTAACGTAACGGCGTTGCCATTCTAACGTAACGGCATTGCCATTCTAACGTAACGGCATTGCCATTCTAACGTAACGGCATCGGCTTTTCACTGGAAAGCCGATGCCGTTTTTAGCTAATGCCGAACCGTATGGTTTAGAATGGTCTTTGCGGATCCTTGCCACCGTTCTTGAAAAGCTTTTTCTGGAAGCGGTGGAAGTCGGCCATCTCCAAGTCGTCTACCTTTTGTATCTGCTTCTGAGTAAGGAACTTGGAGTAGAGCTTGTAGTATTTCTCGCGTATGTAGAGAATCTTGCGGCCTTGCTGGAATCTCGCCTTTATGCCCTTCGCCACTTCTGCTTCGGTCATGTCTTCGGGTCTCTTCGATGGCTGTGGTATGCGAGTGGCGGCTATCTCCTTGCGACATTTGCAGAACGTTTCCACAAACTTTTTGGTCGTGGCCTTGTTGAAACCCAGTTGCCGTGCTATGCGGTAAGCTTGCGCCTTCGTAAACTGCTCCATGTTGGGGCGGTCTCTTCTTCCCTCACCATTGTTTTCTTGTCGTGGCATGGCGACACAAATCGATGCCATCATCATGACGCACGCCATTATCAGATTTCTCATGTTGTTCATCATGCTTATGAATTGATTATTGTAAACTCATGTATATGTCGTTCTTGTAGTCGGCGAGAAGGTTCACCTGCTCTTCGTGGCTCAGTTTCTCGTAAGCCTTTTCCACCGATGTGCTGTTGGCTGTTTGCCGTGTGACGTAGCTGCCATTGCTGTTCCCGTTGTCGTTGCCGAAATGCATCAAGAACACGAGGCATACCGATGCGGCAATGGCCGTTACCGCCACCGACAGTCTGAGGATAATCGTCTCGCGGTGTTTCCTTGATTGTCTTTCCTTGTCGATTTCGTCTATTCGCCTCATTACCTGTTTCTGCGTTCGCTCGAACAAGTCGTTGGGCATGGTGTAAGGCGTTCTCTTGCCAACCATTGTCAGTTTATCGTCATTGTTTGTCATATCTCAAAGTGTTGAAAGTTAAACATTTGTCTTTTCCGCAACTCTTGGTTGCCATGATGTCTTGATGGTAACCCCTATACCTCCAGAAGCTTCATTCGCTCAACTATTTTCTGTTTGGCGAAACAATAGTTTGCCTTCGCCGCGTTTTCCGACGTATTGGTTATCTCCGCTATCTGCTTGAAACTCAATTCGTCGTAGTATCGCATGTTGAAAACCGTCTGTTGCTTTGCCGGCAATGCGTGGATGGCATTTTGCAAGGCCACGGCCTCCTTGTCGCCATATTCGAAAAAAGAATCAGCCGCTTGCAGACGCGCATTGTCGAGTGGCAGTTTTTTCACCATCTTCTTTCTCAGAAACGACAACGTCTCATTGGTCGCCAGACGATAAATCCACGAGAAAAGCGAGCTGTTCCCCTTGAAAGAGTCGAACTTCAAGTATATCCTTATAAATATTTCCTGAAGCAAGTCCTCGGTGTCGTCCTCGTAAACAACGAGTCGGCGCACGTGCCAATATAGCTTTTCTTGGTATTCGTCCATGAGCATCTTCATCCCCTCGTTGGGATTGGTCCTCATCTTTTCCGATATGGTTGTGTCTGTCGGGTTCATTTTTGTCATGCCATATTCTTACGAATAGTTTACTGTTTAGACTCTTTGTATGAGAAAAGGTTAAAAGAATATTGCCATATTTACGCTTTATGATTATTTATTGTAACTTTGCCACCATAGTTTGATAAATAAACACATTGACGTATGAAGAAAATTGTTATGACATTGCTTGCTGCCGTGTTGTGCATGGGCGCCGGCGCGCAAACCGTAAAGTCGATTGCTAAAGAAGCTGCCACGGCCGCTGGCCAGGCCGCCGCAACGAGCGTAAAGAACAAGGCAAAGACAGCCGCTACCAGCGCAGCCACGAAAAATGCTGCTAAGGTGGCAAAGGCTACGGCCAAGGCAAAGACAGCCGCAGCCACGGCCAAGAAGGGCTATGAGACTGCGAAGACAGGCTACACGAAGGCAAAGAGCGCATATACCACAGCCCAAGCTGCAGCCAAGGCTGCCAAGAGCACAACCACGCAAAAGGCCGTGAAGAGCGCGGCAAAAACCGCTGCCAAGAAAGCCGCATCGGAGGCTGCAGCGAAGGCAATATCAAACCTGTAATAGATTTTCATTATCGGGATAAACCCGTTGGCGGAATTAAACATTCACTGAGTTAATTCCACCAACGGTTTTTTATGTTCTATGTCGATTCATGTGGGCGTTCATATTTCACATGTTTTCAACCGCCGCTTCACATCATTTATTAACCACCGCGTAGCCGCTTGCGGCGTAGCAATCTTTCAAATCTTTTAAATCCGTGTGAAGCAAAATACTTATTTTTGTTAGGAAAAAGTAACGAATACCACAAACGTGGTATGCGGAATGCCTTTAATGTGGGATTTCTCATGTCGTAAATTCACCGTAACTTTGCAACATGAAAATTAAACATTAAAAAAGCTATATCATGAGTACAGACAAGAAACTTCGCTTTGAGACACTCCAGTTGCACGTAGGTCAGGAAAATCCAGATCCAGCCACCGACGCCCGTGCGGTGCCAATCTACCAGACCACCAGCTACGTGTTCCGCAACTCTCAGCACGCTGCCGATCGCTTCGGCCTTCGTGACGCAGGTAACATCTATGGTCGCTTGACCAACTCTACTCAGGGTGTATTCGAAGACCGTGTGGCAGCCCTCGAAGGCGGTGTGGCAGGCTTGGCAGTGGCCTCTGGCGCAGCAGCCGTGACTTACGCCTTGCAGAACATCCTTCAGAATGGTGACCACATCGTAGCTGCAAACAACCTCTATGGCGGTTCTTACAATCTCATCGCACATACATTGACCACACAGGGTGTGACCTACACCATCGTGGATACCCGCAACTTCGACGAGGTGGAGGCTGCCATCCAGCCCAACACCAAGGCTCTCTACGCTGAGACGTTCGGCAATCCTAACTCCGACGTGACCGACATCGACAAGCTCGCCGAGATTGCCCACAAGCACAACATCCCATTGATTATCGACAACACGTTCGGTACTCCATACCTCATCCGTCCTATCGAGCACGGAGCCGACATCGTGGTTCACTCTGCCACCAAGTTTATCGGCGGTCACGGTTCATCGCTCGGTGGTGTCATCGTAGACGGCGGCAAGTTCGACTGGAAGGCGAATGCCGACAAATTCCCAACCCTCGCCAAACCAGACCCATCTTATCATGGCGCGGTATTCGCCGACGTGGCAGGCGCAGCTGCCTTCGTGACCCGCATCCGTGCCGTCATCCTTCGTGACACTGGCGCAGCCATCTCTCCATTTAACGCTTGGATCTTGCTCCAGGGCTTGGAGACATTGAGCCTCCGCGTGGAGCGCCACGTGCAGAACGCACTGAAGATTGTGGAGTACTTGGAGAACAACCCGAAGGTGGCAAAGGTGAACCATCCTGCCGTGCCCAACCATCCCGACCACGAGCTTTACAAGAAGCTCTACCCCAACGGTGCCGGCTCAATATTCACCTTCGAGATCAAGGGCGGCGAGAAAGAGGCATGGGAATTCATCGACCACTTGCGCATCTTCTCATTGCTTGCCAACGTAGCCGACGTGAAGTCGCTCGTTATCCATCCAGCCACCACCACTCACTCACAGATGAGCCCAGAGGAACTGGAGGAGCAGCACATCTATCCTTCCACTATCCGCCTGAGCGTGGGTATCGAGAATATCGACGACCTGATTGAGGCACTCGATGAGGCGTTCACGTATGTGAAGTAAACATGGGAAAAATATATTTAATAATATTCAGTATAGGTTTCCTCTATGAGCTATATGGACTCTTTTTTGAAAATAAAAAAGAGTCCAACAAACTCATAAGAAAACTCAAGAATGAAAGAGATTTATTAATCCTTGCAATATGTGGTTACATCGTATTTCAAATATTAAAATCGCTAATATGAAAAATATTATATTATTATTTATATGCGTTTTGGCATTTACCATCAGTTCTTGTTCGTCGCAAAATAATGATTTTACACAAGATGTTGATAATAATAATTTAGTAGCTTTTCACGATAGTCTACAATTGTTTAGCTCAAAAACAAAAGGCATCATAGATAGTCTTGCAGAAAAGTCGTTTAATTATAATACTCAAAACACTCGCGCACAAAAATTAGACGAGGATTCGCTTAACATTCTTGTAACAAAACTATCTGTAAAAACGGAAAATTTTTTAATCGACAATAATGTTGATGTAGACTCTATTTATATTGAAGGAGGAAATAAAGAAAAAATCGCCTATATCGGACTAATGCTTTTGGATTATGAAAAGCTCTATACAGCAAATTACATTTCCACAAGAGCTTCCATAGGTGATTGTGTATTAAGAGGGGCTGGAATTGGAGAACTTTTTTCTAACAGAGTTTTACCCAAAAGAGCTGTTATGAGAATCATTATAAAAGCTGGTCTAAAGCGAGCAGCCCCTTATGCTGGTTGGGGACTTTTTCTAGGTGAAACAGCAGCTTGTCTAGCAGGTTATTAATCATTTAATTAAAAAAGGAAATAAAAATGGCAAAGATATATAAGCAGATTACCGACCTCATCGGTAAGACCCCCTTGGTAGAGCTGGGCAAGTTTTCTGCCTCCAAGGGCCTGGAGACCCCAATAATCGCCAAGGTGGAGTTTTTCAACCCCGGCGGCAGTGTGAAAGACCGCATCGCGCTGGCCATGATCGAGGATGCTGAGAAGAAGGGCATTCTGAAGCCAGGTGCCACCATCATTGAACCAACGAGTGGCAACACGGGTGTGGGCCTCGCCTTGGTGTCGGCGGTGAAAGGCTACCACCTCATCCTCACCATGCCCGAGACGATGAGCGTAGAGCGCCGCAACCTCGTGAAGGCTTACGGCGCACAGGTGAAGCTCACCAGCGGCAAGGATGGAATGCCAGGCGCTATCAAGGCTGCCGAGGAGTTGCGCGACTCCATTCCCGGCTCCGTGATTCTGGAGCAGTTTGAGAATCCCGCAAATCCCGCCAAGCACTATGCCACTACTGGGCCCGAGATTTGGGCCGACACGGACGGAGAGATAGACATCTTCGTAGCCGGCGTGGGCACTGGCGGCACAATCTCCGGTATAGGAAAGTATCTGAAGGAGCAGAACCCCAACGTGAAGGTTGTCGCCGTGGAGCCAGCCACATCTCCCGTCTTGAACGGTGGCAAGAGCGGTCCCCACAAGATACAGGGCATCGGTGCAGGTTTCATCCCCAAGACCTATGACGGCACCTACATCGATGAGGTGTTCGACGTGCAGAACGACGATGCCATCAAGGCGGGCCGTGACCTGGCTCAGACTCAGGGCTTGCTGGTAGGCATCTCCTCTGGCGCAGCCGCCTTCGCCGCAACGGAGATAGCAAAGCGTCCGGAGAATAAAGGTAAGAAGATCGTGGCATTGCTGCCCGACACTGGAGAGAGATATTTAAGTACAGTGTTATATGCCTTCGAGGAGTATCCTCTGTAAGGAAAAGTTTGGATAGGATAGCAACACCCTGCGGTTCGGGATAACAATTATCGAAAAGGAGATAACGACAATATAGCCATGTCGTTGTCTCCTTTCGTCGTCTTTCGGTAACACTTACCGAAAGACGGGATGTATACCATGGACTTGCTTTTTTGAAATAATCGATTGCGGGAAAGCCTTTTGTCGTATTTTTTATTTAATTTTGCAAACAAGACAAACAATATACTGATTATTTAGAATGAAGAAGATAGTTTTACTTTTGCTCCTGATAGCAACAGTTGTTATCGGTAGAGCGCAGGGCACACAAGATTTGCTTCCCGTAGGCACGTTGGCTCCCGACTTCACCATCACCAACAGCGACAATGGCAAGAAAATATTGAGCCTCTCCGACTTGCGTACCAAGAAAGCGGCCGACGGCAAGGTGAAACATGGCGTTTGGACGGTGCTCGACTTTTGGGCATCATGGTGCCCGGATTGCAGAAAAGACATGCCAATAGTGAAGCAGATACAAGAAAAGTATGGCAAGAAAATACAACTTATCGGCGTGTCGTTCGACACCGACAAGGAGAAGATGACAAAATACCTGGATGCCAACAACTATTCGTGGATGCAGTATTCGGAATTCAAGAAATGGAAAGAGACAAAGATTTCCAAAGAATACCACATCTCATGGATACCGACATCATATCTGATAGACCCTGACGGCAAGGTGGCTTTCGCTACAATAAAAACGGAGGAGATGCTTCAGCAACTTGACTCCCTCGCCGCTGCTGACAAGTTAAAATGACAATCCAAAAACCAACACCAACAACATGAGGAAAATATTCGTCAGCGCTTGCCTGTTGCTTGCCGCAACAGCCATCAGCGCGCAGAAAACGAACAAGGACGGTGGTATATCTGCCGCCATGCTTCAGGAAATAGTGAAGGCGCAGCCTTCGTCAATGGCCGAGAAAGCCTTGGCCAACGCGATAGCTCAAAACAAGATTGACGACCTTGCGAAAAACTACCGCAACGCGTCGAGCATGACCACCAAATTCAGCATTGAGACACCATCGCAGAGCATTCACAACCAAAAGAGCTCTGGACGCTGCTGGATGTTCTCAGGTCTGAACGTGTTGCGCGCCAACTTCGCCGCAGCCCACGACCAGAAACAAGTGGTTGAGTTCTCGCAGGCTTATCTCTTCTTCTATGATCAATTGGAGAAGGCCAACCTCATGCTTCAAGGCTCGATAGACAACGCCTCGAAGCCCATAGACGATGAGCGTGTGCAGTTCTTCTTCAAGAACCCCATCAACGACGGTGGCACGTTTTGTGGTGTTGCCGACTTGGCTGAGAAATACGGTCTCGTGCCAATGCAGGTGATGCCCGAGACTTACAACTCCGACAACACGAGCCGCATGGCGAAAATCATTTCCTCAAAGCTGCGCGAGTTTGGACTCGAACTGCGAGGCATGGTGGCGGCGAAGAAGAAAGACGCCGCGATCAAGCAGCGCAAGACGGAGATGCTTGGCACTATATACCACATCCTCTCGCTCACCCTTGGCGAACCCGTGAAGGAGTTCAGCTATACCTTCCGCGACAGCAAGGGCAATGCCGTAGGCGAGACGAAGACCTATACGCCACAGTCGTTTTACGATGCCACGGTGGGTCACAAGCTCAACGGCACGTTCATCATGGTGATGAACGATCCTCGCCGCCCATACCACAAGACTTATGAGGTGGACTACGACAGACACACCTACGACGGACACAACTGGAAATACCTAAACCTGCCGATGGACGAGATTGCACAGTTGGCGATAGCCTCGCTCAAGGACGGACACAAGATGTATTCAAGCTATGACGTGGGCAAACAGCTTGACCGCACCATCGGCTACTCCGACCTCGACAACTACGACTATGGCACGCTCTTCGGCACCACGTTCCCGATGAACAAGGCCGAACGCATTTCCACGTTCGACAGTGGCTCTACACATGCCATGACGCTCACGGCGGTGAACCTCGATGCCAATGGCCAACCAACGGAATGGAAAGTGGAGAACTCCTGGGGAGCATCGTACGGACAGGCGGGTTGCATCATAATGTCGAACCGCTGGTTCAACGAGTACATGTTCCGCCTTGTGGTGAACAAGAAATACGTGTCGGACAAGCTGTTGAACGAGTTTGACCAAAAGCCGGTAATGGTGATGCCGGAAGACCCATTGTTTGCCGACGACTTGTAAACACTGACACACAAGACCCTTGCCAATAATGCCGTGGACGCTGTTGCTGTTTGTCTTCACGTTTGTGGAGTATAACGTCGAGAATCTCTTCGACACGTTTCACGACGTGGGCAAGCAGGACACCGAATTCCTGGCTGCCTCGTCTCACCATTGGACTCTACGGCGTTATTGGCAAAAACTCGACCACGTGGGGCAAGCTATCGTGGCGTGTGGCGACAACATGGCTGATGCCACCGGTGGGCACCTACCCGACATGGCGGTGCTGACAGAAGTGGAAAACGACTCCGTGATGCGCGACCTCACCAAGCGGTCGCCATTGCGTGCGGCACGCTACGACTATGTGATGACCAACAGTCCCGACCTGCGCGGCATCGACGTGGCTTTGGTTTACTCGCCTTTCTCCTTTCGTCTTATCAACAGCCACTCGGTGCGCATTGAGCCTCTTGCAGGCCATCGCCCCACACGCGACATACTTTACGCCTCGGGCATGGTGATGAGCGGCGATACCCTCCACGTGGTAGCGGTGCACGCCCCAAGCAGGGCTGGCGGCGAGGCAAAGACACGCCCCTACCGCTTGCGCGTTGCCGAGAGAGTGTGCCAGATGATAGACTCCATACGTGATGCCTGCGACAATCCATTGATTATTGTCGCGGGCGACTTCAACGACTATTCATCCGACGAGTCGCTCAAGTTCATAGCAAGCCATGGCATGACAGAAGTGTCGCTCGGGGCAAAGGGAACCAACGGCGCAAAAGGCACCTACCGCTACAAAGGCGAATGGGGAAGTCTTGACCATATTTTTTGCAATGCCCCGATGACGTGTCTGCTCATCGGTTGCCGTGTCAACGACGCACCTTTCCTCATGGAGGAAGATAAAAAATACGGTGGGGCAAAACCCCACCGTACATATCTCGGTCCGCGACATTTGGGCGGTTTTAGCGACCACCTGCCCCTCGTGGCTACATTCAAATTATAAGTTTTTACGCTGTTTCACCAGCTTCATGAGCTTTTCGTCCATTCTCACCGTGGCACCGCTCGTGCGGTAATAAGAGCGCGACATGCCTTCGGGCAAGTGCTCGTCCTTGAACGACACTATGCCGTTTGTATAAGGCATGACGTGAATGCGCAACAGGTCATCGCCCTCATTGTTGCGTTCTATGATATAATTGATTACGGTGGATGTGACATCCAATCCCTCTACGTTGTGGTTGTCGCGAAAGGCGTTGTCGATGATGGTCTTCACATACGTGCGGTAGCTGTCCATCGTCATAATGCCTATCTTTTTATGTGAGTAGAGATAGTTTATGTCGTTTTTCAATCCTGATGCCCTACCATAGTCGTTGACACCAAGCAGAATCTCACCGCCAGAGACCGTGTTGAGGAAACCGCATACGGCCTTTAGTATGGCCCACTGCTGCCGCAGCAGGTCGGCTTGCATCCCGTTCTCAGGAGGGAACACGATGGAGGTCTTGAACTCAAGCGTATCGCTCTCCTCTCCATAGTCGGTGTATTCGCGCGTTATGTTGCGGTAAACATCCGCTACGCGCAGGTAATCGGCAATGCCCTTTTTTATACGGTTCAGTTCTGATGGTTCCAGCTTGCCGCGCAAGACGTTTGACGCAGACACCATTTCCTCAAGGTAAGCTGTGTTGATGTCCGACTCAGCCGGGCGCTGCTTGCGCTCAACGTCCATGTCCTGATATTTGGCGAGTTGGGCTACCACGGCTTCTTCCTTGCTCAATATGGGCAACTCCGGCAGGTCATCGTCGTGGCGCATGTTGAGCGTCGAGGCCGTCTCATCGCCCAAGGCGAAATGCACGAGGCACTCCACGTAGCGCATCTGCTGGCGCAAGAACGCGCGGCTCTTTGCGTCGGAGATGATGGTCGCAAGAAAACGTGCGCCAAAGAGGTAGAGGTAGCGCAGAGTGGTGTCGCCAACGAGTTGGGAGCAACGGTTCAGGATGTTGACAAGCATGGGGATAGCCGTGGGCGAGAGTTGCCTTGTCGTCGTTTGCTGATATTCGTTTGGCTCTTCATAATAATAGTCGAGGAAGTCTTCTGTGAACTTGTTTCGAGCGTTCTCCACGAACTCGTTGCGGGAGTTGATGAACGTGGGCGACTCCTCAAAGATATATCTCCCGTTTACAATCCAGTTGCCATTCTTATCGGTTTTCGATTCAAAGACTTGTATGCGCACGGGCTGGTTGTTGTCTACGCAATATTTCTGGCTTTCATTCAATTCGCCAATGACGTTGACCTGCATTCCCGTGTCGGTGAGCCATCGATTGCCCAAGCCGTTGCTGAACTCCGTCAGATGAATGGCGTCGCACGAATAGGGTTGGATGTTTTCTATGCGGTCGCTGTTGTAATCCTTGAACACCTGTGTGTCAAGGATGAAAGGGAAATTGTTGTAGAGTTCAATGTCTTGTTTCTTAACCAACAACACGTCGTTTTCTCGCAGGGCGTCTATAAGGTTATCGTTGGATATGGAGTAGATGTTGTAGAATTTGAACAGCGATGGCGGTATGAACACGTTGCCCCTAACCTTCTCGTAATCGGTGTCGATGGTCTCGCATTCCACGTATCTGAATTTTTTGCCCACGACCCTTACCTTCAGCAAGTCGCCATTCTCATAGACTTTCAGTTCTCTCTTTATGCTCGGCATCACATTGTCGAGCGAGCGGAGCATGTCGGTGCAAGTGTCTATAAGCTCGGGAAATTCGGTCTTGTTGCTCTTGTCGGCCTTGTTCACGGCGACACTCACGCCGACAGGCAATTCAAATTGCGTCACCGAGTTACCCTTGTCGTAGCTTTGCCTGTTCATGGGCAGCAACTTGATGTTGTCGTTGTCCATTATTATCAATCCCTTGCCCTCATAAAACAAGTGTTCATCCTCCTCCGGCTTGCGGAAAGTGGTCTTCACGGTTTTTTGGAAGAACAAGGAGAGCGAGTATTGCGGTATCTTCTCGATATCGTCCCAATTGAATCCATAGACCACAATCGGCGCGTTGGCGGCGCAATTTGCGACGACATTCTTAAGATAGGAAAGCAATACCAAGTCGGGGCTTTTCTCTACGCTAAGCAGAATATCACACAAAGACATGAAGACAGCGTTGTCGGTAAGGTTCTTCTTCTGAGCCGCGAGGAGATAGGATGCCATCAGGCCCACGTTCTTCTTCAGCGTGTCTTCATCCCATTGCAAGGCAGCATGGAGAAAGACATTGTCGCCGCTCACAGACTGGCAAATGTCATCGACCACTTCTTTCAAGCAACGGAAGGTAGTGTTGAAATCGCTATCGTCCGCCTCGAATCGCGTGTCATATTGATAGCCACGCAGATATGGCAGCAGGGCAGCGTAGTTTTCTATCACGTATTCCTTGCGTATTTCCAGCCAAAAAGTGGGTTGTTGTCTCATGTCTTATAAATAAAAGTCCAGTTTGGTTTATCTTTGCAAAGTTACTAAAATGGAGCCTTATTACTTATTTCTCTTTCCCTTTTTTAATATTTTTACAATAAGTGAGTGCAACTGGCATTCATGTTCGCTTAATGAGCTGACATTTCAAAAGGAAACATTAGCATTAAATGTGATGTCGCGAAGTTTGAATAAGTTGGCTGGCTACAACCCTCATTTTTAGGTATTGCATAGTTTGCTGTCGCGCCGTACCTTTGCAAGCGGAACAAAATGAGATTATAACAAACTAAAAAAG
Source organism: Oscillospiraceae bacterium (assembly GCA_963599465.1). Classification (GTDB taxonomy): domain Bacteria; phylum Bacteroidota; class Bacteroidia; order Bacteroidales; family Bacteroidaceae; genus Prevotella. Next base: position 44,936 of record CAVBXD010000019.1, on the reverse strand, counting down.
ACAAGAACATGAAATCAACAATCGTTATTTATGGCTCTTCCACTGGTGCTTGCCAGTCGATAGCCGGAACCATAGCCTCGAAGCTGGGCGTGGAAACACTTGATGTAGCCAACCTTGACAACGATGCCATCTCAAGTCACGACAACCTTATCCTCGGAACATCCACATGGGGTGCCGGCGAGATGCAAGACGACTGGTATGATGGCGTAAAGACACTCAAGAGCGCTGGTTTGGCTGGCAAGACCGTTGCCATCTTCGGATGTGGCGACAGCGAGTCGTATTGCGACACATTCTGTGGCGGCATGAAAGAACTCTATGACGCGGCCGAGGAAGCAGGTGCCAACGTGTTGCCGGGAGTGTCAACCGAGGGCTATACCTTCGACGACAGCGACGCCGTGGTTGACGACATGTTCGTGGGACTCGCCCTCGACGATGTCAACGAGGAAGATAAGACAGAAGAGCGCATAGACGCTTGGCTCGAAGCCATCAAACCATCACTCTAAGCAATTTTTTCATTAAGTTTTACCCATTTATCGCGGATAGTATGCAGCAGAAAGTAGCAATGCCAATCGACTTGAAAGTGCTGATGAATCATATCTATGAGTATCAGAAAGGTGTGCGCCGGATGGTGCTTTTCACTTTCAACAAGAAGTATGAGGCTTTTGCAAAGACGAGACTGGAGCGTCAACACATAGAATATGTCATCCAGCCCGTGGGCAATGACCGCCTGAACCTCTTCTTTGGTAAGCGCGAGTGCCTGGATGCTATCCGCATGATAGTGACAAAACCTCTATGCCAACTATCCCCCGAGGAGGATTTCATCCTCGGGGCGATGCTGGGATACGACATTTGTGCGCAATGTGAGCGTTTCTGCGAACGCAAGAAGAGGATTAGCTGATAATATAGCTCACATTGTAAACCAAATAGTCGTTTTTTAGTCAACGGGAATGATTCTTTTTGCTGAACAGGACTTTTCTTTCGGCATAAAGTCGTAATTTTGCGGCGTAAACCTAATCACAGAAAATTATGTTTAGAAGAATCATTCTAACCGTGGCTCTCTTGGCAAGCCTTTCCATTTACGCCAAGGACAACAACGTCGGCAATTGGCAGATTGTGCCATTGCCGCAAGATGTGAAGGAAACGGGAGGGTCTCCTTTCCAACTCACGGCAAAAACCACCATACGATATACCGCCGGCGACGAGAAGCAAAAGAAAGACGCCGACTTCTTGGCTGCCCATATCAAGGAGGTGACGGGCATCGAGGTGAAGACAAGTGTCAAGCCCTCGAAGTCGCAGATTAACCTCGTATTGAACGCTGGCGACGACAAGTCGGAAGCTTACTCCATTTCTGTCAACAAGTCGGGCGCTACCATCTCCGCAACATCCCATGCGGGCATTTTTCATGGCATACAGAGCGTCATGAAAGCTCTGCCTATCACTAAGGGCGAAAACGTCAAGAGTATCTTGTTGCCTGCCGTGGAGGTGAAAGATGCCCCACGCTTTGCCTATCGTGCGTTCATGATAGACGTTGGGCGACACTATTTCAGCGTGCCATATCTGAAGAAGCTGATTGATGTCTTTGCGATGCACAACATCAATTATTTTCATTGGCATCTCACGGAAGATCAGGGATGGCGACTTGAGATAAAGAAATACCCGATGCTTACCAAGATAGGCTCTGTCAGGAAGCAAACCATAGTGCAGGGGAGCAAGGACAGTTATGACGGCGTCCCCGTAACGGGTTATTACACCCAAGAAGAAGCGCGGGAGATTGTGAGATATGCCGCCGACAGGTATATCACAGTGATTCCGGAGATTGACCTGCCAGGACACATGTTGGCGGCCCTTGCCTCTTATCCAGAGCTGGGCTGCACGGGCGGCCCTTACGAGGTGCCTTGCCGCTTCGGTGTCTTTGAGGACGTGTTGTGCGCCGGCAAGTCAAAGACACTACAGTTTGCCAAGGATGTCATTGATGAAGTGATGGACATCTTCCCGTCTGAATATATCCATATCGGCGGCGACGAGTGCCCCAAGGATCGCTGGAAAGAATGTGCCAACTGCCAGAAGAAGATTGCAGACCTTGGCATTGTGGAACTCCCTGGGCATTCAAAGGAAGAGCAATTGCAAACCTGGTTCATGGGAGAGATAGAGAAGGAGATAAGAAACCGTGGCCGCAAGATGATGGGCTGGGACGAGATATTGGAGGGCACTCCCGCAAAAGACATCACCGTTTGCGGTTGGACAAGCCTTGACGCAAGCGTGCGTTCCGCACGCGAAGGCCATCCCACGATAGTGGCTCCCATCACGAACTTTTATTTCAGCAACCCACGCATCAACAAGATTGAGGGCATCCCAAGCATCCAGCGAGTTTACAACGTTGAACCCTACTCCGACAAGTTGACCCCTGCCGAGCATCAAAACATAATAGGTGCCGAGGGATGCATATGGACAGAATGGGTGAAAGACGCGGAGAAGATGGAATGGGAGATGTTGCCAAGGCTGGCAGCTCTTTCCGAAGTGCAGTGGACAGCAAAGGACAAGCGCAACTTGGAGAACTTCTATCCCCGCTTGCTCCACATGCAAGACCTGTATCGTCTCTATGGACTCAACTATAAGGCCGACATAGAAAAGGCCGTCAAGGAGCATTTGGCTTCCACGGCTCAGGAAAATCTTTAAGGTCTTTATTTCCAATAGCTATGCTGATTATTGCAGGAACGGCATTGTGCGAGCGAGACGTGCAATGCCTCAACCCTCTCATGGCATGAATTATCGGGAAAGTTAATGATAGTTTTAAATTATTGATTAACTTTGCAATAATAAATGTCTAAACGTTCCCGAATGGATGAAAAGAGATTTTCGCTATTAAGCCATTTGCAATATCCCGCCGACTTGAGAAAGCTCGGCGTCGATCAACTGCCAGAGGTGTGTGCTGAGTTGCGACAAGACATCATCGAGGAAGTGTCGGTCAATCCTGGCCATCTCGCTTCCAGTCTTGGCGTGGTTGAGCTCACTGTGGCGTTGCATTACGTGTTTGACACGCCCGACGACCGCATCGTGTGGGACGTGGGTCATCAGGCTTATGGCCACAAGATTCTCACGGGACGTCGCGACAACTTCTTCACCAACCGTAAGTTTGGCGGCATACGCCCGTTTCCAACGCCATTGGAGAGCGAATACGACACGTTCACGTGTGGTCACGCTTCCAACAGCATCTCGGCGGCGCTCGGTATGGCCGTGGCTGCTAAAAAGTCGGGAAATCCCGACAGGCACGTCGTGGCGATAATCGGCGACGGAGCCATGAGCGGAGGGCTCGCCTTTGAGGGGCTCAACAACGTGTCGTCTACGCCAAACGACATCCTTATCATCCTCAACGACAACGACATGTCAATAGATCGTGCCGTGGGCGGGATGGAGAAATACCTCATCAACCTCGATGTCAACGAGACATACAACCGCTTGCGTTTCAAGGCCTCGCAATGGCTTCATGGCAAAGGCTATCTCAACGACGACAGGCGCAAGGGAATAATAAGGCTCAACAATGCGCTGAAGAGTGCGCTGTCGCATCAGCAGAACATCTTTGAGGGCATGAACATTCGCTATTTCGGGCCTTTCGACGGCAACAACGTGGATGAGCTCGTGCGTGTGTTGAGGCGCGTCAAAGACATGAAGGGGCCCAAGTTGTTGCATCTCCATACCGTTAAAGGCAAGGGTTACGCTCCGGCAGAGAAGAACGCCACGGTGTGGCATGCGCCGGGACGTTTCGACGCGGCCACGGGAGAGCGCATCTGCGATGCCGCCGGTTGTCAGCCGATGAAATACCAAGACGTGTTTGGGCATACCTTGCTGGAACTGGCAAGGCAGAACCCGAAAATTGTCGGGGTGACACCAGCCATGCCAACGGGTTGCTCCATGAACATCATGGCAAAGGAAATGCCAGCTCGCGTGTTCGACGTGGGTATTGCCGAAGGCCATGCGGTAACATTCTCGGGAGGCATGGCGAAGGATGGGCTGCAGCCATTCTGTAACATCTACAGTGCCTTTGCACAGCGCGCTTACGACAATATAATCCACGACGTAGCCATACTCAAACTGCCGGTGGTGCTGTGTCTTGACCGTGCTGGACTTGTAGGTCAGGACGGTCCAACCCATCATGGGGCATTCGACATGGCGTCACTAAGGCCAATCCCCAACCTCACTATCGCCTCGCCTATGGACGAGCATGAGTTGCGCCGGCTGATGTACACGGCGCAACTGCCAGGCAAAGGCACGTTCGTGATTCGTTATCCTCGGGGTAGGGGCATCTGCCCAGTGTCGAAAGAGAGCGATTGGCGTTGCCAATTCGAGGAAATAGCCATAGGCACGGGCAGACGCGTGCGCGAAGGATCAGAGGTTGCCGTGGTAACGATAGGACCGATAGGCAACGATGTGGATACTGTGATATCAAGCATGGACAAGGCCGAAGCTGACAAGGTGGCGCATTATGACTTGCGTTTCCTGAAGCCTCTGGACGACAAGTTGCTGACGGAGATAGGCGAGAAGTTTAACAAGATAATAACCATTGAGGATGGCGTTCGAATGGGCGGAATGGGTTCCGCCGTGCTGGAATGGATGTCGGATCATGGTTACTCGCCCAAGATAAAGCGTCTTGGCCTGCCCGACGACTTCGTGGAGCATGGCACGGTGGACGAGTTGCGAAAAATTTGCGGACTGGACAACGACAGCGTGCGCAAAGAGATAGAAGAAACGCTATGAAGATTATCATAACAGGAGCATATGCCATAGGAACCCATTTGGCGCGATTGCTCTCACGCAACCAGGAAGAGATAACCATCATTGACGATGACCAGGATCGTCTCGACAAGATTGGCGCCGACTACGATCTGCTCACGTTGTGTGGCTCGGCTTCGAGCGTCAAGACCCTTAACGAGGCTGGGGTGAGCAACGCCGACCTTTTCATAGCGGTATCGCCCGATGAGAACGAGAACATAAACAGTTGCATCCTTGCCCATGCCCTTCATGCCAAGAAGACGGTGGCAAAGGTCAACGACGCCGAATATGTGGAGGAGGACATACGGTTGTTCTACAAGAACCTTGGCGTGGATGTGCTCATCTATCCGGAGATATTGGCGGCAAGGGAGATTATCAATGGCTTGAAGATGTCTTGGGTGCGCCAGAGATGGGATGTGCACGGAGGTGCCTTGGTGATGCTTGCAATAAAGCTTCGCGAGAGTTGCAAGATACTCAACCAACCGCTTAAAGTGCTCTGTGGTCCCGACGACCCTTATCACGTGGTGGCGATAAAGCGCCGCATGGAGACGATAATCCCAGGTGGCAACGACGAGCTTCATTGCTATGACCTTGTCTATTTCATGACCACCAAGCAATATATACCTTATATTCGACAGATTACGGGCAAGGAAGGCTATGCCGACGTGCGCAACGTGCTTTTCATGGGAGGCGGAATGACCACGGTGCGTGCCTTGCAATCAATGCCCGAATACATGAACTCTAAAATCATAGAGATAGATCCCGACCGGTGTGAGGAGCTGAACCAGATTGTGGATGACGATACGCTCGTCATTCAAGGCGACGCGCGCGATACCTCTCTCCTTGAGGACGAGGGTATCAAGAACACGCAGGCTTTCGTGGCGCTCACGGGCAACGCCGAGACCAATGTCCTGGCTTGCCTCACGGCAAAGCGCTTGGGCGTGCGGAAGACGGTGGCAGACGTGGAGAATATCGATTACGCGTCGATGGCAGAAGGTCTTGACATAGGTACCATCATCAACAAGAAGGCCATTGCCGCCAGTCGCATATACCAGCTCATGCTCGATGCCGACGTGTTCAACGTCACCTTCCTCATGTCGGCAAATGCCGACGTGGCAGAGTTTGTGGCTAAAAACGACTCCAAGGTCACTAAGTTGCCGGTGAAAGACCTCAAGTTGCCTTCCGACATAACGATAGGAGGACTCGTGAGAGGCAACGAGGGAATGTTGGTGAATGGTAATACGCGCATCGAGGCGGGCGACCACGTGGTGGTGTTCTGCCATGGCGTGAACATGAAGGCGCTGGAGAAATATTTTAATCCGCCGAAGAAGATTTCGGCCATAGCCCGTGAGTTGCTGAATAAGTTGTCGTTATGATCAATTTGCGGTTTATATACAAAATCCTTGGCGGCTTGCTTTTCCAAGAAGCCATCTCCATGCTTGTCTGCATGGGCGTGGCGTTGTGGTATGGCGAGGACGACATTCTGCTCTTCGCATCTTCCGCCCTTATAACCATTTTCGCCGGCTTGGTACTGAAGTTTTTCGGTCAGAATGCCAGCAATGGGTTCTCGCGTCGCGACGCCTATCTTTTGGTGACGCTCGTGTGGATAGTCTATTCCCTCTTTGCCACGTTGCCTTTCATGTTTGGTGGCTACATCCACAGTTTTACTGATGCCTATTTCGAAGCCATGTCGGGATTTACCACTACTGGTGCCACAATCATCGACGATGTGGAGGCATTGCCCCATGGCATTCTCTTCTGGCGATCGCTTACCCAGTGGGTAGGCGGCTTGGGCATAGTGTTCACCGTGATAGCCTTCATACCCTCCGTGGCAGGAAGTAGCGGCAGCATAAGGGTGTTTGGCGCGGAGTCTACAGGACCGTTCAGGTCGAAGCTCCAGCCAAGGCTCTCCACGAGCGTTCGTTTCATATGGTTGGTTTACCTCGTCATCAGCGTTTGGTGCTTCGTGAGCTATATGGTGTTCGGCATGAATTGGTTTGAGGCTGCCAACTACACCATGACAACGGTGGCGACGGGGGGCATGGGCGTGAACAACAGTTCCACGGAACATTTCCAGTCGCCGGCGTTGGAATATGTCACCACGTTCTTTTGCTTCGTTTCAGGCACCAATTTCACGTTGCTCTATCTGGCTATGTTCAAGGGCAAGGTTAAGTCGTTGTTTCGTGACACCGAATTCCGATTCTATGTCTGCATGGTGGCGGCATGCACGGCTTTCATAATGTTTGAGCTCATAGTGGAGAATCATTATGCCGTGGAGCACGCTTTCCGTTCGGCAATATTCCAAGTGGTATCGTTTATCACGACTACAGGATTGTTCAACGACGACGCGGCGGCATGGCCCCATGTCACCTGGGTCGTATTGACCGTTTGCATGTTTTTCGGGGCATGCTCGGGTTCCACCACGGGAGGCTTGAAATGCGTGCGTTGCGTGATGATATTAAAGGTGCTTCGCAACGAGCTGATGCAGCGCATACATCCTTCCGCCGTGTTGCCATTGAAGATAGGCGAATATAATGTGCCCAACAGACAAAGAGTGTCGTTGATGGCCTTTGTCACGGCTTACCTCATGCTGTTCTTCCTGTTTGCTTTCGTCATCATAGCGGCAGGCGTGGACAATACCAATGCCATAACCATATGTTTTAGCTGTTTGAGCAATGTGGGACCGACATTGGGCACGGAGATAGGCCCAACAATGTCGTGGTCGCAATTGCCCTCTTTCATCAAGTGGCTCTGCTCGTTTATGATGCTCGTGGGCCGTTTGGAGATTTTCACGGTGATGGTGGTGCTCACTCCCGCTTTTTGGAACAAGAACAAGTAGGAAGTGCGTGGATATTGAGAATGGCAGAAGCCTTGCGTCTTGTCATCGTTTGCAGAATAAAAAAAGACAATCCTATTGGCAAATTTCTTGCTGATAGGATTGTCTTTTTTTTTGTCTAATATGTGGGTTGTTACTCAACCTCTTTGATCTTGTCGACTATTTGCTTCTCTATTTCCTCACAAAGTTCGGGGTTGTCCTTGAGGAGTTGAACTGCCGCGTCGCGACCTTGTCCAAGTTTTGACCCGTTGTACGAGAACCAACTGCCGCTCTTGCCCACGATGTCGTTTTCCACGCCGAGGTCAAGTATCTCTCCGGCCTTGTTGATGCCTTGTCCAAAGAGAATGTCAAACTCAGCCTTTCTGAATGGAGGCGCGACCTTGTTCTTCACCACCTTCACACGTACGTGGTTGCCATACACGTTGTCGCCATCCTTAAGGCTTGTCACGCGGCGTATGTCGATGCGCACGCTGGAGTAGAATTTCAGGGCGTTACCGCCCGTCGTTGTCTCTGGGTTGCCAAACATCACGCCAATCTTCTCGCGCAGCTGGTTGATGAAAATGCAGCACGTGTTGGTCTTTGATATTGTGCCAGTGAGCTTGCGAAGGGCTTGGCTCATGAGGCGGGCTTGAAGACCTACGGCAGAGTCGCCCATGTCGCCTTCAATCTCCTTCTTTGGCGTGAGCGCCGCCACGGAGTCGACTACAAGGATGTCCACTGCCGAAGAAGAGATGAGCTGGTCGGCAATTTGCAAGGCTTGCTCACCGTTGTCGGGCTGTGAGATCCAAAGGTTGTCTACATCCACGCCAAGTTTCTCGGCATAGAATCTGTCGAAGGCGTGCTCCGCGTCGATAAACGCGGCAATGCCTCCACGCTTCTGCGCCTCGGCTATGGCAGTGATGGCGAGAGTGGTCTTTCCCGACGACTCGGGGCCGTATATCTCAATGATTCTGCCGCGAGGGTAGCCGCCTACGCCCAAGGCGAGGTCAAGGCCGATGGAACCCGTGGGTATGACATCCACGTTCTCAACCTTCTCGTCGCCCATGCGCATGATGGAACCCTTGCCGAAATCCTTTTCTATCTTTGTCATTGCGGCCTGCAGAGCTTTCATCTTAGCCTGCTTCTCCGCTTTAAGCTGTTCTGCCTGCTTGTCGGTTTGGTTGGCAGCGGCCGTCAGTTCTTCTGTCTTTGCCATATAAATAGTCGGTCTATAATTCTATGTCTTTGTCAAACTCCTCGTGCCAAGGCAGACCTTGCTTGCCAAGCTCCTCAAGGAATGGATCTGGGTCGAACTCCTCAACGTTGAACACGCCAGCCTTTTTCCAAATGCCCTTCAGGAACATCATCGCGCCTGTCATGGCAGGCACGCCAGTGGTGTAGCTCACGCCTTGCATGCCGGTCTCCTTGTAGGCTTCCTGGTGCTTGCAGTTGTTATATATATAATATGTGTGCTCCTTGCCGTCTTTCAGACCGCGTATTCTGCATCCGATGCTTGTCTCGCCATCGTAGTTCTCGCCAAGGTCTTGCGGGTTTGGCAACACGGCCTTGAGAAACTGTAGCGGCACGACGTTCACCTTTACGGTTTTTGTCGGGTCGTCGGCGAGTGGTGCCTCGTAGGTGACGGGGTCGATGCGTCCCATGCCCAGGTTTTGTATGCAGTCGAGGTAGGTGAGATACTGCTGTCCGAAGGTCATCCAGAAACGTCCGCGCTTGATGGTGGGATAGTTCTTGACGAGACTCTCCAGCTCCTCGTGGTGCATGAGGTAGCTGTCGCGAGGGCCTATGTTGGGATAGTTGATGTCGCGGTGCACGGCGAGAGGAGCCGTCTCGACCCACTTGCCGTCCTCATAGTAGAGACCCTTTTGAGTTATCTCACGGATGTTGATTTCAGGGTTGAAGTTGGTTGCGAATGCCTTGTGGTGGTTGCCGGCGTTGCAGTCTACGATGTCGAGGTATTGTATCTCGTCGAAATGGTGCTTGGCAGCGTAGGCGGTGAACACCTGAGATACGCCTGGGTCAAAGCCGCAGCCGAGGATGGCTGTGAGACCAGCCTTCTCGAAACGATCCTTGTAGGCCCACTGCCATGAGTACTCGAAATGAGCCTCATCTTTTGGCTCGTAGTTGGCTGTGTCGAGATAGTTGCATCCGCAAGCCAGGCAAGCGTCCATGATGCTCAAGTCCTGGTAGGGCAGGGCGAGGTTGATTACCAAGTCGGGCTTGTAGCTATTGAACAGCTCCGTGAGTTGCTCCACGCTGTCGGCGTCCACCTCGGCAGTCTTTATATCCATTTTGTATCCCTTGGCATGGATGGCGTCTACCAAGCGGTCGCATTTCTCCTTGTGATGGGAAGCTATCATAAGTTCGCCAAACACGTCGGTGTTTTGTGCTATCTTGAAGGCGCACACCGTGGCTACACCTCCGGCTCCAATCATTAAAATTCTATTGCTCATGTCTTATGTTATGTTTTACGTTTCCAGTTGTTGTTTCCTGTCTCAAGTTTGTGTCTTGTGTGGTGTCTGTCACCTTGAGCTTATCTCGTCGCCCCTGATGCCTAAGGCGTTCATCATGGAATAGCCTAATATCTCTTGCCGGAAGTTGCCGCCCGGCATAGGCTGCATGGCGAAAAGGGTTATGCGCTTGTCCTCTGGGGCGTTGCGCAGAGAGCTGGCTATGTCTTCAAAGATGGAACCTTCCTCGCCGTTGGGTATGACCATCAGCCGTTTCACCTCATCGTGTTCGAGAATCAGGCTTATGGTGTCGAGAATATAGTCGTCCTTGCTGAACGTGTCGCCCACGGCATATGAATTGACAAGGAACTCGCCGAGGTTCTTGTCGTTGAAAGCTTGCCCGTTGAGCTCTGTCTCAAAGGTTGAGGGGTTGAAATTCTCCAAACGTGAGGCGTGTTTGTCATGCACGAGTACGAGTTGCGTCTCGTGTGCCTTGCCGTCCACGCGCAGTCCGCCATCCAAGGCAATGTTCACAGCCCATTGGCTGAGGTCGGCCTTGCCAATGCGACGGCCTATCATGCGTTCAAACTGCACAGAGAGCTGGAATGCCACGTAGTCTATATAGTCGGCATCGGCGAGGATGATGTTCTCGCTAAGCTTAACATTTTTCGCTTCTTGTGGGTTCATCTTTATGGTTTGTGTATACTTATGAGTATAAGGGTAGCTCCTTATCTTTTGCAAAGATAATGAAAAGGGCTTGAAGATTCAAATAAAAGGTGGATTTTATTTTGAAACAATTGTTATCTTTGAAGTATAATTTGTAATTTTGTGTCATCTTACTTAAACATAACTTATAAACGATTCATTACGCAAATGTCAACACTTTCTATCGCGATTATTATCGTGTTTGTCGTGGGTTATCTCTTCATAGCCTTAGAGAGCGTGACCAAGGTCAACAAGGCAGCCGTAGCGCTGCTTATGTTCGTGGCCGTATGGACGCTCTACATGCTCAACCCTGGCTATTTCGTCTCTCTGATGCATCCGCAATTCATGGAAATCCTGAATTTGGAGCATCCCGAGCTTGGCAGTACGGTGAACCCCATCATGGTTTTCGTAACCGACATCATCCAAGGTCATCTTGGCGACACGGGCACGACACTGTTCTTCCTCATGGGGGCCATGACCATTGTAGAGGTGGTAGACCAAAACGGCGGATTCGACTGGGTGAGGCGCGTCATGCGCACCAAGAGCAAGCGTGCGTTGTTGTGGCGTATAGCGTTCATGACTTTCATTCTCTCCGCCATTCTCGACAACTTGACCACCAGTATCGTGATGATCATGATCCTTCGCAAGTTGGTAGCGCAGCAAAAAGACCGCATCTGGTATGCCGCGTTGGTCATAATCGCGGCCAACAGTGGTGGCGCGTTCTCGCCGATAGGCGACGTGACCACAATCATGTTGTGGAACAAGGGCCTTATCACTGCGGCCGGAGTGATAAGCGAAATACTGATCCCGTCGATAGTGTCGATGGTTATCCCTGGCCTTATCATCCAAATGGCACTCAAGGGAAACCTTGACGATGACTCTTCGCAGGCTGACGCCGTGGCATTGCCCGAACAGGATCTTAGCGACTTCCAGCGCAAGGTGGTGTTTTGGGTTGGCGTGGGCGGCCTGGTGTTCGTTCCCGTGTTCAAGAGCTTGACCCATCTGCCGCCGTTTGTGGGCATCCTGTTGGTGCTTAGCTTGCTGTGGATCGTGACCGAAGTGTTCTACGCCAATCTTAAGAACGAGAAGGGTGCGAGAAAGAAGCGCGTTGTGAGTCTTATCCGCAATATCGACATGAGCACCATTCTCTTCTTCCTTGGAATCCTCATGGCGGTGAGCTGTCTTGAGGAGATAGGCGCGCTCACGTCGTTGGGCAAGGGCTTGAACGTGGCGTTTGATGGCAACCATTACATGGTGACAGGCATCATTGGCGTGCTCTCGTCTATTGTCGACAACGTGCCTCTCGTGGCTGGATGCATGGGCATGTATCCTGTGCAGGCCGTGGGCGATTTCGCCACCGATGGCGTGTTCTGGCAGTTGCTTGCCTATTGTGCCGGCGTTGGCGGCTCAATGCTGATCATTGGCTCTGCCGCCGGTGTAGTGGTGATGGGCCTTGAGAAGATAACGTTTGGCTGGTATATGAAGCACATCACATGGATAGCTTTCGTTGGATATATCGCTGGCATACTCTGTTATTACGTTATTCGTGAGCTTATCTTTGCCACACCGCTCTAAAAGAGCTATGTATTAAAAATATAGCGCCTGAGTTTGGAATTGACCAAGCTCAGGCGTTTTTTTTATGCTCTGTGTTGACAGAATGTACAGGTTGTTTACATTTTTTACATAAATAGGCAACATAAAAGACATTGGCAGAACCGCATTTTTCGTACTTTTGTAACCGAAAAGTTATTCTCATTTATAGACCTAAAAGCACTGTAACTAAATATGGCACAAAGAAATTATTTGTTGGGATTCGACGTGGGCAGTAGTAGCGTAAAGGCGTCGCTCGTTGACATTGACAGCGGTGAGTGCGCGGCATCTGCTTTCTATCCTTCTGAGGAGGCACCCATAAAGGCGGTGAAAGCTGGCTGGGCCGAGCAAGACCCTGAAATGTGGTGGAACAATGCCAAGCTTGCACTTGCCGACATCATGTCGCGTGTGGGTGCCAAGGGCGAAGACATACGTGGCATAGGCATCTCTTATCAGATGCATGGCTTGGTATGCGTGGACCGCAACCTGAAACCCGTGCGCGACAGCATTATATGGTGCGACTCGCGTGCGGTGCCGTATGGTGAGCAGGCCTTCAACGAGCTTGGCAGCGACTATTGCCTAAGCCGGTTGCTCAACTCGCCTGGCAATTTCACGGCAGCAAAGCTTGCGTGGGTACGCCAGAACGAGCCCGACGTGTACGACAAGATATATAAGATAATGCTTCCGGGCGACTACTTGGCGCTCAAGCTGTCAGGACAGGTCAACACTACCGTAAGCGGACTGTCGGAGGGTATATTCTGGGACTTCAAGAGCCGTGAGCTGTCGGCTCCATTGCTCGATGCCATGGGCATTAGTCGTGAACTCATTGCCGACACCGTGCCGACGTTTGCCGTTCAGAGCCGTGTTTCGGCAGTGGCGGCGGCAGAGACAGGGCTGGCGGAAGGCACGCCCATATCCTATCGTGCAGGTGACCAGCCCAACAATGCCCTATCGCTCAACGTGTTCAACCCTGGCGAGATAGCGTCGACGGCAGGCACGTCAGGCGTGGTTTATGGCGTGCTTGGCAACGTGGGATACGATCCCAAGAGCCGCGTGAACACTTTCGCGCACGTAAACTATACAGAACAGCAGACGCGCCTGGGCGTGCTGTTGTGCATCAATGGCACGGGTTGCCTGAACTCGTGGATACACCGCAACGTTGCCCCCGACCTGTCTTATCCTGCCATGAACGACCTTGCAGCCACCGTGCCAGTGGGCAGCGAGGGCGTTACGATAATACCTTTCGGCAACGGTGCCGAGCGTGTGCTTGAGAATCGTGAGGTGGGATGCTCCGTGCACGGTATGAACTTCAACAAGCACAACCGTGCCCACGTCATACGTGCGGCGCAAGAAGGCATCGTGTTCTCTTTCTGCTATGGCATGGAGGTAATGCGCGGCATGGGCATGGACATAAGCAAGATTCACGCCGGACGCGCCAACATGTTCCTCAGTCCGTTGTTCCGCGACACGCTCGCCGGCACAAGCGGTGCCACGATAGAGCTTTACGAGACCGACGGCAGCGTGGGCGCGGCAAAGGGCGCCGGCATGGGCTGCGGCATATATCGTGACAATACCGAGGCTTTCGCCTCGCTCAAGCGTTTGGCCGTCATAGAGCCCGACACGGCACGCGTGGCTGAATACCAAGAGGCATACGCACGTTGGAAACAGATGCTTGAAAAGGACATGTAGCCCTTGTGATAATTGATAAACATTGAAAGATAAAGACTAATCAACTAATAATAAACTATTATGGCAAAACAGTATTTTCCGCAGATTGGGAAGATTCCTTTCGAGGGACCTGAGAGTAAAAACGTGATGGCATTCCACTATTATCAGCCAGAAAAGGTGGTAATGGGCAAGAAGATGAAAGACTGGCTCAAGTTTGCCATGGCATGGTGGCATACACTCGGGCAGGCTTCAAGCGATCAGTTTGGCGGACAGACTCGCTCTTACGAGTGGGACAAGGCTGAAACCCCACTGCAGCGCGCCAAAGACAAGATGGACGCTGGATTCGAGATAATGGAGAAACTTGGCATAGAGTATTTCTGCTTCCATGATGTTGACTTGGTAGACCCATCCGACGACATCGACGAGTATGAAGCCAACATGAAGGCTATCACCGACTATGCCCTTGAGAAGATGAATGGCACAAACATCAAGCTCCTTTGGGGCACAGCCAATGTCTTTGGCCACAAGCGCTACATGAACGGTGCTGCCACAAACCCCGAGTTCGACGTCGTGGCACGTGCCGCCGTGCAGATTAAGAACGCTATCGACGCAACCATCAAGCTCGGCGGCACCAACTACGTGTTTTGGGGTGGACGCGAGGGCTATATGTCGTTGCTCAACACCGACCAGAAGCGCGAGAAGGAGCATCTGGCACAGATGCTCACCATGGCACGCGACTATGCCCGCGCAAAGGGTTTCAAGGGCACATTCCTCATTGAGCCAAAGCCAATGGAGCCTACCAAGCATCAGTATGACGTTGACACGGAGACTGTTGTCGGATTCTTGCGCGCACATGGCCTTGACAAGGACTTCAAGGTGAACATTGAGGTGAACCACGCCACACTTGCCGGCCACACCTTCGAGCACGAGTTGGCCGTGGCTGTCGATAATGGCATGCTCGGCTCTATCGACGCAAACCGTGGTGACGCACAAAACGGATGGGACACCGACCAGTTCCCAATCGACAACTTTGAGCTTACACAGGCCATGATGCAGATCATCCGCAATGGCGGTCTTGGCAATGGCGGCTCCAACTTCGACGCGAAGCTTCGCCGCAACAGCACCGACCCAGAGGATATTTTCATCGCCCACATCTCTGGCATGGATGCCATGGCACGTGCCTTGGAAAACGCGGCAGCGATACTCACGGAGAGCGAGTTGCCCGAGATGTTTAAGCAGCGTTATGCAAGCTTCGACGGTGGCATGGGCAAGAAGTTCGAGGACGGCGAGCTCACTCTCGAGCAGGTTGTTGAATACGCAAAGCAGAACGGTGAACCAAAAGAGACAAGTGGCAAGCAGGAGAAGTATGAGGCCATCGTGGCTCTCTATGCGAAATAATGCAGCTCTGCCAACTCTGTATTAACCGAAACTGAAAGAGGGCGAGTCAAGACCCCGAAACTGGAGTTTTGACGCGCCCTCTTTTTTATAAAATCTACCTCTTTTCTTATTTATGCAATCAGAATCTAAAACTAACACAGGCAGTCGTGGCTATTTGTTCTCAATAGTCATGGTGGCGGTGCTCGGCGGTCTGCTGTTCGGCTACGACACGGCTGTCATTTCAGGTGCCGAGAAAGGTCTGCAAGCTTTCTTCCTTGGTGCCAACGACTTCCAGTATACCGATTTCATGCATGGCTTCACGTCTTCGTCGGCTCTCATTGGCTGTATCATTGGCAGTGCCTTGTCGGGACTCTTCGCCTCGCGGTTGGGCCGTAAGAAGTCGCTGGTGTTTGCCGGCGTTTGCTTTTTCGTGTCGGCTTGGGGCTCAATGTGCCCTGAGAGCTACATCATGGCCAAGGGAGAACCCACGTGGAACCTGCTGGTAGTATTCAACTTCTACCGTGTTCTTGGCGGCATTGGCGTGGGCATGGCGTCAGCCATCTGCCCAATGTATATCGGCGAGGTGGCCCCCAGCGAGATACGTGGCATGCTTGTGAGCTGGAACCAGTTTGCTATCATCTTCGGACAACTCGTGGTCTACTTCGTCAATTTCATGATTCTTGGCGACCACACCAACCCCGTTATCACGCAGATAGGGCAGGGATTCTCCAAGGTGCTGCCAGGCAGCGACCCTTGGACAATAACCACAGGATGGCGATATATGTTCGGCAGCGAGATGGTTCCCGCCGGGCTCTTCACCATCTTGATTTGCTTCGTGCCGGAGACGCCTCGCTATCTTGTGCTTATAGGCAAGGAACGGTTGGCTTACAATATCTTGGCACGCATCAACGGTGACAATAAGGCCAACCATATACTTCAGGACATAAAAAACACTGTGGAAACGAAGACCGAGCGTCTGTTCTCCTATGGGTTCTTGTGCATATTCATGGGCATCATGCTGAGCGTGTTCCAACAGGCAATCGGCATCAACGCCGTGCTCTACTATGCCCCGCGCATCTTCGGCGACATGGGCATGGACAACCCGATGGTGCAGACCGTGGTGATGGGTGTTGTCAATATCCTCTTTACGCTCGTTGCCGTGTTTACCGTTGAGAAGTTCGGGCGCAAGCCGCTGCTCATAACTGGCAGCGTGGGCATGGCCATTGGAGCCTTCGGTGTGGCGCTCACGTTTGGCAACGCGTCGCTGAGCATCGTCACCATGCTCTCAATCATGGTCTACAGTGCCTCGTTCATGTTCTCGTGGGGCCCGATATGCTGGGTATACATTGCGGAGATATTCCCCAATACCATACGTGGCGCGGCCGTGTCGATAGCCGTCGCGTTCCAGTGGATATTCAATTTCATAGTGAGTTCTACCTTCGTGCCCATGTTCAACATGCACCTTGCCCAAGGCGACAATTTTGGCCATTGGTTCACTTATGGGCTTTACGGCACCATATGCGTTCTCGCCGCGCTGTTCGTGTGGCGTCTTGTGCCTGAGACCAAGGGCAAGACCCTTGAGGAAATAAGCATGTTTTGGAAGAATCGCAAGTGACAATTCATTTCATGTATTATAACTATTTTGTACCACACGGATGTTTTTACTCCACACGGATTATCTTTTCTCCACACGGATTTTAAAGATTTGAAAGATTGCTACGCCGCAAGCGGCTACGCGGTGGTTAATAAATGATGTGAAAGGGCAGTTGAAAAACGGTATGCGCAATCGGCGAAGCCGACATCTTTTAAATCTTTAAAATCCGTGTGAAAAAAATAGGGCCTATGTTGATTTAAATCCGTGTGAAAAAAGCGTGTGAAATGTGAACGCCCACATGAATCATCATAGAACCCTGATTATTTTGAGCGCTTCCGTTCAATGGTCAATGTGACGAAGACCGAGATGACGGAAGCGCTTGCCACTGCAAGGGTGAGCAGTATTTGCAGCATCGCCGCCGTTAGGATGCTCGCGTTTCCCATTAATGCCACAAAGAAAGCCACGGGAGCCTCTATGAAGACTATGCGCGACATTTGTTTGCTGACCGACAAGATGGAGGCTCGCAAGCTCCGGCGGACAAAATAGTCGAGGGCTTGTCGCTGGGTGCAGCCGTTGCCCAGCAGATAGTTGTAGAGTTGCCCATGATGCACGAGTCCGTCGCTGTAGGTAGCAAACGCGTTGGTGTTGGCACTTGTGATGCCCCCTGCCAACAGGCCTATGACTGGAATGTAAATGTTGATAGTGAATGGATTGCGTGTCCCGAGAACAAGAAATATGAAATAGAAGCCCACTACAAGGATGCCTGCCAATGCTCCTGTCGCCACTGACAAATAATGGCCTTGCAATTTCAGCCTTGCCTTTACAGTCGTTGTAAGAGCGGTGAAGAGGCAGATAACCACCGATAATATAACGCTGACCGAAATACTGTCGGCCCAGGTGACGAGTCCCATCAATGCGGCAAGCACTCCCACCGACACTGTCATGCGGAGGAGCGACTTGAGGAAGTTGCGCATCAGGTTCAGGCGAAAGCGTATGATGACGAATATAGGGAAGGCCACGAGCAACGCCCCGAAAATGATGCCAAGCGTAGTTATGTTCATTTTGATAAGTTTATAAGTTTGTCACAAGGCAGCGTGTTGCCCTCGTGTGTGAATATTACCTCGGCTCCCGACTCGGCAAGCTTGGCCAGGAGGTCTTGCGTCTGTGGAGTGGGGAAGGCGTTGTCGACAAGCACTACTTCTCGCTTCAGTTCCAAGGCGAGACGCAACAGGATGACTTGCAGGCCTTGCTGACTGAACGACGAAACGGGCTTGCCGTTTATGTCTTTCAGATCGTTGGGAATGTCAAGGTGTAAGTATCTGCACAGTTCTCCTATCTTGATTTCTCCCTCTGGCATGTGCTGTGGTACGTATGCCATCATCTTCCTGAAGTATGGAGACGCCTCGCGTGTGATGAGCTCTCCGTCGAAGGTTATGAAGCCAGACTGTAGCGGGTACAAGCCAAGAATGGAGAGCAGGATCTCGCTCTTCCCCGTATGCTCCTCGCCAAAGATGCACACGGTTTCGCCTTTCTCGGCGATAAGCGAGAAAGGGGTGGAGTGGTTGCCATCGGGCAGCGAGACGCTGACATTCTTGAATTCCAGCATTGGTATTGTTTAATATTCGCGAATATGGTTCTTTTGGCTGCAAATTTAGCCAAAATCCATGAATTATGCACCAATAGAAGTTGAAAAGGTCACGAAAAATGGCGTAAATTATTATTGCCGAAATTTAACACTTGGCAATGGGTGCATCCAGAGCGGAAAAACTGCCTTTGGGCAACGCTGCAAGCCGTTTTTTGGGCCATGACCTTTGCCGTTGTAGGCATATGTCATCGCCTTTACAGCGTAAAGCCGATGCGGTTGCAGCGTAACGGTGATGCGATTGCAGTGTAAAGCCGATGCCATTGCAGCGTAACGGAGATGCCGATTAACCGTATCGGTAAAGCTTTAAAAACGAGAAAAGTACAACTTGTTGATATTCAGCAGTTTGTCAAAATGGTCAATAATTGCGTTGTTTCGACCGAGGAAGACTGCATGATTGAAAAAACGATTCTTACAATACCTTTTGTAAAATATTATTACCGGTAAACTCGGTGACCATTTGGGTGCATGTAGCCAGTATAGTGCCAACCTGCGTCGGCGATAGCCAGCTTGCAAAAAGGCGAGCTGATTATCAAGTACATGGCCATGGCTGAGCTTGAGCTTGGCGGCAAACGGTATAAAAAGATAATGGTGGCGCATCTCATTTGATGTTATTTGTCGTCGCGTCATAGCTTATTAGTTGAAAAAACTTGCCGTTTATCCAAATAATTGCTAAATTTGCAAAGGGTGCTTGTTCCTGCATCCTTGCAACAGCAAATTAGTTAAAACGAAAGAGGCTATGGCACAGACAAGACGTTATCCGGTAGGAATACAGACGTTCAGCGAGATTCGTGAGCGTGACTATCTTTATATTGACAAGACGCAATATCTTGTTGATTTTATAGACAAAGGCTATAAGTATGTTTTCCTGAGCCGTCCGCGACGGTTTGGCAAGTCGTTGTTTGCCTCGATGATACATTCCTATTACGAAGGTCGCAAGGCCTTGTTTGAAGGCCTTGCGATGGGGGAGTATGAGAAGGATTGGGTGAAGCATCCTGTGTTGCACTTCGACATGAGCGGTGCAAAACACATGGACAAGGATATGCTTGAACGCTACCTTGGAGACATGCTTGATGATATGGAAACCATGTTCGGCTATAAGAGCGAAAAGCAAGACCCGAATATACGTTTGAAAGACCTCGTGGTAAAGGCATACAAGCAAACGGGGCGGAAGGTTGTGCTCATTATTGACGAGTACGATGCTCCCTTGCTCGACGTGGTTCACGAGGAGCAGAACCTTGCCGCCTTGCGTCGTGTCATGCAGAATTTCTATTCGCCCATAAAACTTCTCGACCCTTATCTCGAATTCGTTTTCCTTACCGGAATAACAAAGTTTGCACAGCTCAGCATCTTCAGTGAATTGAACAACCTGTTTAATATCTCCATGTATGACCAGTATTCTGCTATCTGCGGCATCAGCAGCACGGAACTCCACACGCAGATGCTGCCCGATGTGGAGCGTCTTGCCGAGCACTTGAAACTGGGTGTAGACGAGACCTTCGCTCTGCTCAAGAAGAAATACGACGGCTATCATTTCAGCAAACACTCCGAGGATGTTTACAATCCGTTCAGTTTGATTAAGGCTCTTGCCTCCGGCGACATCGGCGACTACTGGTTCGACTCCGGCACTCCCACCTATATTATAAAGCTGTTGCAGAAATACAATGTCAGCCTGCGCGACCTCACAGGCCAGGATGCCGGTGTGAGCGACTTCGACGTGTCGCCGGAGAACATGACCACCGCCTTGCCGCTGCTCTACCAGAGTGGCTATCTCACCATCAAGCACTACGACCCGATGATAAACCTCTATACCTTGGGCTATCCCAACGAGGAAGTGCGTGTGGGGATGATACGCTCGCTTGCCGCCAACTACCTCATGCCAGCCGAAGGCACCAACAGCAGCTTCGTCATCAAGTTTGTAAAGGCTGTAATAGCCGGTGACATGGAGATGGCACTCACCTTGATGCGCGCTTATCTTGCCGGGGTGTCCTACCGCCTGTCAAACAAGACGGAGCGTGACGTGCAGACCATTTTCTATCTCGTGTTCTCATTGATAGGCAGCTTTATAAAAGTGGAGGAGGAGAGCGCCCACGGCAGAGCCGACGTGGTGATAACCCTGCCTTCCACGGTCTACGTCATGGAACTGAAGTTGGACGGCTCCGCCGATGCCGCACTCCGACAGATAGACGACAAGGGTTATCTCGTTCCATATACCGCCGACGGCAAGCGACTCGTGAAAGTGGGCGTGAACTACAGCAGCGAGGAGCGCACCATCACGGAGTGGAGGATAGAGGGCTAATGCCATGTTGATGTCAAGGCTTAGAGAATTTTGGATATGGCACAGACCTTGACTTGGGGGCTGAAATAGATATTCAGGAAAAAGCAATGCGTGTACCGGCACAAGGCCAGCACACGCATTGTCAGTTATTTTAGAGAGAGTGGAGGTTATTTGCCGCAGCAAGAGCCTTTCTTCTCAGCTGTCTTGTTGCCTCCGCAGCATGATTCTTTTTTCTCGCCGGCTTTCTTGGCGCATCCAGTGCATCCTTTCTTTCCGCCAGCGCATGCTTTCTTGGCTCCGTCGCCAACGACCTTGGCCTCGTAGCCAATCTTGGCAAACCCCTTGACGATGTTGTCGGGAGTGGTCTTGTCGGCATCATATCGGATGGTTACCTTTTGGTCGGGCACGCTGGTTGTGATTTCCTTGATGCCTTTCTCGAATCGGAGATTTCCCTTGATCTTGTTCTCACAACTCTCGCAGTGCATCTGAGGGTTAGTGGTGAACACCGCTGTCTTGATGTCCTTGGCGAACATGCCGATGGCAAAAGTCAACATTGCCATCATAGTCATAAGCTTTTTCATGTTTTTCCTTCCTTTTAATTGATGGTTATTTTATTGAATATCAGATAGTTTTTCTTGTTACAGTCTTCCGAAGTTTACGCGTATGCCCGCATATCCCATGGCACCATTGATTGGTCCCCACACCATGTTGGTGTCAAACTGGTTGCCCCAAGGGTTCATCGCGTCAACCACGGGATGTTTCTGCTTGTAACTCGTGAGGTTCTCCCCTCCTATGTAAACGGAGAAGTGGCGGAACCAGCGGGTGATTTGGCAACTCAGCAAACCGTATGCCTTGAATGTCGGGTTCCATGAAGGCTCGCCGCTCGTGAGCGTGTATGCCTTTGGCATCCTGCCACCGCCATTCAATTGCATCGTGGCGTCAAACTGCCACAATCCGAGAGGAGTCTTGTAGGATGCCGACACCAGGCCTTTGTACTTGCTGAGCATAGGCTTGTCCATTAAAACGCCATCGTAGGTCTCTTTCACGTAGTTGCGGCGATAGGCGGCGGTGAGAGTCATGCCCTTGAAAAGCGGATAAGAGGCGTCAACTTGGAATACGTGTGAATAGCTCTTGCCGTCGAGGTTTGACACGCGCGCCTCGTGCACGTCGCTGTCGAAGTTGACAACGGCCTGATTCTTGAAGTTGGTGAAATAATATTCCGCGTTCAGCTTGAGGGTCTGCCCGAATAGAGGAATGTTCATTTGGCTGCTTATGCCATAGTTCCATGCCTCTTCCTGCTTGAGGTTGTCGTCGATGACGAGCCGGCGGCTGCTTGCCAGGAGATAGTTGTTTTCGGCGAGGGCGTGCACGGAGCGGTAGCCCTTGCCGGCTGCAAGGCGGAAGCCTATGATGTCGTTGGCCTGCCATTTCACGTGGAGGCGAGGCGTGACGAAGTAGCCATGCTTGCTGCTGTGGTCGCCACGTATGCCTGCCATCACTATCAACCTGTCGTTGAGGTTGTAGGTGTATTGCGCGTATATGCCAGGCACGGTCTCCTTCTCGTTGGCACGCGTCTTCGAGGCGCTGGCGTCGTTGGTCAGCCGGTAAAGCTGCCCGAAGTAGTCGTGGTTGAGGCTCAATCCGGTCGAGAGGTTGTGCAGCTTGTTGAAGTTGTGTTCAAACATGAGCGAGGCGTAAACGTTCTTCTCGTTCACGTAGTAGGTCTTATGGCCGTAAAGCGCGTCTTCCTGGTGCATGGATCCCGTGGTCATCAACGCGATGTTGGTGCCATGTTCCTTATTGAGTATGAAGGCATGCTTCATGTAAGCCTCATAGCGGTTTGTCCTTATGTCTATGCCGTAAAGTTCCTTGCCCTCCATGTTTTTTTTCATGTCGTCGTCAAGGGCCTTTAGCGTTTGTCCGCTGGTCCTATGCTCGCTGATGAGTGATACTCCGGCACGAAGCATATAATGGTCAGTCTTGAATATCCAGCGGTTCTGCAGGTTGTACTGAAGAATGTTGGGCATATCCTTGAAGCCGTCCATGTTCATGTCGTTGGCACCCCATCGGTTCTCGTAGTGGGTGAGGAGCTCCGTCGTCAGCTTGTCGTTTATATGTATGTTGCCCGATGCGTTGGCTTCCATCTTGCCGTCGGTATCGCCATAGATGTTGGCTTCCACGCCAGGCTTGTCGTCTGCTTTCAGATATTCCACGTTTATCTGTCCGGTGATGCTCTCATACCCGGCCTTTACCGACGACGCGCCCTTGCTCACCTGTATGCTCTGCATCCAGGGGCCAGGCACGTAACCCAAGGAGAACGGGGCGGCGGCACCACGGAAGTTTGGAAGATTCTCCGTCATCATCTGCACATAAGTGCCCGACAGCCCCAACAATTTTATTTGGCGCGCTCCCGTGGCAGCGTCACTGTAGTTTACGTCCACCGAAGGGTTCGTGGTGAAACTTTCGCCCAAGTTGCAGCAGGCGGCCTTGAAGAGCTCGTCCTTGTTTATTACGGAACCGTTTATGGCTCCTGCCATACGGCTGACTCCTGCCTTGCGACTCACCACGGTGACCTCTTTGAGTTCTTGGTCGGCAATGGTGTCGGGCAATTCCTTTTGCGTGTCGTTGGAAGATTGGGCGAATCCCATGCTTGGCACCATGAGCGCCAAGCCATATAATAATGTGTGTCTTGATTTCATTTTTGTCTTGATATTAGTAATTCTAAGCGAATCTTTTTGTTTGGTGCCATGTTGGATAATCGGGGTGTGGGTATGGCAAAAGTACCCACTCTTCTCAAGAGCAGGTTCCCAAAACTTAGATTATCAAGACGCTAATAAGGTTAAGATATTGTCGGGGAGGCGGATCGTATGCCTCACGCGGCAATATATGTTTGATGGTTCCCGTTTGTCGTGGAACCAAGCAGAGTAAATCCCAATTGTTGATGATGGCGACCAATGGCTGAAAGACCTGGAAGTCAAACGCCACGGTCTGCGTTTGTGTCGTTGGGGAGAGAGACACCGTGGAAATGGTCATGCAGCCATCCGATGAATGGGAATTCTCCTTGGACAAGTTGCCCATTGTCATTGATGTCTTGCCAGAGCAAGCGCAATGACGAAATGTTACACCGCTCGCCATGAAGATGAACAACATGGAGAGTATGACGGGAAATATTATGTGTAACAGTTTCTTCATTCTGTGTGCAAAGTAACAAGTTTTTTGTCGAATATACGACTAAAGACTTGTTCTTTAATATATTTTAGTAGAGAAGTCTTGTCTTACCTTTCTTTTCTTTCTTTTTGCCTTGTCTTGACAGAACAAATTGCGCTTTGTGCTTTGCAATCTAAGCCTTATTCCTTAATTTTGCAAAAACAAAACACTCATTCATGACACAACCCGAATACACGCTCCCTGCAGAATGGGAGCCACAGGATGGCGTAATGCTCACTTGGCCAAATCCTGATACCGACTGGAGACCATATCTCACCGAGATAACGGCTACATACGTGGAACTCTCAAAAGCGATAGCGGCACGCGAACGGCTGATCGTCGCGGCGAAAAACGCCAGCGAAGTCTTGGCTTTGTTGCGAACGTCGCTGACGGAGACGGAGATGGCAAATGTCACGGTGGTGGCGTGTGACATCAACGACACTTGGGCGCGCGACCACGGTCCCATAACCTTGCGAAACAGCGAGGATGGCGCACTCAAACTGCTCGACTTCAAGTTTAATGGCTGGGGCGAGAAGTTTGATTGGCAAAAAGACAATGACATAACGTCTACGCTTTACGGCAAGGGCATATTCTCTGCCACACTGGAGAATCATCAAGACTTCGTGCTTGAGGGAGGATCGATAGAGAGCGACGGCAAGGGCACGGTGTTCACCACTGCCCAGTGTCTGCTGGCGCCGCACCGCAACCAGCCGTTAACCGAAGCGGAAATAGAGGCTGAGCTGAAAAGCGCCCTCGGCGCAAAACGTGTGGTGTGGTTGCGACATGGAAACCTCGTTGGCGACGACACCGACGGGCATATCGACACTACGGTGAGGATTTGCCCTGACGACACATTGCTGTATGTTGGCTGCGACGACGAGGACGATGAGCAGTATGCCGACTTCAAGGCGCTTGAGGCAGAGCTGCAAGCCTTGACAACAGACGATGGCAAGCCATATAGGTTGCTCAAGTTGCCTATGCCCGACAGGATGGAGTTTGACGGCGACCGCTTGCCTGCCACCTATGCCAACTTCCTGATAATAAACGATGCGGTCATCGTGCCTGTGTATGGACAGAACGGAAAAGACGACGAGGCGACGGCAGCCGTGGCGAAGGCATTCCCTGGCAGGGAAATCATTCCCGTGGACGCGTCAGTGATAGTGCGTCAGCATGGTTCGATCCATTGTCTTACGATGCAGATGCCCGAGGGCGCAATAAAAAAATAAGCAACTAAACCTTTCATACAATGATATTAAAAGTAGGCA
Organism: Oscillospiraceae bacterium; assembly: GCA_963599465.1. Taxonomy (GTDB): domain Bacteria; phylum Bacteroidota; class Bacteroidia; order Bacteroidales; family Bacteroidaceae; genus Prevotella. Next base: position 19,560 of record CAVBXD010000019.1, on the reverse strand, counting down.
TAATACAGCAACACAATACCGGCGACATTGACGACAACAAGCAGCGGCTTGCCGAAAAATGCAGGATGCTCGCCAAACAAGGCGCGAGCCTCATAGTGATGCAAGAGCTTCACAACAGTCTTTATTTCTGCCAGACGGAGAATGTTGACATCTTCGACCTTGCCGAGACCATTCCCGGCCCGTCGACAGAGTTCTTCGGCAATCTTGCGCGTGAGCTTGGCGTTGTCATTGTGACGTCGCTTTTCGAGAAGCGTGCTGCCGGACTCTATCACAACACGGCAGTGGTGATAGAACGTGATGGCAGCATAGCCGGCAAATACCGCAAGATGCACATCCCTGACGACCCTGCCTATTATGAGAAGTTTTATTTCACTCCAGGCGACCTCGGATTCCATCCCATCGACACTTCCGTGGGGCGTCTTGGCGTGTTGGTCTGTTGGGACCAATGGTACCCGGAGGCCGCGAGGCTAATGGCCTTGCAAGGTGCCGATATGCTCATCTACCCCACGGCGATAGGCTACGAGTCGTCGGACACCAAAGAAGAGCAAGAACGCCAGCGCGAGGCATGGACAACGGTGCAGCGTGGCCATGCAGTGGCAAACGGGTTGCCTGTGGTCACAGTGAACCGTGTGGGCTTAGAGCCAGATCCCAGCCGTCAGACGGGTGGCATACAGTTTTGGGGTTCAAGTTTCGTGGCAGACCCGCAGGGCGGCCTCTTGTTCCGTGCGAGCAACGATGCGGAGTGTGAGCAGGTGGTAGAGATAGACCTCGGACGATCAGAGCAAGTGAGGCGTTGGTGGCCATTTCTCAGAGACCGAAGGATAGACAAGTATGGAGACATATTAAGGCGCTTCATTGATTGATTAAAAGAAAAAACACGACGTTTGACAGTTGTGTTTTGTGCAATCGCCTTGCCAGTGGAAAGCCAAGAACTTTCCGTGGGCAAGGCGATTTTGCTTAAGTGATAAGCCGGTGACTTTTCACCGTTAAGCCGATAGAGGGTGATTTTGAGTTCGCGTGGACATATACGGCAATTGCGATGGCACGGCGTTTAATACCGAGAAATTGTTATTTTTGCCCTTTTGATTGGTCAAAAATTCTTTTATTTGGGAAAAATGAGCTAACTTTGTACGCCTAAAGTTTTATAAACCAACATCAAAGTTTTTTATGAACAATGCATGGCGCGACTTCCAAGGTACACAATGGAAGGACGAAATCAATCTTAGGGATTTTATTCAGAATAACTACACTCAGTATGGTGGCGACGAGAGCTTCCTCGTTGGACCTACCGCGGCTACCGACACTCTTTGGGGCGAGTTGCAGAAATTGCAAAAGGAGGAACGTGCCAAGGGCGGCGTTCTCGACATGGAGACGGAGGTGGTGTCTAGTCTTACTGCCTATGGCCCGGGCTATATCAACGAGAAGACAAAAGACTTGGAAAAGGTGGTTGGCCTCCAGACCGACAAGCCTCTCAAGCGTGCCTTCATGCCCTATGGCGGCATAAAGATGGCGGAACAGGCTTGTACCACATACGGCTACCAACCCTCTGAGAAACTCCACAATATCTTCCACAATTACGTGAAGACCCACAACGATGGCGTGTTCGATGCTTACACTCCGGAGATGAAGCGTGTTCGCCACAATCATATCCTTACAGGTCTGCCCGACACCTACGGTCGTGGCCGTATCGTGGGCGACTACCGTCGTGTGGCACTCTATGGCATAGACTTCTTGATACAGGAGAAGCAAAACGATCTTTTGAACATGGGTGAGCGCGAGATGATAGACGACGTGATTCGCTTGCGTGAGGAAGTGTCCATGCAAATAAAGGCACTCAAGGGATTGAAGGACATGGCGGCGCAGTATGGTTTTGACATTTCAAAGCCTGCGACAAACGCGCGTGAGGCCGTGCAATGGCTCTACTTCGGCTATCTCGGAGCGGTGAAGACGCAAAACGGAGCTGCCATGTCGGTGGGACGTGTCTCCACTTTCCTCGACATATACATACAGCGTGATCTCAACGAGGGCGCTTTGACAGAGCAGGATGCCCAGGAACTCATCGACCACTTGGTGATGAAGTTCCGCATGGTGAAGTTCGCCCGTATACCATCCTACAACCAGCTCTTCTCTGGTGACCCAGTATGGGCGACATTAGAGGTTGGCGGAATAGGCCAGGACGGTCGCCACATGGTAACCAAGAACGACTATCGTTTCCTCCACACGTTGGAGAACATGGGTCCGTCGCCCGAGCCTAACCTTACTGTGCTTTACAGCAGCAGACTGCCAGAGGCTTTCAAGCGATATGCGGCACTTATCTCTGTGAGAACCAGCAGTATACAGTATGAGAACGATGACGTGATGCGTCCTGTTTGGGGCGACGACTACAGCATCTGCTGCTGCGTGAGCGCTACACAGACTGGCAAGGAAATGCAGTTCTTCGGAGCGCGCGCCAACCTTGCCAAGTGCTTGACCTATGCCATCAGCGGTGGCGTGGACAGCAAGACGCGTGAGCAGGTGGGGCCGGCATACCGTCCTATAGAGGGTGACGTGTTGACATACGAGGAGTTCATGCCAAGGTTCATGGACATGATGGAATGGCTTGCCGCCGTTTACGTGAAGACGCTCAACCTCATCCACTATATGCACGACAAGTATTTCTATGAGGCTGCAGAGATGGCCCTTATCGATACCGACGTGCGCCGCACTTTCGCCACTGGCATAGCAGGCTTCTCGCATGTGGTAGACTCGATATCAGCAATCAAATACGCCAAGGTGAACATCCTTCGCGACGAGACGGGCTTCCCATTGGAGTTCAAGACCGAGGGCGACTTCCCGCGTTACGGCAACGACGATGACCGTGCCGACGACATTGCCGTGTGGTTGCTCAAGACCTTTATCGGTATGGTGAAGAAGCACCACACCTACCGCAACTCAGAGCCTACAACTTCAATCTTGACCATTACGTCGAATGTGGTGTATGGTAAGTACACGAGCAACATGCCTGACGGACGTAAGGCAGGAGCTCCGCTCGCCCCCGGCGCAAACCCAAGCTATGGCGCTGAGAAGAACGGCTTGCTGGCTTCGCTGAACTCGCTTGCAAAGCTCCCTTACGAATACGCTCTCGACGGAATCTCCAATACGCAGACAATCAGCCCAAGTGCCTTGGGACACGATGAAGTGCAGCGCGCCACGACACTCGTGGGCGTGATGGACGGCTATTTCAACAAGGGCGCTCACCATTTGAACGTCAACGTGTTCGGCGTAGACAAGCTCAAGGATGCCATGGAGCACCCAGAGAAGCCGGAGTATGCCAACTTCACTATCCGTGTGAGTGGCTATGCGGTGAAGTTCATCGACCTCACCAGGGAGCAGCAACTTGATGTCATCGCACGTCAGGCTCATGAGCAACTGTAAACTGGCTGTACACTCAGTGGAATCCTTTGGCTCGGTCGACGGGCCAGGGATTCGCTTTATCATATTTCTGAAAGGATGCCTCATGCGGTGTCGCTACTGCCACAATCCGGATACGTGGCGACCTGCAGAAGGGAACGACGAGGCTATGCCGGTAGGCGAATTGCTCGACAAGGCGGAACGTTATCGTGCCTATTGGGGCAAGGATGGCGGCATCACCGTGAGTGGAGGCGAGGCTCTGTTGCAGATAGATGGCGTGATAGCTCTCTTCGAGGAAGCCCATCGGCGAGGCATAAACACCTGTCTTGACACGGCTGGACAGCCGTTTTCACGGAAAGAGCCTTTCTTTAGTAAGTTCGTGAGACTGATGAAGGTCACCGACACCGTGTTGTTCGACTTGAAACATCTCGATAGCGACAGGCACAAGTGGCTTACCGGTCACAACAATGAGAACATTCTTGATTGCGCACGTTGCTTATCCGAACTCGGGGTGCCGGTGTGGATTCGCCATGTGCTCGTGCCGGGCATTACCGACGAGGAAGGTCATCTGCGCCGTATGCGCTCATTCATCGACACGCTTGACAACGTTGAGCGTGTGGAAGTGTTGCCTTGCCACACGCTTGGCGTCTACAAGTGGGAGCAGCTTGGGTTGAGATACTCCCTTGGCGACGTTCCAGTGCCGACGGCGGAGCAAGTGAAGCGTGCCGAGGCTATTCTTCGCCTTTCAGCTCGTTGATTTGGTCGATAATCTGCTGACGTATCTTCTGCTGCTTGTTGTATAGGTTGAAGTCGTAGATAAAACCGCATGTCGCACCGATCAAGCCGCCTATGATGCCACCCCATCCCTCTGGAGGCAACGATGAGAAAGTGCCGTGACTTAAGTGTTGGGCAAAGTCGATAATGTACCAGATGAACCATGCCAAGAGAAGTGGCATGTTGATCCACATCTCGTAAAAGCTAAGCTTTTTCGCATGTTGCAGGCGCAAGGCGGTACCTATGAGATTCTCAGAGGTGAAGGCGTCTTTTTTCAAGCGGTTCACCTTTCTGTCGAAAATCGCGGCGTAAATGGTGATTGCAAACAGGAAAATGGCCGGATACCACGAAAGGTCGAAATATATTACAAGCAGAGGGAAGCAGACAAAGATTAATACAATCAACCACAATTGCAGTTTCAAGTAATTGTCAATTTGCGAGTAGCGGTGCTTCATCGACTCACGTAGCAGTCGCTCGTTGATAATGGTTTCCTTATTGAGTTTGCTTTGGAGAATAGCCATTTGTGAGCGCATCTCCTCCAATTGGTTGGTGTCTTGTGTATTCATGATTATTGTATTTTTTTGAGTTGTTCCTTGATGCGGTATAGACGCACGCTAACGTTCTTTGCCGTGATGCCTACCACTTGCCCTATTTCCTCGTAGCTCATGTTTTCGAGCCATAACAGAATGATGGCGCGGTCGAATGGCGCGAGTTTGGTGATGCGCTTTCTCAACATCTGCACCTGAAGGGTGTCGGCATCGTTGTCCTCAAAGAGGTTGATGTCCATGCTTAGCGGTATTGTCTTCCTCTTTTTCTTCTTCCTGTCTGCTGATATGCAGGTGTTCAGGCTCAGGCGATAGACCCATGTGCGGATGTCGCTGCGTCCCTCGAAAGAGGAAAACCCTTTCCAGATATTGATAAGCACCTCTTCGAAAAGTTCGGCTACTTCATCCTCGTCGTTGGAGAACATGTAGCACACGGTGTAGATGGTGCTTTTCTGCTCGTTGATGAGTTTGGCGAACAGCCGTTCATCTTGATCTTTGCGATTTGTTGTCATATCTTTTAGATTATATACACCTATTAGACGCACTTTCCTATCAGAAAACTACAAACAACCGCCAAAAAAATGCTAACTTTGCACATTATATTTATATATGAAGATTGTTTTTACAGAATTCATGACCCGTTCATTTCATCATAAGACAACGCTTGGCGCATTAAGTGGCATAGTGCTCTTCCTCTTTCTTGCCGTCTACGCATTTTGGATAAAGAATGTCATTTTGGGGATTCTCATGGCATTCCTCCTTATTGTCCTCACAGAGAGAACCCTACATAGCCAATATGTCATCTCCGACGGAAAGCTTATTATTGACAATGGAAAGCTTTCAAAGAGCAAGACCATTATGATAGGGCAGATTACTTCGTTACGTCCTATGACTTCGGTTTTTGGCCTTGTGCGCTACTTGCTCATTACCTATGGCGCTGCCAATGCCATGGTGTCGGTGCAACCTGTCAACGAGGCGGCGTTTATAGCTACGCTTAAAAAAGAAATGGAGGCTTGCGATGCGGAATAAGTGGTATGCCTTGTTGCTTTTGTTGTTTTTCTCAGTTTTGCCAGTCGTGGCACAGACTGATGTCGAGGATGATAATGACGACAACGACTCGACTCTCGTAGCGGACTCGGCATGGGTGGATTCGCTCATACAACGCAACGACACGCTCCTTTGGCCGAAGAACGTCCAGGCGGAGATAGGGCAATTGCTAAAGAGCGACATGTTCAAGACTTCGCAAGTGGGTATGATGGTCTACGACCTCGATGCCGACTCCGCCATATTCAAGCACAACGAGAGGCAGCTTATGCGCCCCGCCTCTACGATGAAGACCATTACAGCCATCACTGCTCTCGACCGTCTTGGTGGCAGTTACCAGTTTAAGACAGAGTTGTGTTATACCGGCAAGGTGGATTCCACGTCGCTCAATGGCGACGTGTATTGCGTGGGAGGCTTTGATCCGCGTTTCAATCGTGATGACATGCATGCTTTTGCCGAGGCTTTGCGCAAGATGGGTGTCGACACTATTCGCGGAAACCTTTATGCCGACTGCTCAATGAAAGATGCCGACAGGCTTGGAGAAGGTTGGTGCTGGGACGATGACAATCCCGTGCTTTCGCCTTTGGTTTTTCAGCGTAAGGACATTTTCATGGAAAAGTTTCTCGATGCCATACATAGGGCAGGCATAACGCTTATTGGCAACGTGTCTGAGAAGAGCAAACCGCAGGATGCCTATTGCATAGTGAGCCGTTTCCACACCATCGACCAAGTGCTTATGCGAATGATGAAGGAGAGCGACAACCTTTACGCTGAGTCCATGTATTATCAAATCGCGGCTTCCACGGGCAACCGTCCGGCTACGGCGAAAGACGCGAAAAACATAGAAAGGCAACTCATAACGCGACTTGGGCTGAATGCCTCGCGCTATCGTCTCGCTGACGGCAGCGGATTGTCGCTATACAATTATGTGTCGCCAGAGTTGGAAGTGAAATTCCTGCGTTATGCCTTCGAGAACCAGAACATTTATAACCATCTGCTGCCCGCACTTCCCATTGCCGGTGTAGACGGCACGTTGAAAAAGCGTATGCGTTCACAGTTTACGCGAGGCAATGTGCATGCAAAGACTGGCACGCTTGAAGGCATAGCGAGCCTGTGCGGTTATTGCACTGCGGCGAATGGTCATCGTTTGTGCTTCTCCATCATCAACCAAGGTGTGATGCACGGCTCCAACGGCAGGAACTTCCAAGACAAGGTTTGCTATATTCTTTGCAAACCATAAGACGTTCCTCGTAGACCTATTGATACAAGCTCATGCAAGGAGTAAGTCTATAGGTATAGCCGAATGGTCTTGATCCAGTCTTTTAAGATCCCTCCGTATTGGTTTTGCGAGTCTGCCACGAGAACAAGGACACGTGAGCCGTCTTTCAGTTTGGGCCCGATGCACATGCCTTCATAGTTGGCTATGTTTCTTTTTATGATGGTGAGTGAGGTACGCCACTGTGAGAGGAGTTGTTTGTCGCCTTTGCCTGGGGCTAGATGGAACAGTTTGCAGTTGACAAACGACCCAATCTTGTTGTGTGGCACGTAGAACTCCCTTTCGAGCAATAATAACGACCCATCGTCGAGAGCGCAGAGCGTGCCAATGCCGTGAGCATAGTATTGCGCTTTTGCCTTGTCGCCAATGGGCTTGTCGAGCGTATAGGCATAATGGTCTTGGGGCTTGAGATCCTCGTTGTAGTTTTGTATGTATATATCCCCACTCTCGTTGCACGTCCATAGCAGCTTGGTGGAGTCGTTGTAGCTCAATGCCTCAAGGCCGAGATTCCCTGGAAGCTGTTTGAATAGTGGGGTGGGGGGAATCTCCCTACCCGTCAGTTTGCCGTCAAGATAGTATTCCTTTATATAATTATCCGTTTCTCCACTGATGAATATCGTGTTTGAGCGTGGGTTGAAGGCAATGCCTTCGCTGTCACGGTTAGGGCGAGAGGCGGAACGGAATCCCTCGTTTTTGGCAGCCTTGACCTCACCCGTCACGGAATCAATGTCTAACGTCCATATGAAGAAGCCATCCTCTGGCGACTTGTCGCTTACCACGGCATACTTGTCGCCTCCCATCCAAGTGATACCGCTGTAGTTGCCTGGTGGAATGCTTGAGAAATGATGTTGGGGAAGCAGTTGGGCTATGATGGAAAGGAGAAGAGATAATGTCCACATGAGGAAAAATGTAAATAAGACGCCCTCTCCTGTCAACAAAAGGCTGGAGAGGGCGTCTTTTTTTATGGAATGTTAAACGTGTCAGCAGATTCTGCGAGAGCCGTCGCCAATGACGACGTCGATGACTTGTGGCTCATGGCCATATTTCTCGTTGAACTTTGCCTTGGCGTTCTCGATGAACTTGTCGTAAACCTCGTCTTTCACGAGGTTTATGGTGCAACCACCGAAGCCGCCACCCATGATACGGCTACCCGTGACACCATTCTCCTTTGCAAGGTCGTTGAGATAGTCGAGTTCCTCGCAGCTCACCTCATACTCCTTGCTGAGTCCGTAGTGAGTCTCATACATCTTCTGTCCCACGATCTCGTAATCGCCTTTCTGCAAAGCGTCGCTGACAGCCAACACGCGGTCAACCTCGCCGAGAACGAAGTGGGCGCGCTTGTAATCTTCTGCGCTAACCTCAGCCTTTACTGCCTCAAGGTCATCCCAGTTGGCATCACGCAACGTGTCGAAATGACGGTCGGCGAACTTGGCGTTCAGAGCCTTAACCACGTTCTCGCATGAGTTGCGGCGGTCGTTGTAAGGAGAGCCTTTCAATTCGTGCTTAACCTTTGAGTTGAGCAATACGAGCTTGTAGCCCTTTGGCTCCCATGGGAAGTATTCAAACTCACGGCTGCGGCAGTCGAGGCGCATGAGCTTACCCTTCATTCCGAAGACGGATGCAAACTGGTCCATGATGCCACAGTTCACGCCAATATACTTGTGCTCAGTGGCTTGTCCGGCAAGCACGAGATCCCATTTTGATACCTTGTTGTCACCGAAAAGATCGTTGAGAGCGAAGGCAAAGCAACTTTCCAATGCTGCGCTCGACGACATTCCTGCTCCCAATGGCACGTCACCGGCAAAGGCGGCGTTGAAAGGCTTCACGTCTACGCCACGTTCTATCATCTCACGGCAGATGCCGTAGATGTAACGTGCCCATGTAGCAGAAGGGCCTTTGGGGTCATCCAGCGAGAAGTGAGCCATGTCCTTCAAGTCGATGGAATAAACGTTCACGCTCTTTTGTCCGTTGGGACGAATCTCTGCCATGATGCCCTGCTCCACGGCTCCAGGGAATACGAATCCGCCATTATAGTCGGTATGCTCACCAATGAGGTTGATACGGCCTGGTGAGGCGTAGATGTTGCCTGTTTCCCCGTCGAAATGCTTCAGGAAACGGCTTCTTACGAAATCTATCTGCATAGTTATGGTCAATTTAAAAGTTATGGTTAAATGTCAAGTCTTGTTTGAGTCTGCGGAAATACTTATTTGCTTACCCCAAACTTGTAGATGGTTGTCTGTTTGTATCTTTCATCAGGATTCAGCACAACCGATGGGAAATAAGGACGGTTTGGAGAATCAGGGAAGTGCTGGCACTCCAAGCAGAAAGCTGAACGCTTTGGGTAAGTCGCTCCGTGTGTGCCCTTGAAACCGGAAAGGAAGTTGCCCGTATAGAGTTGCACGCCAGGCTCTGTTGTATACACTTCGAGTGTGCGGCCGCTTACAGGCTCGTGGGCCTTAGCTGCCAATGAAAGTTGGCCTTCCTCGTCCTTGTTGAGCACGAAACAGTGGTCAAAGCCTGTACCATTCTTTATCTGCTCGTCGTCGGCGTTGATGTCGCGGCCAATTGGTTTCGCGGTCGTGAAATCGAAAGGAGTGCCTTCCACCTTTCTTATCTCGCCGGTAGGGATAGACACGGTGTCTATTGGAAGATAGAAGTCTGCATTGACCTGCAACTCTACGTTATCTACGGAAGGTGTGGGGTCAGCTGTGCCTGACAATGAGATGAAAGCGTGGTTTGTAAGATTGATAATGGTCTTCTTGTTTGTCGTGGCGAGATAGTCGATGTGCAACTCGTTGTCGTCTGTCCAAGTGTACACCACCGTGACCTTCAACTCGCCCGTGTAGCCTTCTTCGCCATAAGGCGAAACATAGTTCAGTGCGAGTGTGTGGTCGTTCATCAGTTCTGGCGACCAAACCTTAACGTTGAACCCGTTCTTGCCGCCGTGCAAGGAGTTGGGACCATTGTTGACGGGCACTTGATATTCCTTGCCGTGCAGGGTAAACTTGCCCTTGGCGATGCGGTTGCCAAAACGTCCGATGAGCCTTGAGAGATATGGCTCGGGCGAATTTATGACATCCTGGATGTTGTCGTGTCCCATGATGACGTTGCTAATCTTGCCGTCCTTGTCGGGAACCATGAGGGCTACAATGGCGCCACCATAGTTGGTAATGGCAACTTCGTTGCCCTTACTGTTTTTCAAGATGAAGAGGTCTGTCTTCTTGCCATTCACTGTAGTCTGAAAGTCTTCGCGCCTCAGACCGCAAACATTTGGTGTTTCTTCAGAGTTTGCCATATGGATGTGTCTTTAGTTGTTGTTTCTTATAGTCTTTTGCAAAGTAAGTAAAAATAATTGAGAACTACAACTAAATTACGAAAATAATATGGCGTTTCGTGTGTTAAAGATTATTTATAGAGCATGTGCTCACGGTTCTCCAAGGCCCATTTACTTATAATTGACTATTGGCATATAGGCTTCACTATTAAGAGCCTTTTTGGGTCATTGATTTCCACTTATTGCAATACAGTTTAATACTTGCTGCTTAATTTTCACCCCGCGACTTTCTTATAATGGATATGAGGTCGATTTTCCGACTGAACTTATAAGTTGAACAATTAAAATCATAGGAGAAAAAAGCATGAAACGAGTATTCAATCTATTGGTAGTGGATGAGAGCGGCAGCATGAGCGTCATCCGAAACCAGGCCCTCGCTGGCATCAACGAGACCCTTGCCACCATCCGTAAAATGCAGAAGACGCACAAGCACCTGGAGCAGCACGTGACACTCATCACCTTCGACAGCACCCACAAGAACGTGGTCTACGACAACGTGAGGGCCATCCACGCCCTCCCCCTCCACGCCAAGGACTACAATCCGCGCGGTGCCACCCCTCTCTATGATGCTATAGGTATGGGCATCGCCAAGGTGAATGCGCTCACCACGGAGGAGGACAGCGTGCTGGTGACCATCATCACCGATGGCGAGGAGAACTGCAGCGAGGACTACAGCCTGCAGATGGTGAAAAACCTCATCGCCAAGCTGAAGAAGCAGAACTGGACCTTCACCTTCATCGGCACCGACGACCTCGACGTGGAGACTATCGCCACCGACATGGGCATCGACAACCATCTCCATTTCTCAGAAGACGAGGCAGGCACCCGTGAGATGTTCGCTCAGGAGAACAGGGCGAGGGAGAGGTACAACAAGTGCATGGCTGCAGACCGCTCCGTGACGGATGGGAGCTATTTCCGGGAGAAATGACAACACTAATTCTATAACATCTAAAGCTTCGCTATCGGCATGACGGGCACAAATCATGAAAAAGTTTTATTTTTCTTTCGTGGCGATTCTCTTCGCCTTGTTCGCAATGGTGTCATTCACCGCTTGTTCTTCCTCTGATGATGACTTGCCATCAACAGAAGATATCAAGAGCAACATCGTGGGTATGTGGCAGATGACCCACATTTCCGGTTGGACATACGATGATACCGAAGACGAGAATCTCATCAAGATAGACCAAGACATCGCCGATAAGTCGGAAGATGCACAACGTGTTCTTTTCAAGGGCGACGGCACCTGCTGCATATACAATTATTCTATCTATCGCGACAAGTGGGTGCTCGTATCAAGTAATTACACTTATGATGTTTCCGGCAATAAGATTATCGTCTATTACAACAAGATGTCAGTTGAGCAGACTTATACCGTCCTCTCGCTTAAAGACGATGCTCTCGCTCTGCAATACAGTATGGAAGAGGGAGACGAATACAAGACCACCATCACCTGCAAGAGAGTGAACTAAAGCAAGCCGAGGGCTGCATGATTGTGAGTCATGCAGCCCTCTTCCATTATTCCTTTCCAAATGCTGTTCAGCCAAGAGCTCCACACCAAAGGAATGGCGATTATTTTAAGTATTCTTTTTTAAACTGCCCATAAATGGCCCTCATTTCCTCCGGCAGATACTCCAACGCTTTGCCCTTCATCTCTTCGGGAATGCCGAAGCGGGCCTCGGCAATGGAACCGACGATGGCGCCGATGGTATCGCTATCGCCGCCATGGGAGATGGCGAGCCGGATGGCATCCTCGAAACTCTTCGCCCGGACGATGATGTGGAAGGACAAAGGGACGGCATCCATGCAGGTCTCGTCGAAGAGGCCCTTGGGATAGTCCCTCGTGTCGAAATCCCCATAATAGCCTTGGGCGATGGTCTTGAATTCCTCCAAGGCCCTGCCTTCATCCGTTGCTTGGCGGAAATGCCAGACGGCATGGGCCACCGCCTTGGCCCCCTTGATGCCCTCGGGATGGTTGTGGGTGGGGAGGGCTGTCTCCTCAGCCTCATCCAGCACCTGCGACAAGTCATCGAAGAGCCAGGCCACGGGCGACACCCGCATCGCCGACCCGTTGCCGAAACTTCCGTAGGGCTGGGGATGATCTGAGCGCACCCATGCGGCAAACCTCCCGCCGTATGCTCCTTTGGGCGAAGGATAGCGGCGGCACCAATCGTGCAGGCTTTCCTGATAACTTCGCTTGTTCAGTACGGCATCGGCTATCGCCACCGTACAGATGGTATCGTCGGTGAAGTCGCATCCCTCGCCGAACATCTCAAAGCCATAGTCAAACGTATTGTTGAACTCATACTTCGAGCCAACAATGTCACCAATCATTGCTCCCAACATAGCCTTAACCCTATAAATTCCACTCCTTCATTTTCTTCTTTGCCAACGGATGCCCTTCCTTATAAGCCAGGGAATAGTAGCGCATGGCTTCCGACAGATTTTTCTCCGTACCCCATCCCTTCTCGTAGAACTCGCCGCAACGGTAGTGGGCATAAGGAAGACCGCACTCCTTGTAAAGCTCAAACGCTTTCTTCAAATCCACTTCCGTTCCTCCTGTTCCCTTGCGGTAGATGTCGGCAAGGTTACTCTTCGCCAAGTCATTGCCTTGGTCAGCGGACTTGGCAAACCAGAACTTGGCAAACTCCACATTCTTCTCCACGCAAACACCCTCACTGAAGAAACAGCCCAAGTCGTTCTGCACCTCATCGTCTTCCAATTCATAGTTGTTCGGATCATTTTTTATCATATCCAGAAGTCTTAAGACTGCTTCTCTGGTATAGCCGTAATCTTCGGGCTGGGCATTCGTCTTCATAACCAACACAAAGTCTTGGTAATTCTTAGGTATATCGAAATACTTGTCTCTTTTCTTTATCTTCATATTTTATACGTTTTAAACGTGAAACTTCATTTTACGCTATCACCTCCCAGAAGCTCTCGGGCAGGCTGATGTTCTTCACTCCCCTCGCCTCTTCAAACAGCGGGGCGATGTCCTCGGCGTCGAAGCCGGCGATGCCGCAACCTATCGGGGTGACGAGGAATTGCTGGTCGGGATGCTGCCGGGCATAGGCGATGAAATCATCGACGTAGGGGCGGATGGTATCCACGCCGCCCTGCATCGTCGGGATGCCATAGCTCTGCCCCTGCATCCCCACGCCCTGTCCCATGACGGCACCGAAGCGGAGACGGGCAGTGCGGGCGGCACCACCGCCGTGCATGCCTGCCAAGTTGCTGCCAAACACAAACACTTCGTTCTCTTTCAGCGAGTCTATCCGCCGTGGAGTGACTCTTCCCTTTCTCAAATCTTCCATATTCTCCCTTTCGTTGAAATTGTCGAACATACATATATTCTCGGTCTCCAAGAGCGTTGCCGAAGACGGAGCCATCGTGTCCGGCTCTTCGTCACAAAGGAACCTGTGCGACTCGTATTCTGAGGCATTGAAGTACTCCTTGAAATAAGGTATTACCACGTCGTGCATCATCTTCTGGCAACGCTGGGTGACGGCGGAGGCACTCATGCCCAACTGCTCTGCCACATCCTTGCCCTTGAATCCCTCGGTGTAGAGCATCTTGAGGATGATGGCGTTCTTGTTGTCTCGGCCGTAGAAGCGGTTGCCCACTTCCTCTATCGTATGGTAAAGTTCCTGCTCAAACTGGCTGTCGGTCACGTCGAACGTCATCTTTCGGTTCTCCTGCCTTGCCTCGAAGCTCTCGAAGCGATGCTCTTTCACCACCTCCTTCAACTTGTCGAGTATCAGAAATCGGAAACCGTTCACCATCCACGTCTTGAGCGACATGGAGGGCTTCCTGTCTTCCAGGGGCTTGAAACCATGCTCGCAGAGATAAAGGTAGTACTCGTGTGCCAGGGAATGGAAGTCCATGCCCGGTTTCCGTTGCAGGCAGTACCGTTTGTCGTAGATGCAGTAAGCCACACGGCAGTATCCGTAAAAATACTCCCTCACGATGCTTGCGTCAGCATCCTTGAACCCCTGCAGTATCTCGTCGTCGGAGAGTTGGGACAGTTTCCTCTTCTTAGAAGCGCCACCCTTCTCTGAAAAATCCTTGTCTTTCTTCATATTGCTTTGAAATTATAATCGTCATAAGGCAGAAATGTTCCTTTATGGTAACGGGAATCTCTCACCTTATATTATAATTATAAGAAAAAGGGAAAGGAAAAATTAAGCTCTATGCAAAATTATTTTAGCATGGACGTTTTTTTATCCCTCCAAAGATATTCAAGGGAAACGTCGCGCGTCAATTGCAAAAAGGCAACAGGCAAAAATTATAGTGCGAGCAGATCTGCCACGACATAGCTTGAACCGCCGACGAAAACAAAGTCGTCGGGGGAGGCATCTGCCATGGCTTTGCGGTATGCGTCGGCCACGGAACCGCAATTGATGCCCTTTAGATTGTGGCACTCGCCAAGGGCTGCCACTTTGTCAGCGCCGAATGCCCTCTTTGACATCGGCTGAGCCCAATAATACATGGCGTTCTTTGGGAGCAGACTCATCACGGTGTCTATGTCCTTGTCGTCTACCATGCCGAAGACTATTCTCAATGTCTTGCAAGGTTGTCGCTTTATTTGCGGAGCGAGATATTGCCAGCCGCCCACGTTATGACCCGTGTCGCAGACAACACGTGGCTTCTCGCATAGCGTCTCCCATCTGCCTCGCAGACCTGTGAGTTTGCGAACATTGGCAAGCCCACGGGTTATGTCTTCATCGCTGATGGAAAACGTTTCTTTCAGGAAACGCGTGGCGGTGAGCACGGTGTTCATGTTTTTCTCTTGGCAGTCGCCTCCCAAGTCGCCATGGATTTCCCCCAGGATGGATGTTTGATGCACTCTGCCACCGTCCAGACAAGGTTTTGACGATAACACTACAGGATGGTCTTTGGCAAACACTATAGGTGCGCCGCACTCGTTGGCTTTCTTCTGAAAGCAGGGACGCGTCTCCGGCAAGTCTTCGCCAACGACCACTGGCACGTGAGGTTTTATTATGCCGGCTTTCTCTCCGGCTATGAGCGCAAGCGTGTTGCCGAGAAACTGTGTGTGGTCAAGACTGATGTTCGTGATTACCGACAGTTCGGGAGTGATGATATTGGTGCAATCGAGTCTGCCGCCAAGACCAACCTCGATCACTGCCACGTCGACGTTTTGCTCCTTGAAATAAAGAAACGCCAACGCCGTGGTAAGCTCAAAAAAAGAAGGGTGGAGCGGCTCGAAGAACCGGCGTTCTTTCTCTACGAAATCGATGACCCGCCGCTCGGGAATCATCTCTCCGTTGACGCGGATGCGTTCACGGAAGTCTACAAGGTGAGGAGACGTGAACAAGCCAACCTTATAGCCGGCCTCTTGCAGTATGGCGGCAATGCTGTGCGAGCATGAGCCTTTGCCGTTGGTGCCGGCTATGTGTATGGTCTTGTAAGCGGTGTGCGGGTGCCCGAAATGCTCGTCCAACGCCTTTGTGGTCTGGAGTCCGGGCTTATAAGCCGAGGCTCCGACGTGTTCGAACACCGGAGTTGAGTTGAAAAGATACGAAATCGTTTCTTGATAATTCATCTCACCCAATACACTTATATTATGTCTCCTGATATCTTCTGGCAATGCTTCTTAGCAAGCGTTGAAGCGTTCTTTCAAACGCTCGAAGATATTTTTCCTTGTTGTGGTGTCGCCCTTGAAGTTCTCGCTGTCGCGCATTTCCTCAATGGCTTTTTTCTCATTCTTGCTCAAGGTCTTTGGCACGAACACGCTAATGTTTACCACGATGTCGCCCTTGCCGGAGCCATATCCTTGCACTGCTGGCAGGCCCTTGCCACGAAGACGCACTGTCTTGCCCGGCTGTGTTCCCGGTTCAACCTTCAATGTCAGCTTCTTGCCGTCTATTGTTGGGATCTCGGCTTCGCCGCCGAGAGCTGCTGTCGGGAAGTCGAGCAGGAGGTTGTAAACGAGGTCTTGCTTGTCGCGGATGAAGGTGTCGCACTTCTCTTCCTCGATTATGACCTGTATGTCGCCAGGCACACCGTTGTGAGGGCCTGCGTTGCCTTTGCCGTGCACGTTAAGCACCATGCCTTCCTCAACGCCTGCGGGGATGTTGATCTCCACCACTTTCTCGCCTTTCACCACGCCTGTGCCGCTGCAAGCCTTACACTTGTTTTTTATGACGGTGCCTTCGCCGTGGCAAGTGGGGCATTCGCTTTGCGTCTGCATCATGCCGAACATGGAACGCACAGTGCGCGCCACCATGCCGGAACCATGGCATGTGGGACATGTCTCGGGCTTTGACCCGCCTTCGGCACCCGTGCCATTGCACTTCTCGCAAGCCACGTCCTCGCGCACCTTGAACTTCTTGGTCACGCCGCTGGCTATGTCTTGGAGCGAGAGCTTCACCTTCAGCCGAAGGTCAGAGCCACGATACACCCTTTGCGAATTGCCGCCGAAGCCTCCAAAACCGCCGAAGCCTCCGCCACCGTGTCCGCCAAAGATGTCGCCGAACATGGAGAAAATGTCGTCCATGTTCATGCCACCGCCTGAGAAACCGCCGCCGAAGCCTCCGCCCGGGGCATTGAACCCGAACTGGTCGTATTGCTGACGCTTGTCGGGGTCATGGAGCACCTCGTATGCCTCAGCCGCCTCCTTGAACTTCTCTTCCGCCTCCTTGTTGCCAGGGTTGCGGTCGGGGTGATACTTGATGGCGAGCTTGCGGTAGGCCACCTTTATCTCATCTTCAGATGCGCTGCGGTCTACGCCAAGCACCTCATAATAGTCTCTTTTCTCAGCCATGATATTACTGTCCTACTGCTACTTTGGCGTGGCGTATCACTTTGTCGTTGAGGGTGTAACCCGTCTGGAGGCAGTCGATGACCTTGCCTTTCTTGTCGTCGCCCATGCCGGGGACCATAGCTACTGCCTCGTGGAAGTCGGTGTCGAAGTCCTTCTCGTCGGTGTCGATCTTCTTCACGCCAAGACTCTCCAAAGTCTTCACGAACTTGTTGAAGATCATGCTCACACCGTCTTTGATGGCCTTCGGATCCTCGCTCTTGTCCTTGAGCGCTCGCTCAAAGTCGTCGAGCACGGGCAGCACGGCTTTCACCGTCTTCTCGCTGCCGTTGAGTATCAGTTCGGTTTTCTCCTTCAGCGTGCGCTTCTTGTAGTTGTCAAACTCGGCAAGCGTGCGGAGGTACTTGTCTTTCAACTCCGCAAGCTCCTTGTTTGCCTTCTCCAATGGGTCTTCTTCCTTTTTCTCCTCCTCGGTCTCTGCCTTGGGCTCTGTCTCGCCAGCTTGCTCCTTCGTTTCGGAGTCGATTGTCGTCTCTTTGGCTTCGGCCTCTGACTGTTGGGCCTGCTCTTTTATGTCTTTTTCTTCTTTTTCTGCCATAATGCTATAACCTTTTTTTATCGAAAGGTAACAAAAACCGTGCCAAGCGGCGGCTTACTCGTACATCTTGATTCTCTGCTCCTTGATGGTCTCGTCGTGAACGTATTCGGCGTAAGGCATGAGCTTGTCGATACATCCATTGGGCGTAAGCTCGATGATGCGGTCGGAGACGGTCTCTATGAGCTCTGTGTCGTGAGAAGAGAACAGGATGTTGCCCTTGAACGCCACGAGGTTGTTGTTGAGAGCCTGGATAGACTCAAGGTCGAGGTGGTTGGTAGGAGTGTCGAATATGAGACAGTTGGCGTTTTGCAGCTGCATACGCGCAATCATACATCTCATCTTCTCGCCTCCCGACAGCACGTTGACCTTTTTGTCCACGTCTTCCTGGCGGAAGAGCATCCTGCCCAAGTATGATTTCATAACCACCTCGTTGCCGGGGCCATACTGTGAGAGCCAGTCGACGAGGTTCAGGTCCGCCTGGAAGAACTTGGTGTTGTCCAGCGGGAGATATGCCGTGGTGATGGTCACGCCCCACTTGTAGGTGCCGGCGGCGGCCTCCTTGTTGCCGTTGATAATCTCGAAGAGGGCGGTCATGGCCTTGGGGTTGTGGCTGAGGAACACTACCTTCTGTCCCTTCTCGATGTTGAAGTTCACGTTGTCGAAGAGCACGATTCCGTCCTCATCGACAGCCTTCAGTCCTTCTACCTCCAATATCTGGTTGCCCGGCTCGCGCTCCATTTGGAAGATGATGCCGGGGTACTTGCGGCTCGAAGGCTTGATTTCCTCTACGTTGAGCTTCTCCAGCATCTTCTTGCGGCTGGTGGTCTGACGGCTCTTGGCTACGTTGGCCGAGAAGCGGCGTATGAACTCCTCCAACTGCTTCTTCTTCTCCTCAGCTTTTATCTTCTGGTTCTGTGCCTGACGGAGGGCGAGCTGTGAGCTCTCGTACCAGAAGCTGTAGTTGCCGGAGAACACGGTCACCTTGCCAAAGTCGATGTCTATGGTTTGTGTCGACACGGAGTCGAGGAAGTGACGGTCGTGGCTGACCACGAGCACGGTCTGATGCTCGTCAATCTCGCCAAGATAATCCTCGAGCCACTCCACGGTGTCGAGGTCGAGGTCGTTGGTAGGCTCGTCGAGCAGCAAGTTGTCGGGCTTGCCGAAAAGAGCCTTGGCAAGCATCACGCGCACCTTCTCGTTGTTTGAGAGTTGCGACATCTGCTTCTGGTGCAGGCCCTCGCCGACGCCGAGGTTTTGCAAGAGCTGTGCGGCGTTGCTCTCTGCCTCCCAGCCGTTCATCTCGGCGAACTTCTCCTCCAGTTCTGCCGCGCGGTTGCCGTCTTCCTCGGTCATCTCAGGCTTTGAGTAGAGCATGTCGCGCTCCTTCATGTTGCTCCAAAGGGCATCGTAGCCCATGAGCACTGTGTCTATCACCTTATAAGAGTCGTACTTGAAGTGGTCCTGTTCCAGAACCGAGAGTCGCTCGCCCGGCCCAAGCTCCACGGTGCCCTTGTTTGGCTCCAAGTCGCCGCTGATGGCGCGCAGCAGTGTAGACTTACCGGCACCGTTGGCACCGATTACACCATAGATGTTGCCATTGGTGAACTTGAGGTTCACATCTTTATAAAGCACACGTTTGCCAAACTGGATGGCAAGATTGGTAAGTGTTATCATGGTCGCTATTCGTATTATTTTTTGTTTTTCTTAAAATGTCGTGGGCAAAAACCGAAAAAGACTGACCTCCGTATGAAGATCAGTCTTTTTTGGTGCGTCCTTAGGGATTCGAACCCTAGACCCACTGATTAAGAGTCAGTTGCTCTA
>CAVBXD010000018.1:0-67747 GCA_963599465.1 Oscillospiraceae bacterium | reverse complement strand
TTTTGGAAAGAACAATAGCATGAATTCTTTCAATCACTATTCTTTTGGAGCCGTGATGGCTTGGATGTATGGCTATTCGTTGGGCATCAGAAGAGATGAAGCCCATCCGGGATTCAAACATTTCATCTTGCAGCCAGAGGCGGACACTACTGGCCATCTGACTTCTGCGCAAGGATATTATGACTCGATGTATGGCAGAATAGAGAGCCGATGGGAGAGGAAAGATGCTTGTACGGAATATACATTTGCCATTCCTGCCAATAGTTCTGCAACCGTCATCTTGCCGGCAAAGTCTATCAAAGATGTAAAGGTGGATGGAAAAAAAGTCAATCGCCGTGCGACACAAGCAAGTTTTGATAAAGCAAACAAGCTCCTGAAGATGGAAATGGAGGCAGGATGCTATCATATAGAAGTTGTGACAGAATAGAACCGCTATCATGCAACAACAAAATTAAACCTGTTGATGATTATGAAGGGGCTAATTTCACCAGTAATCCTTTCTGTCGCAGTAGCGATGCCTACGATGGCGATTTGGCGGATATACTGAGATTTCTTTAGGCTAAAGCAAAATCCCATGGTAAGTCAGCAACGACTCTATCATGGGATTTTGCTTTTTGCTCATTATTCAGCATGCAGATTCTGTTTTAAGCGCCTCGTTCTTCACTCTCCGTTACGTATGTTTGTTTTGCCAATCGTATTATTGGCAAAACAAATATCGAATTATTGCATGAAACAGAAAGTTTTATACATGCTTCTATCTGCTTGTTTGCTTCTTGGCAATGTTTACACTGGCTTTGCCAAGGGCAAGAAGAAGGTGGAAGACCCAGAGATAACCAAGCTCAAAAAAAAGATAGAATACGTGATGAGCAGGGTGGACGCACAACCCGACTGGCTCTACTCGCGCCTGCAGATGTACTGGAAGACTCACGCCACTGATGCCTTTGTCAATGGCGAGCAATTCGACCATCCTGGAGGTGAACGTGCGCCTGAGCCTACGGTGAAATACTCTGGCTTGCGTGGCACCGAGTCGCAATACAACCGTCCGAAACTCGAAGACATCGTGCCATACGATGACGATGAGCAGGGCTATGTTACCTATGTCGATAAGGTGACAGGAAAAATGGAGAAGGCGCACCCTGCCAAGACGGGCTCCAATATCCAAGGTGTGAACCGTCAGATAATGGGTATTGCCCGTGATGCAGCCCATGTCTATGCTGCCACAGGCGATATGCGCTACGGAAAGATGGCGGCAAAGGTCTTCGATGTTTACATGAAGGGCATCGCCTACCGCAATGTGCCCATCGACCTCAACCATGGTCACCAGCAGACCCTCGTCGGCATGACTACCTTCGAGGTCATCCACGAGGACATCATCAACGAACTCACACAGATGTACCCACTCATCCGCGATCTCGTGAAGGATGACCAAGCCATCATCGAGACAGGTTTCAAGAAATGGGCGGAGAACATCATAGCCAACGGTGTGCCTCACAACAACTGGGACTTGTTTCAGGCAGACTTCATCGTGAAGATAGCATTGGTTTTGCAGGATAATCAGGCATATGCCGACGGAAAGGGCAAGCAATACTACTTGGATTACATCGTAAACCAGAATAGCATACGCCAGTGGAGCATGCTGAAACTCATCGACTTCGGATTCGACAAGGATTCCAAGACTTGGTATGAGTCGCCAGGCTATAGCACTACCGTGCTCGGCACCATCTGCGACTTTGCCAATATGCTTGATGAGAAGGCAGGTATAGACCTCTTTGCCAAGCGTCCTATCTTGGTTGATGCGGTGAAGGCTTCGGCAGAGTATCTCTTCCCCAATCGCATGATAGCAGGCTTTGGCGATACGCACCCGAGCTATTTGAATACAGGTGGCATTGATAACATATTGAAGTATGCCACTCGCCATAAGAACAAGGGGCTTGTCGCTGAGATGGATGCGCTCAAAAGTGCTGTGGACGCTAAGGCACCTGCGGCAGAGACAGAGCGATACACGAGTAAGATATTCTATGCGCCCAATGTCTCTTGGATAGCCATGCGAACAGGTATGGACAGGCAGCACGACCTCATGGCATCGCTCAACGGCAGTCTCGGAAACCACGCCCATGCTAACGGCATCTCGTTGGAACTTTATGGCAAGGGATATGTCTTGGGACCAGACGCAGGCATTGGCAAGTATCTCTATAGCGGTTTGGATTATGCGGAGTATTATTCGCAGATGCCAGCCCACAACACGGTGGTCGTGGACGGCGTGTCGAGCTATCCCGTCATGATGTCGCAGCATGGTTTCAAAGTGGTTGCTTCCAAGCAAAAGGACAGTCTGACTTATGCCACTGTTCGCTTCCTTGAGCCGGAAACGCAGTCTGACCAGCAGCGTACTGTCGCTGTGGTGAAGACGAGCGACAAGGGTGGCTATTACATCGACGTGTTTCGCAGCAAGAGAAAGGATGGCAACGACAAGACCCACGATTACTTCTACCACAATCTCGGGCAGAAGATGCAAATCGTGGATGCGGCATCGGGGAAGGCTCTCGATATGGCTCTTACCGAGGAACTGGCTTTCGCCGGTGGTCATCTCTATGCTTACTCCTATTTATATGATAAGGTGAGTGCAGATATGCAGAATGCCATCAAGACTCAGTTTGTTACGAAGATAGAAGATGAGAAGGTGGCAGAAGCGATGGACGGTCAGCATGAGATAACGATGACGATGTGGATGAAGGCGGACGAGAACCGCACCATCTTCCAGGCTCTCTCGCCTGCCAACCTTGAATATGAGCGCATGCCTAATCAGCCATATAAGATAGAGAAGCAGCCCGTGCTCACCTTCGTGGCCCGTCAGAAGGGCGAGGCATGGAATCATCCTTTCGTCTGTGTGTATGAGCCAAGTTCTGACACGGAGCCGGGCGACATCGCATCAGTCGATTACTTCCAACCAAGCGAGCAGGGTGCCGTTGGCATCATCGTCAGGCTGAAGAACGGAACCGAGCAGCGGTTTGTTTGCTCGGAGAACGGAAAGGTTGGTGTTGTAGAATAGTCTTATTCTCCGCATTTTTGCGGAGAATAAGATGATTAATCTCTGCAAAACTTGCATAATCAGATCAGACTAATTCTTATTTTTACGACAATAGAGACAACTGGCTTCGCCCATAGAATCAAAAATCATGGTCTGAAAAAGTTGTCTCTATTGTCTCTATTGTCGTTTTTCTTATCCACCTTACAATGTAAACTTATTTTGAACTATCTTTTTTCGCAACTCCAGCATATTTTGAGGAAATATTTATGTTTGATGTGCGTTTTTCGTTATGTGTGATGATATAATTAAGTAGTAGAGCCGGCTGATGCGTATTATTCATATATGCAAGTTGTATTGATGAAGAAGAAAAGTTCTGTAGCTTTGAGAAGGGGAGTGGTAGGCTCGTTGATGCTCTTGCTCTCTACCGTGGCTCATGCCGTTGGCGTGGGCGGCAGTGGCATGTTTCAGTGGTCGGTGGAGTTGCGAAGATACATATCCAATGAGACAGGCAAGGCTCCAGTGGTTTATCTCTGGGTGCCTGATGGTTGCAAGAACGTAAGGGCGGTGATGCTTTCGCAACAGAACATGACGGAGGAAGCCATCTATAAGAATGCGCGTTTCCAAGCCAAGATGAAGAAACTCGGTGTGGCGATGGTATGGGTGGCTCCTGCTTTCAACAACAACTGGGACTCTGCATCGGGTGCGCAAGGCATCTTCGAGGAGATGATGACCGATCTTGCCGACCAAAGCGGTCATGCCGAGATAGCCAAGGCACCAATCATTCCTTTGGGACATTCGGCGCAAGCCACCTTCCCATGGAACTTTGCGGCGTGGAATCCAGACCGCACGCTCTGTGTCATCTCTTTCCATGGCGATGCTCCACGCACAAATCTTTGTGGTTATGGTGCTGTCAATGTGGAGTGGGGTCGCAACCGAAACATCGACGGCATACCCGGACTGATGATAGAAGGGGAGTATGAATGGTGGGAGGCTCGTGTGAATCCTGCCCTCGCTTTTCGCATGATGTATCCGGAGAGTTGCATCTCCTTCCTTTGCGATACAGGTCGTGGGCATTTCGACTGTGGTGACAGGACAGCCGACTATATAGCCAAGTTCATTCAGAAGGCAATGGAACAGCGTTTGAATGACGATGGAACACTACGCAAGTTGAATCCACGAGACGGTTGGTTTGCCGAGCGTTTCCATTCTGATATGGTTGGAACGGATGGGGCAGACAAAGGCAAGGCCCCTGCTCTCGCAACGAGGAGACCGCAACCGGCTCCATACGCCGAGTATCAAGGCGACAAGCACGATGCTTTCTGGTATTTCGACAAGGAAATGGCAGAGCTGACAGAGGCTCGTTATAAGGAGACGGCTGGCAAGAAGGTGCAGTATGTGGGTTTCGAGTATCAAGGCAAGATAGTTCCTTATAATGAACATCAACAGGGTGGCATGAAGATAGACTTCGTGTCGGATAGCAAGGATGGCATCACCTTCCAGCTGAAACCGGTCTATACAGACGCTTCCCATGGCGCGACTACTAATGAGCATGGAAAGGGCAAGTTGCATATCGAGGTGATCTGTGGTCCGGTAAAGAAAATCAACGATACCACCTTCAGCCTCTATCCTTACGAGGCTGGTTGGGATAATCACCGCCGTTCGTTCACCTGCTGGGTAGTGGCGGTGGCTGATGCCGACACAGAATACAAAGGAGCGGTGCAACCTCTCTGTATCCAACTGCCAAAGGATATTTATACGAAAATAAAATAATATGAAGAAGATATTAAACCGTAAGAGCTTGCTGCTCGTGATGTTCTCTCTGTTGGGCATGATGTCGTATGCCCAGCAGGTGTTGCAGTCGCCTGATGGCAAGTACAACTTTGTCTTCGAACAGAAGAACAACAAGCTGACCTATCGCTTAGACTATGCCGGCAAGCAAGTGGTGGAGGAAGGAGAACTGGGCGTGAACATCGACAATCACTTGGTGGAGTCGGCGATGGGCATTCCTGTGGATACCAACCTCGTGTGGACAGCAGGGATGGAAGTGAACAATGTAGACAGGAAGAACGATGACAATACTTGGACTCCTGTCTATGGCGAATATGCCCAGATACGAGACCACTACAACGAGATGACCATCCATCTGATGAAGGGCGGCAATCACGACAACAGTGGCAATGGTTACGACAAGCGCCAGCAATACCTCTTCGACATCATCGTGAGGGCGTACGACGAGGGCGTGGCTATCCGCTATCATTTCCCTGAGGCAACCAACGGGCTCTTTATGCATATCACCGAAGACTTGACCTCCTTCCGCTTTGCCCCAGGTGCCGAGGCTTACCATTTTGCTTGGGCTCAGGCGCAGTCTACGAAAGTGAAACTCTTGCAGACGGAAAAGGCTTGGAAGGATGAGGCTGAACGTCCACTTACCATGCGCTTGGCGAATGGTCTCTATGCCGCCATCGGCGAGGCTGCCTTGGTAGATTTCGTGAGAGGCAAGCTCAAGTTGAAGGCAGACAATGAGTTGCAGATGTCGATGTTCCAGACAGCCGACATCATTACCGCCTATGATATGCCTTGGCGGTACATCATGGTGGGTGAGAAGGGTATCGACCTAATCAACAACAAGCAGATGGTGCTCAATCTCAATGCCCCTAACCAGATGACCGATGCCAAGGAATGGATTCGACCGGGCAAGGCTTTCCGTGTTTGCCGTCTCGACATGAAGACCGCTTTAGAGGCTGTTGACTTCTGTGTGGACAGAGGTTTGCAATACATCGAACTCGATGCGGGGTGGTACGGACCAGAGATGAAGATGAGTTCTTCGGCGTTGAAGGTGGCGGAAAACCGTGATTTAGATATGCCAAAGCTCTGCCAGTATGCCAAGAGCAAGGGCATCGGCGTTTGGGTGTATGTCAACCAAAGGGCCTTGTCGCAAGAGCTCGACAAGATATTGCCACTCTATGAGAAGTGGGGCATCAGCGGCATCAAGTTCGGTTTCGTGCAGATAGGTTCGCAAGAATGGACTACATGGCTTCACAATGCCGTGAAGAAATGTGCCGACCATCACATAATGGTGGATATTCACGATGAGTATCGCCCCACGGGATGGAGCCGCACCTATCCTAACCTCATGACGCAAGAGGGTATAGGAGGCAATGAGGAAATGCCGGGTGCCGAGCACAACACCATATTGCCGTTTACCCGATTCCTCTGTGGGCCAGCCGATTATACTCCTTGCTATTTCAATGGAAGGGTAAAGAATACCAAGGCACACCAGTTGGTTATGCCGGTGGTGTATTACAGTCCTATCACTTTCCTCTATTGGTACGACCTCCCCAATGTTTACAAGGGCGAGAAGGAACTCGACTTTTGGAAGCATTGCCCTACGGTGTGGGACGAAAGCAAGGCCTTGGAAGGCGAGATTGGCGAGTACATAGTTCAGGCTCGTCGCTCAGGCAATGATTGGTTCGTTGGAGCTATGAATGGCTTGCAGGCTCGTGACATAACCCTCAATACCGCTGATTTCTTACAAAAAGGCAAGAAATATCGTGTGGAGATATACAACGATGACCCAAGTTTGAAGACACGCACCAAGGTAGCATCCACAGAGATGACCGTCAAGGCTGGCAAGGCGATAAACTTCCACTTGCTGGCATCGGGTGGCGCTGCCCTCCGCTTCGTGCCTGTGAAATAAAGAATGCCCTGCCAATAGTATGAAAAGTTACTTGAAATGGGGCGGTAACTATGTAAAAAAAAGAGTTACCGCCCCATTTCAAGCAACTTTTTCTTGTTTATTCTAACTTATTATATTATCTTAGCACCCATCTATCAGTTAGTAACAACAATAAATAACTAGAGAAAACCTATAGATGATGAAGACTAAGTATTTATATATTGTATTTGCTCTATTGATGTGTCCATTGATGGCTTTTGCCCAGTACTTCCGCAACTTGAATGTGGCGGAGGGGTTGCCAAATAGTGTTGGCAAGTGCTTTGCCCAGGATGGGCAAGGGTTCATTTGGGTGGGAACATTCAATGGATTGGCTCGCTATGATGGTATGACTTTTACAACCTATCGTCACAAGGAGGGAGATAAGGCGAGTTTGGCAAATAACCACGTGGAATCCCTTTGCTATGATGGAAATGATGGATTGTGGGTAGGTGTCAATGGCGGCATCGACTATATGTCGCTGAAAACGAGAAAGTTCTCGCATTGCCAATATGTTGTCAAGAAGGGAGGCGCCCCTCAGTCAATGCCTTCTACGTATGTTTGGGAAATATTTCGCTCGGGAAAACGGCTTTGGGCAGTTAATGACCATGGGCAACTTCTATATAAGCAAGCTGACAAGTCGCTTGTTTGGGAGAATTATGTTGTTAAAGGACAATGGGTGAAGGCTGCGGCTCCTTATGATGATAAGCATTTGATGGTATTGTTTGACAAAAGTTTGGTATTGTTTGATAACCAAACCCTAACCATGAAGGCTCAGTGCTTTATCAAGCCATTGGATTATTCTTGTTTTGGCAATCTCTACTATAGTCATAACCAGCACTTGATATTTGTAGGTTTGGGTTATGGACATACAGCCTTGGCGTTTTCTTTGGAATATGATTCGCGCAAGCGTACTTATTCGATGCAAGAAGTTCCGATGGCATTGCCGAATCATGTGAAATGTGTGCAGGATTTTAGGGATATGACCTTGTTCGCCACAGATGGACAAGGGATAAAGGCTATGCGAAATCGTAAGTTGTTGTCTGATTGGAAGCCTCACTATGACCAGATAGCTGGTAATGCGATTCATTCCTTGTTTGTCGATAAGAACAAGACACTTTGGGCAGGAACTTATCGAGAGGGCATCTGTGTTCATTCTGATTGTTTTGATAGTTTCAAGTCTTTGACATGGGCAAATAAGCAACTAAGCTTTAATGTCGTGTCAGCCATCAGTGCCGATGGAAACAAAATATATGTTGGCACGGATGGAGGTGGCTTGAATGTTTATGATGTGTCAAGTAACAAGACCTCTGTCTTTACGACCGCTAACAGTGGGTTGACAGGCAATAACATTGTAGGCTTGTATGACGACAAAGCTTATCTTTGGATTGGTATTTATGGAGGCGGCATTTGCCGAATGAATAAGGTGACAGGAAACATAGAGCATGTTGTCTTGCCTCTTGTAAATGGGGCTCCTGCCAAACTATATACGATGTGGAAAATCTTGGATGACAAACAAGGACATCTCATCTTTTGTGGTGACCGATTGTTCCTTTATGATAAGCAAACAGGGAAATGTTCTCGTTTCCCTAATGTCATATCTGAGCGGGTCATGCAAGCGAAAGTTGCAGGAAATCTATTGTGGGTGATAACTTCCAAGGGATTGACTTCTATTGACTTGAAGAATAGGCGTATCGTGAGAAAGTACCCACAGAAGATTCATGCAGAGGCGATTTCTTTGTATGTAAAAGGTGAACAGGTCTTTTACTCGGTGCTCGATGATGGATTCTATGTCTTGAATATTCAGAATGGAAAGAGTCGAAAACTACAAGGAGAAGCCTTGAATGACAAGGAAGTGGCGAGTATAGTAGAGGATGGTATGGGTAATTTATGGCTCGGAACGGATAAAGGTTTGGTACGTTATGCCTTGAAGACGGGCTTGACAAAGGTCTATGGACAGGAAGATTATCTTTTGCAAAGCCAGTTCCTGCCTAATGCAGCTTTTAAGGATGAGAATAACTTGTATTTTGGGTCAGTTAGTGGATTGGTTGCTTTCAATTCAAGACACATGTATGATGACAAGGAATATGGTTGTGTGTATTTTGATGATGTTTATGTTTGGGGCGACCATTCGAATCATTCACTTTTGGGGGCAACCCCAACAATTCTTCATCTGACTTATGACCAGAACTTCTTCACCATTCGTCTTTCTGTGCCCGAGTTGGTGTCTCCGCATAAGGTCAAGCTTCGCTATAAGTTGGAAGGATTGGACAAGGAATGGCGAGTGATAGAAAATGTGCGTGAGGTATCCTATACCAACGTGTCTCCAGGCTCTTATACATTCTTGGTGCAAACGACCAATGGCGATGGCACTTGGAACAAACAGATTTCTAAGTTACCTATTCATGTCAGTCCTCCATGGTATGATACTTGGTGGGCACATGCTTTGTGGCTCCTTATAATAATAGGTATAGTATATGCCGTCTTCCGTCATTATGCAGAAAAGCAGAAGATGAAGCACGAGATTGCCCGAAAGGAGCAGGAAAAGAACTTCGAGATAGCTCGCAAGGAGCAAGAAAAGCAGCACGAGTTGGCTCAGAAGGAACTGGAGAAGCAGATGATTCAGAAGAACAACGAGGACAAGTTGAACTTTTTTGCCAATATCACACATGAGCTTCGTACCCCGATGTTCTTGATTACGGCTCCTTTGGAGGAACTCTTGTCTTCCGTCCAGCGACCGGTGCAAGTTCCGTATTCTTATTTGCGAGGCATGTATCGCAATGCCGTTCGCTTGAATAAGTTGGTGAACAACATCCTCGACCTCAGGAAGATGGAGGCTGGCAGTTTGAAGTTGAAAATCTCTAGGCGAGACATGGTGAAGGTTTGCAAGCGATTGTCCGTGGATTATCGTGCGTTATGCTTGCAGAAGAATATCAAGTTCCGTTTTGAGACAGACTTGGAAGCCTTGGGTGCAGAGATTGACATCGAGAAAGTGGAGTTGATACTCTCTAATCTCGTTGCCAATGCCTACAAATATACCAATGATGGAGGTGAGGTTACCTTGCGACTTTTGCAGGACAAGGAGAAACAGCAGATGCAACTATTGGTATCTGATACAGGCATCGGCATAGCCAAAGACCAGATAGAGAAAGTCTTCGACCGCTATTATCGGGTAGATGAAAACAGCAAGGCGGTTGGCGATGGCTTGGGCTTGGCTTTCGTCAAGAGTTTGGTAGAATTGCATGGTGGTACCATCTCTTTGGAGAGTGAAGTGGGCAAAGGCTCAACTTTTTCCGTTGTCTTGCCATTGTCTCAACCTAATGCAGCGAAGGCTAGCACAAAAATGCCGATAGTGGAAGGTGAGTTGCAGTTGGATGAAGAGGATGAGACGGAGTTGGAACTAGCAGACATCGAAGGAACAATTCAATCGCCAACGGCTACCCAAGCCATCTTGATTATTGATGATGAGCGTGAGACCGTTCAACTCCTGGAGCGTTATCTTGGTAAGGACTATAAGATTTTCAAGGCTGGCGATGGTGAGGAAGGCTTGCGAATGGCTGCGGATGTGATGCCTGACTTGGTGATTTGCGATGTGATGATGCCAAAGATGGATGGCTTTGAGTTCTTGGGCAAGTTCAAGGATGACAAGAAACTCCAACACATCCCTGTTATCATGTTTACGGCAAAGATTTTGGATGAGGATAAGATAGCTGCGTTCCGATATGGTGCGGATGCTTATCTTACCAAGCCTATCTCATTGAAGTTCCTGAAGGCTCGTATCGAGTCATTCTTGAATCGCAACACGAGCAGCTTGCAAAATGCCAACCTTTCGACCTCGCCACAGGCAGAGAGTCATTACTCGAAGGAGGACCAGAAGTTTATCCTCCGTTGCAAGGAAATCATTGACAAGCACATGTGCGAGGAAAACTTCGGTGTCGATTACATGGCTTCTGAATTAGGCATGAGCCATTCTGCACTATATAAAAATGTGAAGGCGATAACCAGCAAGACGGTTGTGGATATGATAGTGGAGTATCGTATCTTCAAGGCGATAGAGATGATGCGAGGGGGCGAGACGAATATTTCTTTGATTTCTGATAGATGTGGTTTCAATGAGATAAGGTCTTTCCGAGCGGCATTTAAGGCAAAAATTGGTATATCGCCTAAGCAATACACACAGCAATTATAAATATTTCTATAAGGGAAATAGTTGATAACGAGTAAGTTATGTTCGTGTATCAATTATTTCCCTTTTTGTATGAATTAATATAACTTCCTCTATGAGAAGTTGAGATAATTTTGCAAGCGACAACGAGGGACAACCTTTCATGGTTAGTCGCCTCTACCTAAAAAATAAAAACTTGTGACAATTATTCAACTATTATTTATTTAATCATAGAGGATGAAAAAGAACCGAAACAATCCGTTTTTCAGTCCTGTTGTTAGATACGACAAAAGACTCTTACTGGCGTTAGCCTTTGCTTCTGCATTCGCAACAGAAGGCTTAGCCCAGGTAGGTAATTCAAGCCCTACTTCCAACCAGGTGTCTCAATCCAGTACTTCTGCAAGAAAGCTTTCTGGTCTTGTGGTTGATAGTCATGGCGAACCGCTTATTGGTGTTGTCATCAAAAAAGTGGGTCGTGAGGGTGGTGTCATTACTGATATTGATGGTAAGTTTACCATTGAGGCTGCCGTTGGCGACAAACTTGAATTGTCTTATATTGGTATGGACAACAAGATTGTGACTGTAGGACAGGAGAACAATCTGAGCATTACCATGACGGAAAAGCACAATGAGTTGGATGATGTAACCATTGTGGCTTTCGGTAAGCAGAAGAAGGAGAGTGTCATCGCCTCAGTTTCAACAGTGAAGGTTTCTGACTTGAAAGTACCTAGCAGCAACTTGACAACGGCTTTGGCTGGTAGAATGTCTGGCTTGATTTCTTATCAGACCACAGGTGAGCCAGGTAAGGATAACTCCAGCTTTTTCGTTCGTGGTATTACCACTTTCTCTGAGCAGGCACGTGACCCTCTGATTTTGATTGATGGTGTCGAGTTGACGACCGATGACTTGGCTCGATTGAATACAGATGATATTGCTGCCTTCTCCATCATGAAGGATGCCACAGCTACCGCCCTTTATGGTGCTCGTGGTGCAAATGGTGTCATCCTCGTTACTACCAAGGAAGGTGCTGAGGGAAAGGCAAAGCTCAATATCCGTATTGAGAACTCTTTCTCTTCTCCAACACGAAACTTGGAGTTCTCTGACCCAATTACTTTTATGAAACTTGCCAATGAGGCAACCCTTACACGCGATCCTTTGGCATCGGCTCCTTATAGTCAAAAGGAGATAGCCATGCGTGAGGATGGAGCTAATTCGTTGGTTTATCCACAGGTAGATTGGATGAAGATGCTTTTCAAGGATTATTCTACCAACCAGCGTGTCAACTTCAACTTGAGTGGCGGTGGCAAGGTCGCCAAGTACTATGTGGCAGGTTCTTTTACCCAAGACAATGGTATCTTGAAGGTGGATAAGCGCAATAGCTACAACAACAATATTGATTTGAAGAAGTATTTGTTGCGTTCCAATGTCAACATCAATGTGACTCCTACAACCGAGGTTATCGTACGTTTGCATGCCACCTTTGATGACTATTCAGGTCCGTTGGATGGTGGTAGCGCTCTCTATCACAAGGTCATGAAGAGTTCTCCAGTTGCATTCCCAGCTTACTATGTTCCTGATGAAAAATATCAGTATGTGAACCATATCCTTTATGGTAATACGATAATGGGTGATGCTTGCAATCCTTACGCAGACATGACCAAGGGTTATAAGGAATACTCTACATCTAGAATGATGGCACAGTTGGAGTTGAAGCAGAATTTGAACTTCCTGCTCAAAGGCTTGTCTGCTCGCTTCATGATGAACACTTCTCGTTATGCATATTTCGATACTTCCCGTAAGATTAAGCCTTATTATTATACGGTGGCTTCTTATGACAGAATGAGCGACATCTATACATTGGCTCCCATCAATACGGATGGTGAGGAATTCTTGAGTTATGAGGAAGGTACCAAGACGGTGAATAGCACGACCTATATGGAGGCAGCTGTCAACTACAACAATACCTTCGGCAAGCATGGAGTAAGTGGTTTGCTCGTAGGACAGTTGCGTAATTACAGGGATGGAAACGCTTCTACCTTGCAGTTGTCATTGCCAAAACGTAATGTAGGATTGTCGGGACGATTCACTTATAACTTTGACACTCGTTACTTCGCTGAGTTTAACTTTGGTTGGAATGGTTCTGAGCGATTCTCCAAGAATGAGCGCTGGGGCTTCTTCCCTTCTGGTGGCTTTGGCTGGTTGGTTTCAAACGAGAAGTTCTGGAAAGGTAAGTTTGCCGATATAGTTACCAAACTGAAATTGAAGGCAACCTATGGTCTTGTAGGTAATGACCAAATTGGTAGTTCCAAGGATCGTTTCTTCTACCTATCCCAGATTAGTCCTAATGATAGTGGCAAGGGATATAGCTTTGGTACAGAAAACGGATATTCCAAGAGTGGTGTCTCGATTACTCGCTATGCCGACCCTTACATTACTTGGGAGACAGCTTACAAGCAGAATTACGGTATTGAGCTAGGACTTTTCAGAGACTTGGAATTGCAGATAGATTATTATCGAGAGACTCGAAAGAATATTCTCCAAACACGTTCCAATATATCTTCTACCATGGGTTTGACGGCTACGCCTCAATCCAATATCGGTGAGGCATTTGGCTCAGGTTTGGATATCTCGCTCGATTATCAGCATTCATTCAACAAAGACTGGTGGTTGACTGCGCGTGGAACATTTACGTATGCAACGGCGAAATATACCGTATATGAGGAACCTGCTTACGCCAAAACTCCATGGCTGAGATATGAGGGACAAAAGTTGAGCCAGCAGTGGGGACTTGTTGCAGAACGTCTTTTCATAGACGAGGCGGATATCAAGAACTCACCTAAGCAAACCTTTGGCGATTATGCTCCTGGTGACATCAAATACAAGGACATCAACAATGATGGATTGATAGATGACCGTGACAGGGTGCCTATTGGCTATCCTTCTACTCCAGAGATTAACTATGGTTTTGGATTCTCTACAGGTTATAAGAATTTTGATGTATCAGTATTCTTCCAAGGCTCTGCTCGTTCTTCTTTCTTCTTGAATAACTATGGTAAAATAACGGATGCTTCTTGTATTACGCCTTTTATCCAGGCTAATGGAGGTGGTTTGTTGCTAAAGGAAATCGCTGAAAACCATTGGTCGGAAGCAAATCCTGACCCATACGCATTCTGGCCACGTCTCTCCAATACGGAAATCAAGAACAATAGCCAACGTAGTACTTGGTGGATGAGAAATGGTGGATTCCTGCGCTTCAAGACCTTCGAGGTGGGCTATACCTTACCTAAGAATTGGTTGAGCAAGGTGGGCGTCTCTACTTGCAGAATCTATGTAAGTGGCAACAACCTCCTTTGCTGGAGCAACTTCAAGATGTGGGATGTCGAAATGGGAAGTAGCGGCATGGGCTATCCTTTGCAGCGTGTGTTCAACGTAGGTATGAACTTGAACTTCTAATAACAAAAGAATACTAAAAATAGAAAATTATGAAACTTAAGAATATACTATTCGTCGCAAGTTTGATGATGATGAGCTCTTGCTCTGATTATCTCGACGTGGTGCCAGACAATACACCAACGCTGGATCATATCTTTGCCGACCGCGATAATGCAGAGAGTTTCCTTTTCACTTGTTATAACTCATTGCCAGACTATGGTAGTGATACAAGCAATCCTGCGTTTTTTGCCAGTGGCGAGGCTATCTGTACAAACTCCGGTTATATGTGGCGTACGAGCGATTGGTCAGACTTACAGGTGCCTGGGCATAGGATCTTGGCAGGACAACAGAATACCAATAAACCATATCTCAACTATTGGGATGGAGAGAACGAGGGGAAAAACCTCTTTGTGGGCATTCGTAATTGTAATATCTTCTTGGAGAACTTGGACAAGCCTATCGACTTGACTGCTAGTGAAAAGAAACGTTGGATTGCAGAGGTTCGGTTTTTGAAGGCTTATTATCATTATTGGCTCTTCCAGATGTACGGACCAATTCCTATTACCGATACAAACATCCCAGTGGATGCTAGTCCAGACGAGGTACGTGTATATCGTGAGCCAGTGGATGATGTGGTCAACTATATCGTTAATGAGTTGGATGCAGCAGCTGAGGATTTGCCTGAGAGCATAGACAATGAGTTGACGGAGATGGGGCGCATCACCAAGCCTATCGCCTTGGCGGTGAAAGCAAAGGTCTTGGCATTGGCTGCAAGTCCTTTGTTTAATGGCAATGCCACTTACAAGGATGTGGTCGATAATCGAGGCACTCATCTTTTCACACAGGAGTTTGACAAGGAGAAGTGGAAGAAGGCAGCCGATGCAACATTGGAAGCCATTGAGTGCGCTGAGCAAAACGGTCATGGTCTCTATACATTCCGAGATACCTATCGCTTGAACGATTCTACCTTGCATAAGATGGATATTCGTGGTGCGGTGACCGAGAATTATAACAAGGAGATTATTTGGGGTGCAGCTCCTAAGGCAGACCACATTCAGCGTTCTGCAATGCCTAGTGTCAGCAATGAGACTTCGGCCACAGTTACTTCAGAAATGTCCGTTCCTTTGAAACAGGCAGAATTGTTCTACTCAAACAAGGGTGTGCCTATCGACGAAGACAAGACGTATGACTATGCCAATCGTTACAAGGTGCAGAAGATTCCTGCTTCGGAAAGTTACTATATGCAGACTGGAGAGCAGACTGCAGGACTTAACTTTAACCGTGAGGTGAGATTCTATGCCGATTTGGCTTTCGATAGAAGTTTGTTGTTTGGCGCAGGAAAGGTTGATGACAAAGACCAAAATGTAATCAAGGCACGTCGTTCGGAGATGAGTGGCAAGAGAGGTACGTCATGCTATAACTTGACAGGCTATTTCCCTGTAAAGTTGGTGCAGTTTAAGTCAACATATAGCAATGCACAGAACTTTGTGACGGAAACTTACCATTTCCCTATCATTCGTTTGGCAGACTTGTACTTGCTCTATGCGGAATGCTTGACGGAATACTCAGACCAAGTCAATCCTATTGTGTATGACTATATAGATAAGGTGAGAAAACGTGCGCACTTGGAAGGTGTAGTCGAGAGTTGGGCTAAATATTCCAATGACCCAGACAAGCCAAAGAACAAGTCGGGTTTGCTCAAGATTATCCATCGTGAGCGTCTGATAGAATTAGCTTTCGAGGGGCAGGCTTTCTGGGACTTGAGAAGATGGATGGAGTTGGAAGATCAGGTAAACCAATCTTTCACAGGTTGGAATTGCAATGGTAACTCAGCCGATGATTACTATCATGTTGTGACCTACTTGAAGCCTACATTCAGTCGAAAGAACTATTTGTGGCCTATCAAGCAAGAGTCTCTTGATAAAAATCCAAACTTGGTGCAAAACCCTGGATGGAAATAAATTAGTTGTAGAACTTTAAAAGAAGAGAACAATGAAAAAGAGTTTCGATATAAAAGCATGGGTATTGCCGCTGTTTGCTTGCGGGTTTATGACTCTGGCTCTGTTTGCCTCTTGTGGCGAAGATGTCATAGGACAAACTCCGATAGACGGTGATGCACCAGGTCAAGTTTCTGATGTTCAGGTATCCAATATCCCTGGTGGAGCTGAAATCTCATATAATTTGCCTAAGGATGAGGACTTCCTCTATGTGGAGGCGAGATATACGATGAAAGGCAAGGAACGCAATGTGAAGTCTTCTTGTTTCGGGAATAAATTGAAGATTGAGGGCTATGGAGATGTTGATGAGCATCAGGTGCAGCTTTATTGTGTGGATAGAAGCAAGAACTATTCTGCTCCTGTGACAGTCAATATCAAGCCTTTGGAGAATCCTGTTCATGCAGTTGGTCGTAGTATAGTGATGAGCAATGGTATTGGTGGCATTGGTATCAAGTGGGAGAATGCGACTGGGGCAGCCATTAACTTGCAACTTTATGCAGCTGATGACATGGGAGAAATGCAGTTGGTTGAGGTTCTTGCCACGGAAAGTAAGGAGGGATCCTACGACTTGCATGGATTTGATGACCAAGAACGTCGTTTTGCAGTAATCATCAAAGACCATTGGGATAATGTGTCAGATACCATTTCTGGTATTTTTGCTCCTCGTTTTGAACAGTTGATACCTAAGACTGATTACAAGCGTTACCTAATGCCAGAGGACAACAATACACAGCTTGGTGGAAATTGGGCATGGGATAAGATGTTTGATGATGTAGCTGGTGTGGATGTCAATGGTTGGCATACGAAGACCAATGGTTCTGGTCATGGTGTTTACTTTACCATCGACTTAGGTCATAAGGTAAAACTCACTCGCTATAAGTTGTGGCAACGTGGAGGCCATTGGCCTTATACGCAAAACAACCCACGTCGTTGGGAGGTTTATGGACGTGCTGACGACCCTAAGGATGTTTATGATGAGCATTCTGCCAATGACTTAGAATATTGGAACCAAGGCTTCCGTGAGGATTCAAAGAACTGGATTCATCTGATGCATTGTATCACTCCAAAACCTTCTGGGTTTGATGACTTTGAGGTGACAGCAGCAGACATTGAATATGCACTGATGGGTCATGAGTACTTGTTTGATGAAGATGCTCCTGCTGTTAGATACCTCCGATTCACCATAGATGAGACATGGGGTGGAGGTGATATGGTGAACATCAATGAGCTTTCATTCTATGGTAAGATTGTGGATGAGTAATATGAATACAAATTAGATGACTTAACGTATGAAAAGATATAGTTTTAAATGTAAGGTCTTGGGCTTGATGGGTGCAGTATTGTCACTCGTGAGCTGTGGCGACCAGAACGAGGTGTTCCAGAAATACCTTGACCAAGGTGAACGCATCTATATCAGTATAGCGGATTCTCTGACAGTATATTCTGGCAATCAACGAGCCAAGGTCAAGTTTTTAGTAGATGCCGATCCTAAGTTGAAGGATTGTGTTGTGAAATGGAACGATAATGACTCGGTTGTAGTTCCAATAGATAAGACAGGCAACCAATGGCTCTCAACTACGATTGACAACTTGCAAGAGGGAGAAGCTAACTTCACGGTCTATACACGTGATATTTATGGCAATCATTCGCTTCCTTCAGAGATGTCCAGAAAAATCTATGGACCTGATTATGCGTCTGAGTTGGTGAATAGAGGTGTCGCTTCTGTTGAGGCTGTAAGTCCTTCCAAAGCAAAGGTCTCATGGTATAGCATGACCAATTGTGTTGGCGTAAATATGTATTACATTGACAAGGAGGGAAATACGGTGAAGAAGTTTATTCCTGGTGATGAGCAAGAAACCATCTTGGACAATGTACAATTGGGAACAGAGTTAAGCTTTACTTCCCTGTATGTTCCTATTGAGAATTGTATTGATACCTTTGAGGTGGCAGAGAAGGGTACATGCAAGCTTCCTGAAGGCTTTATGTTGGATACGTCTTCTTGGACCATTACGTCTTCTTCCGATGCAACTCATAAGAAAGATGGAGGAAAGCCTGAGCTTCTCTTGGATGGTAACTTGGACAATTATTGGCATAGCAGTTGGGCTCCAGATGCTCCTCTCCCTCATTGGCTGTTGATAGATATGCAAGAAGAGAACAACATACTTGAGGTTACAATCTACAGACGTAGTGGAAATACCGATTGCAAGAAGATTGAACTCTATCTGAGCAGTGATGGTGAGAACTTCAGCCATATCGGTGACATCAATTACGAGAAGACTGCCATTCCACAGGGTAAGGCATTGACCTTGGATAAACCTGTAAAGGGTCGTTATCTGAAGTGTGTGATAACAGAGAGCTATCGTGCTCCATACGTATCTTTGGCAGAGATTAGAGTCATGGGACGATGAATTAAGTTACATCTAAAAGCATTGCCATTTTCTGAGAAATGGCATGCTTTTGCTAAACACAATGTGATATGAAGAAAAAGCATTTTATGATATGTGCCTTGTTATTGGCTAGCTTGTCGGCCACGGCACAGATTAATAGTGAAGGAATCAATCGTGGTTTCCGTCATCCAGGTGGTTTTCATTCGCAAGAAGACTTTGAGCGAGTAAAGCAGCAAATTGCTGAAGGGCAACCTGTTGTGACAAAAGCATACAATGCGCTTGTGGAATGGGCAAAGACGAATACGGATACGAGCCCAGGGGCAACTACTGAGATTATTCGAAATAACGGCAGTCCAAATAATACAAAAAATACCGCATATCGCCTACAGTTGGCTTATAAGTATGCTTTGTTATGGAATTTGACAGGCGAGGTTAAATATGGTGATATTGCCGTCAACATTCTCAATACATGGGCAAGTGTTTGTAAGCGTGTCACTGGTGATACCAATGCTGCTTTGGCTTCTGGATTGCAGGGCTACCAATTTGCTCAAGTGGCAGAAATCATGCGCAGTTACGAAGGTTGGAAAGAGGAAGATTTCAACAAGTTTAAGAAATGGATGCTGGATGTGTTCTATTCTGGTAATATAAGATTTCTCTATACTCGTAATGCAGTCAATCCTGGAGGATATTGGAGCAACTGGGGACTAGCCAACGCTTTGTCTGTTATGAGCATCGGGGTTCTTTGTGATGATGTGTATGTTTATAATGTTGGTAGCTCTTTCATCAAGTATGATATGGTGCCAGAAAATCCTAAGTGCAATCCTAATTATAAACATACGGAATGGTGGGATTATACGCAGGAACCTTATGCTTCCTATCCTGTAGTGCTGGAAGATGCGGATGGTCAGTATCGTGACAATGGCTATAATGAATATTTAGGCAATTTTGTTTACAAGCTTCATCAAGATGAGCGTGGTGTCGATATTCATGGTGATGGTAAATTATGGCTTGGGCAAATGCAAGAGCTAGGAAGAGACCAAGGACACAACACGATGACAGTTGGTGAGATTGCTGATATTTGTCAGACGGCATGGAGTCAAGATGATGATATTTGGAGTTGGATGGGCAATCGTCTTGCGGCAGGTCTTGAATGTACGGCACTTTATAATTTTGATAAGGAATGTGAGGTACCTTTTACCAAGTATCATTATAAAAGTGATAATTCCGTCAACAACCGTTCTGAGTATTCTTTATTAGAGGCTTCTAGTGGCTCTCGTGGTCAGTATCGTCCGGTATGGTATCGTGTCATTGGACATTATGAGGGTGTCAAGGGCATGAAAATGGATTACTCTCGCAAGATGGCTGAGTCGAATACGGCAGACTTGGACGAAGGTGGTGTTGACCATTTGGGATTCACTCATTTGATGAGTGTCATTCCTGCTCGTACTGACGGAAAACGACTTGCTTATCTGGAACCGTATGTTGTCGTGGATGGCAAGGAACAGCATAAGTCTTGCTGTAGCAACCTAAATGTTGGTACGACCGTGACATTGAAGGCTGTTGTTCCTGAAACCGAAACAGGTGGCTCTTGGTCATGGAATTTGGGCAATGATGTAAATGCTCAGGATTCCAAGACGAATGAACTGACTGTAACTCCTGCTAAGAGTAACATTTATCGTGTTACTTACAAGGCTCCAAATGGAACGGTTTCTACTCAGATGTTTAGTATCGCTGTGCATGGTGACTGCTGTGCAGACCCTGTGCAAAAATACTTTTATGTTTCACATTCCGAGGATAAGACCTATGATGGCTGGAAGACAGAAAGCCAAGCTACCATCTTTTCGGGTAGTACGATAACTCTGTCTTGTCAAGCTGGTTCTAATGCAGGAATATGGCGTTATTATGTGAAAAACGCCAAAGGTTATGAATGTAATCTCAATGGTGGCATGACGATAGAGAAGGATACTACTGTTTATGCCGAATATACAAACGAGGGTGGAGCAGCATCTGTAGATAGCATACGTTTCTTGACCCTTCGAATAGGGGAAGCGATTACCGCTAATAAGAATCAAGTGCCCGAAGGTGACTATTATCTCAAGAAAAGAGGTACAAACTTGTATTGGACGAACCCTAAAATTGCAGGAGCTGGTGTTAGTCCTGTCTTGGAGGAAAAACTTCAGGATGATGACGAGACGCAAATATGGACATTGGCTCTGGATGGCGAACACTATAAGTTGACCTCCAAGTTTGATGGTAGATATATCAATGAGAAAGCCCAGTTCCATACCAATGCCTACAGTCCTGAATGGAATACATACGACTTGTATGATGATGGCTCAGGAAATGTTGTCTTTCAGATAACCCAGTTGGCGGCCACAGGTTCCAAATGGAGCTTAGGGGATTATTACTTTTGGAATTGGAAAGACGATAAAGTAGAAGTAGATAAGTCTCGTACCGAGATAACAAGTTATGAGGATTTTATCTTTACGCTGATTCCAATAGGGGGTACAGATGGCATTGATGTAGTAGAAAATGGAGGAAATCGTTTCCATGATTCACTATATTATGACTTGCAAGGACGTGGATTCAGAACTAAGCCTTCTGCAAAGGGTATTTATGTTAAAGATGGGCGTAAAGTACTTGTGAAATGAGTAAAATTGTATTAATTCTTATAGGTTTAGTCTCTCTTAGCAGAGCGTTGTCGTCACCTTTGGTGGGACGGCATACGCTCTGGTACACAGAGCCAGCCAAGGAACGGTCCCTGACTACGACTCACATCGCCATCTCTCTCATCTGATGGCTCTCTATCCTTGCGATGAACTCTTGGCGGATAGCAATCAAGTGCTTTTTGAGGCAGCAAGGAACTCGCTCAATCGGCGAGGTTATGACGGAACAGGTTGGGAGTTGGCTAGGAAGATAGCTCTTTTCGCTCGTTGTATGGATGGCGAACGCTGTCATCAGCTGATTCAACGTGCCTTGCGCCTGACAGATGTGCAGAAGATAGATATGAGTGGTGTGGGAGGTATCTATGAGAATCTTTGGGATGCTCATCCTCCTTTCCAGATAGATGGCAACTTCGGAGCGACGGCGGCTATGGCAGAAATGCTCTTGCAAAGCTATCATGCAGAACTGAAACTGCTCCCTGCTTTGCCTAAGGCTTGGAAACAAGGAAAAGTCAAGGGGGTTAGAGGTGAAGGTGGTTTCGAGGTGGATATGGAATGGAAAGATGGAGAACTGACCCAAGCGACGATAGTTTCTGATGCAGGAAAGGATGCAAAGGTAAGACTTCCGAAAGCATCCCGAGACATCAAAGTATATGACCGGAAAGGTCATGCCGTAGAGGTGGAGATGTTGTCTAACTCTCTCTTCCGCTTTCATACAACCCAAGAAATGGAATATCGAATCATCTTTATGAAATAGTGACTATGATGAAAAGAAAGACTTTAACATGTATCTTGGCTGTAAGTGCATTGTGTGCTTCGGCTCAAACCCAATATATCTCGTTTGATAAGGCTTGCGAGAAATGGAATGTAATCAAGGGTGATGCCCAGGTTGTATCTGCACCTTCTCATAAGGGCAAGGCTTTGTTATTGAAACCTAATACGGTGGTGAACATACCTGTCAACATATCGGGCAATACCTCTTATAAGGTGACGGCATGGCTTCGCACGGCAAGTGGCGAAACGAATGTTACACTACAAAGCCATGAGTGGGGCAATGACTTCAGCGTCACTTCTGCCAAACCTGACTGGGTGAAGGTAGAACAGGTGGTCAACGTTCCGTCAGGTCGTCGCACACCAAGCTTGGAAGTGGTGTTTGATGGCAGCTCGCAAGCTTGGGTGGATGAGATTCAAGTAGAACGTATCGGTGAGTATCAGCAAGCTAAGGTTGCTGGCTTCTTGCCAAAGAATAAACGAAACTTGATTACCGACTTTGGTGTTACTCAGCAGAGCGATGAGAAGATGAAGTGGATGAACGATGCCAAGATAGGTATGTTTATCCATTGGGGCTTGTATGCAGGACCAGCCGTAGGCGAATGGTACATGGAGAACAAGGGCATAAGTCCTGAGGAGTATCGCAAGTTGGCTTATCCTGAGAGTGGAGACCTCTATTTCGATGCCAAGGATTATGATGCCAATCAATGGATGAGTGTAGCCAAGGCGATGGGAGCGAAATACACGGTTCTCACCACGATGCACCACGATGGATATGCTTTGTTTGACAGTAAGTCGATGAATGCTTTCTCCAGTAAGCAAACATTAAATCGGGATTTGGTCAAGGAGTATGTGAAGGCTTGTCGCAAGGCAGGCATGAAGGTGGGAATCTACAAAACACTCCTCAACTGGCGTTACCCTGGTTATTATGACATCAATGGTACGGATTGCAAGCCTAATAAGTTTGGCTATACTACGGCGGCTTGGCATAAGGAGAATGCTCGACTGATGAAAGAAGAACTCTATCAAGACACCAAGAACTTGATGACTAACTATGGCAAGATAGACATGCTCTTCTGGGACGGCGGTTGGATAGGTCAAAAAGGTAGCGACCGTGATGGTGCTTCGTTTTGGGAGTCCTATAAATATGTGTCATCAGACAATGCTTGGCAAGTGAACCCTTATTTCTTGGACAAGGATGAGGCAACGGGAAAATATCTTGGTTTGATAGGTATGATTCGCAAATACCAGCCAGACATAGTGATGAACCCTCGTAGTGGTTGGGTAGGCGACTATACCTGTGATGAGGGCGGTGGTGCAGTCAAGGGAGAAATCCGCCAGACCTTGCAGGAAAAGTGTATCACATTGGGACCTGGCTGGGGATATACCAAGCGTATGGAAGACCCAAAGAATATGATTTCGGTAGAAAGGATGAAACGCTTCCTT
This sequence comes from Oscillospiraceae bacterium, assembly GCA_963599465.1. GTDB lineage: Bacteria > Bacteroidota > Bacteroidia > Bacteroidales > Bacteroidaceae > Prevotella. The sequence continues at coordinate 44,149 of CAVBXD010000018.1, read as the reverse complement.
GCCGACTGTGTGGTCAGGAATGTCAACCTCCTTGTCAATGTAGGGCCAGACCGTCATGGGCATATCCCTGATGCTGAGGTTCAACTGCTGTCCAAGTTTGGTTCTTGGGTCAACTCCATATCTGATGCAGTCTATGAAACGACGGCAGGTCCTTGGCAACCAGTAGATGACAAGTATGGCTTCTGCTACAAGGATAATAAGATATATGTTTATATCCTTGGAAACAAGGCTGACAAGAGTCTCATATTGCCACCTCTCAACAAGGGATATAAGGTGAAGAAGGCATACGTCTTGGATACGAAGCAGAAGGTGCAGTTACAGCAGAAAGGAATCCAAGTAACCTTACCAAATGTAGTTTCCAACCTCCATGCTGACATAACCGTGGTGGCATTGGAGTTGAACAAGAATATATAATTCATTTAAGATTATTATGCAAATGATGAGACGATATGTCATGGCAAGTGTGGTGATGCTGGTAGCCTGTCTGGCTAAAGCACAGCTATCAAGCATCGACCCATATTTAGATAGAAATGTAGAAAAAATACCGCTTGCACAGGAAAAGAGTTGGAACAGCTGCTATATGTGGTACCCTGGGCAGTTGGCTGCATACTTGCAACAATGGTGCTTGGCAAAGTCGAAGGAGAGGTGTGTGAACGTGGGCTATCCAGGAAAATTCTTCTCTCCCGTAAACCATGCTTCATTTAGGAAGGTTGTCAATCTACGTGAGTCTTCGATGATGATGTGGATAGGAAGAGGAAAAGTCACTATAACAGTGAATGGAAAAGAAGTGTCGCTCTCTAACCAAATGGCGATGTTGCCTTCTGGACGTTCCGTATTACAGGTGGATGTGATAACGGACAACCAACTTCCTTGCGTCATGTTGGCTGGCAATAAAGAAGTGGAGAATATGCAAGGGTGGCAAGTTTGCTTGGATGGAAAGAACTGGACGCTTCCTGAAAGTGACAAGCGATACAATAGTCCTTTGCGATTTCCTGACAATGTAAGAGAGCAAGAGCTTATCATCAAGCCTACGGACATCTTTTCCTTGCGTAATTCATCCTCAAAAGGAAATGATGGAGTTGAGATAGGAAAGAATGGCTATGCCTTGGTGGATTTCTACCATCTAGAAACAGGCAATGTCTCTTTTAGGGCTAAGGGACAAGGACAGTTGCAAGTTCGGGTAGGTGAAACGCCAGGGGAAGCTTTGAATACAAACAAGAGATGGTTTGAGCAAAAAGCATTGCCTGAGTATGAACTTTCGGAGGAAGGCATTAGCATCACCTTGCCAGAGCGAGCTTTGAGATATGCAGTCTTGGAAAGTACTGGAAAGGTGGAGATAGATTCCATTCGATTCCATGCTAAGTTGCACCCTGTGGACTATCAGATGCAATTTGAATCGGATGATGAATATCTCAATCGTCTCTTCGACATGTCGAGGGCAACGATGCATACCAGTATGCATGGCTTTTATCTGGACGGTGTGAAGCGCGACTTCTTGCCTTGGGCGATGGATGCCATCGTGAGTAGTTTGGCTGGCAACTATTTGTTTGGTGATAGCCAAATAGCCAAGAATGGAATTTCAGTCGCTTTGATGCCGTGGAATCCAAAGCCCTCTGACCTAGGAGTGACGGATTATCCGCTGCATGCGCTCATAGGCTTGTATCTGCACTACCAGCGATTTGGAGATTTGGCAACTTCCTTGCAATATAAGGATCGTATCATCCAACTGATGGACTTTTATACCTCTATCGCCGACGGCAATGGTTTCGTGGCAGGTAATAAGGGAACAACAGGCTACATTCCTGGTTGGACGATGAAGAATGGACCTGCTGGACGTGGCGTGGCATCTTATCCACAGATGATGTTATACTTGAACTGTCAAATTGCTGCATTCTTCGCTGACCAATGGAAAGACGGAAAGCGTGCGGCGACATATCGAAAGCGAGCCGAGATGTTGAGGAAGAACATCGTCAAGTGCTTTTGGAATGAAGAAAAGAGGGCATTTATCAATGGAACGTATAATGACGGCAAGCCAGACGAGCGAATCTCGCACCATGCCCAGTATTGGGCGGTTTTGGCGGATCTCTTCCCGAAGCAGCATATAGACAACCTTTTTTCGGAAGTCTTGCCTCATTTGCCACATTATTATGAGGATGTGAGTTATGAGAAAGGCTATGAGATGTTGGCATACGCCAAGGCTGGCTATGTGAAAGAGATGTGGCAATTCCTTAATCGTGTGTTTGGCGATTGGATGAACCAAGGGCATACTCGCTTCGCCGAGAATTTCTCACCAAAGGCATCCCGTGCAGACCAATTGAAATTCTATGCTCGTGATTATGGCTTGAGCCTATGCCATGGAGCCAATGGAGCACCAGTGGTTGTTGGGATATTGAATGGAATCTTGGGATTCAAACAGTCAACCAAACAACTCAATGTGTATGATTTCCATCCTCAGTTGTTGCATCTGAATAAGGTGAATGCCAGAATCCCAGTCAAGGAAGGCTTTATCTCCTTGCGAATCTCAAAGGATGAGGAATCGGAGATAGAGATACCATCGGGCTGCAAGGTGAAGATGGTGTTGGCTGGAAAGGTGAAAGAGTTTAATAAACGTGGAATCTATAAATTTGTATATCATGATAAAGTATCTTAAGAAAACGAGTGTTATATATTTGGTGATGCTCTGCTGTGTTTGGCTGTGTATGCCTGTTAGAGCATTTGCCCAGTCTGTAAGAAGCAAGGAATGCTTCGACTTCGATTGGTCGTTCCATCTTGGCGACTTGCGAATCGAGCGTGCCGTCAAGGCAGGAAAGCATGGAGGACTTACGGATGCAGGTGTGAAACTCAAACCGATATTGGATGCCGACATCGCCTATTCTGACAAGGATAGGGCAGTAGGGTATAATCAAGCGGATTGGCGTAAGGTGGATTTGCCTCATGACTGGTGCGTGGAAGGTGCATTCCCTAAGGATGATGAGGCAAAGAAAATGCCTGAGAATGTCGTGGCTCATGGCTTCTTGCCTGTAGGCATCGGCTTCTACAGAAAGGAGTTTGAGATTCCTAAGTCTGATGAGGGCAAGAAGATAACCTTGGAGTTTGATGGTATCTTCCGCAACAGCACCGTTTGGGTCAATGGTCATTTGATGGGACATCACTTGAGTGGTTATACTCCCTCAAGCTATGACTTGACCGATGTGCTCAGATATGGCGATGAAGGCAAGAACGTAGTCCTTGTCAAGGTGGATGCTCGTGAGTATGAAGGTTGGTGGTATGAAGGTTGTGGTATCTATCGCCATGTGTGGCTGACGAAAACAGACAGGCTGCATGTCGGTCGTTTTGGTACTTATGTTACGACTCCAGAGATTTCGCAAGCGAAGGCAACTGTCCGTATCCAAACAACTGTTGCGAATGAATACAACACCTCTCGCAAACTGAAGCTTGTTTCCAAGATTTGCGATATGCAAGGGAAACAATTGGACGTGCAAGAGAAGTCAGTGGAGGTAGATGGCTTGAAACAAGCTGTTGTCGAGCAGGATGGCGAGGTAAGTATGCCAAAGCTTTGGTCGCCAGAAAGTCCTACACTTTACAAGGTAATGACGGAGGTTGTTGCTGATGGTAAGGTTGTGGATACATACGAGACAACATTTGGTATCCGTACCGTGGAGGTGCGCAAGGATGGTTTCTATCTGAACGGAAAGCATTATCGTATCAAGGGTACTGCCAATCACCAAGACTACGCAGGAGTGGGCGTGGCAATGCCTGACAAGTTGCATGAATATAGAGTTAAGTTGCTGAAAGAGATGGGTTGCAATGCCTATCGAACAGCCCACAATCCTACAACACCCGAACTTATGGACATCTGCGACCGTGAGGGTATGCTCTTCTTGGACGAGAATAGATTGTTGTCGAGTACGGAAGAAGGATTGGAGGATTTGAAGACTTTGATATTGCGTGACCGTAATCATCCTTCTGTCTTTATGTGGAGTGTGGAAAACGAGGAAACGCTTGAGGGTACCGCTATGGGTAGAAGAATCCTGCAGACCATGAAGGATTTTGTAGCCACTCTTGATCCTACTCGCCAAGTGACGGCAGGTATGAACCATGGATGGAATGACAATGGTTATGGGGGTGTGTTGGACGTAGTGGGATATAACTATGGACAGCGTAGAAATCAATACGTGAAGGACCATGAGCAACATCCGGACCGCTTGATGCTTGTGACAGAGACAGCAAGTTTCGTGGCTACACGTGGCGAGTATGCAGACGATAAGGACAAAGGCATCGTTTCCAATATGGGAAATGGTGTAGGCTGGGGAACTCTCCCTGGAGCCGACTGGGCTGATGTGGTGAAGTATCCTTTCCTCACGGGTATGTTCGCATGGACAGGTTTTGATTATCGTGGTGAGCCTACACCTTATTATAAATGGCCTACCGTCGTTTCCCATTTCGGTATCATGGACTTGTGCGGCTTCCCTAAGGATGCCTATTATGCTTACAAGGCTGCTTGGACCAATGAGAATGTGCTTCATATCTTCCCTCATTGGAATTGGCATGATAAGGTGGGCAAGGAAATCCAGCTCATGGGCTATACCAATTGCGATGAGGTGGAGCTGATAGTCAATGGCAAGAGTCTTGGCCGTCGTGCCGTCAAGCCTTTTGAAAGATTGTCTTGGAAGGCGATATATGAGCCTGGCAAGGTGGTGGCAAAAGGATGGCGCGATGGCAAGTTGGTGGTTAAGAATGTTGTCGAGACAACAGGCTCTGCTTCTAAGTTGTTGGTGGTTAGCGACACAAATGTTTTGAAAGCAAACGGCACGGATGTCGCTATCGTGAATGTCGCTATCAAGGACAATAAGGGCAGGGTAGTGCCAACTGCTGATAACTTGGTGCGCTTCTCTGTTTCGGGCAATGGCAAAATCATAGGTGTTGGTAATGGCGACCCTAACAGCCATGCTCCAGAGAAGGCTGATAACCGAAAGGCTTTCAATGGATATTGCCAGGTATTGGTGCAAGCAGGAAAGGATGCGGGTGAAATCCAACTAAAGGTTGAGGCTAATGGAATGAAGCCAGTGACCTTACGCTTGAATACGGTAAAGTAAGTATTGTGTAAGATAAAAGATTAAAGGAGAAAGCCCCGACTACAGCGATGTGGTCGGGGCTTTTGGGTGTTTGCTTGCTTAAGTATGCTTCTTGTTACGTAATAATATAACCTGATACGTATGATAATAATAAATAAAGATACCTAATAGGAAAAGGTTGCTATCCTATATAAAAGTGTATTTGCATCTATGAGATGTTTATGTTCAACGACGCTGAACATAACTTTCGCATAGGAGTAAGAATAATTACATCAAGGATAAAAGATAATATTTATAGTATGAAGAAGATATTTATCCTAACCATGATGGTTGTCTCTGCCATGTCATTGAGTGCCCGTCAACAGGCAGACAACAGGCAGACGGCGGTAATGGCATGCAAGCCATTCAAACTGTCGCAGGTGCATCTCCTGCCTTCCCGTTTTCAGGAGAACATGAAGCGGGACTCGGCTTGGATGATGTCTATATCGGTGAACCGTCTCTTGCATAGCTTCCGCAACACATCTGGTACTTTCTCCAGCAAGGAGGGTGGGTATATGACCGTGCAAAAGCTCGGAGGATGGGAATCGCTCGACTGCGACCTCCGTGGCCATACCACAGGTCATCTCCTCTCGGCTTATGCTACGCTTTATGCTCAGACTGCTTCTGCGGCAGTGAAGGCGAAGGCGGACAGCATCGTGAGAGGATTGGCTGAGGTGCAGCAGGCGTGCGGCAGAGGTGGCTATCTGAGTGCCTTTGCCGAAGGCTTGATAGACAGGAATATACAAGGCAAGAGTGTTTGGGCACCTTTTTATACCTTGCATAAAATTGTGCAAGGCTTGATAGACCAGTATCAACTCTGTGGCAACGGACAGGCTCTGGAGATTGCAAAGGGGATGGGCGACTGGGCTTACAACAAGCTCAAACCCCTCTCTGAGGAAACTCGCAAGAAGATGATACGCAACGAGTTTGGTGGATTCAACGAAGCGATGTACGAGCTTTATGCCTTGACAAATGATGAGAAATATCTCTGGGTGGCTAAGTTCTTTTACCACAACGAGAAGATAGACCCGCTGAAGGCTGGCAACAACGACCTCGGCACCAATCACGCCAATACCTTTATCCCGAAACTCTTGGGCGAGGCAAGAAGCTATGAGATGTTTGGGGCGGAAGACAGTCGCAAGGCAGCGGAACTCTTGTTCTGGACTTTGGTAAACGACCACGCCTTCGTGACGGGTGAGCTGTCGGACAAGGAACATCTCTTCAATCCATCCGCACAAAGCAAACATCTCTCTGGCTATGACGGGGAAAACTGCTGCACGTTCAATCTCCTGAAACTCGCCGACCATCTCTTCTCTTGGAGTCCCAACAGCAAGATAGCCGATTACTATGAGCGTGCGCTTTACAATCATATCCTCGGTCAGCAAGACCCGGAAACAGGTATGGTTTGCTATTTCACTCCACTGCAAACGGGGGCTTATCGCCTGTACTCTACCAAGGACAACAGCTTTTGGTGCTGCGTGGGCAGTGGCTTCGAGAGTCATGTGAAGTATGCCTCCAGCATCTATTTCCATTCGGAAGCTGACGCAAACAAGCAGAACAAGGGAAAGAGTCCGAGCCTTTATGTCAACCTCTTCATACCGTCCGAGGTGGATTGGGAGGGGACAACGCTCGTGCAAGAGACCGCTTTCCCTGCTTCGTCTACCACCACTCTCACCATTGAGGGTAAGCAAAAAAACTTCGCCCTTCGTCTTCGTTATCCTTCGTGGGCAACAAAGATGGCAATAAAGGTGAACGGCAAGAGCGTGAAGGCAACCAGGGGTTCTTATGGTTATGTGGCCATCTCTCGCCTTTGGAAGGCTGGCGATAGGGTAGAAGTGAACTTCGGAATGCAGTTGCGGGAAGAGGCTACCAAGGACGATGCCTCCAAGGTGGCGTTGGTATATGGCCCTGTAGTGATGGCAGGCAAGCTCGATGCCGTGGAGCATCCTTTTAGCGACCCGACGAAATACAACGATTATTATACCTTCAACTTCCAAATTCCTGCATCAACTGTAGAGAAAGCAAAGTATGTTAACCGAAAAAATATAGAAATTATACCTTTTTATGATGCCCATCACTGCCGCTATGCAGTGTATTGGCAGAAATAACAAGAAAGGTAAATTGAAGTGTAAGAAACAAAAAAACAGATAATTATTCTGTTTTTCTCAGATATGTTTTATCTTTGCAATAGAATGAAGACCATTATGGTATAAAAACCTTGCGAAGATAAAAACCATGAAGTTGATTAGGAACTACATAATGCTATTTATACTCCTCTTCCTTGGCGTTGTGGGCATTCATGCCGACATCGTCAACGAGGAGGTTTTCCATTTCGTGACCAAGGAAGACGGACTCTCTGGAGAATCCGTCTCCCGTATCATGCCCGACTATCAAGGGCGCATGTGGCTTGCCACAAGCGATGGCGTGAGCCTCTATAATGGCAAGCGAATGGCTACCTTCCAGATGAGTAGTAACGGTAGTTATCCCAACTATGTGTTTGATATTTGTGAGAGTGAAGAGCATTCTATCTTGGCGGCAACAGGAAAAGGTATCTTCGAGAAGAAAAAAGGTGACAAGGAGTTCCGTCAGATATTGAGGGAATTGAATAAAGGTGAGGCGATATTGGCAAGCCAAGGCAGAATATATGTGGGAAATCGTGAGGGACTTCATGTCTATGACGGCACCAAGCTGAAGACGATTACCGTTGGTGCATCCCGTATGGGTGTGGAGAATGGAGTGCGTGCCATCGTGGCTGACAGGAAAGGCGACATCTGGTTTCTCAGTCGTTATGCCCTCAACTGCTATTTCCCCCAAACGGGCAAGTTCTGTTCCTATGTGATTGCCGACAAGATGCCGAACGGCTCTGCATTGAATCGTGTGGCGATTTGTGGCGACAACTTTTATATAGGCACCAAGAACAACGGCTTATTTGTATATAATCCTTATAAAAAGACGGTGCCCAAAGCCATATCGGGTGTGGGCAATGTGGTGACGACGCTCCAGGTGACCGACAGTGGTGAAATTACCGTCAGCACCGACGGCTCCGGCGCTTTCGTCTTGGATGGCAAGACGGCACAAGTAAAGGAAGTATATAATACAAAGGGGGACAGGAAACACCGCTTGCCCAGCGATGCCGTTTATTGTTTCACCAAGGACAAGCAGGGAGTCAACTGGTTTGGCTTTTATCGTTTTGGCATGTGCTATACCTATCATTATGCTCCCATCTTTCAGCGTTATACCTTTGGTGACTTCACGACCGAGGGATTGACAGTTCGCTCGTTCTATATTGGCAATAAAGTGAAGTTGATTGGCACTAACGAGGGTTTGTATTATATAGATGAGGCCAAGCGTGTGGTCAAGCTCATTGTGCCCGAGCAGATGAATGGTGCGCATATCATCACCAATATCACATATTTCAAGGGACAGTATTATATTGCGACATACGATGCAGGCTTGTGTATCTTGAATCCTAAGACGTTTGCGGTGTCTCAGATTCCTAACGAACCATTGCTGACCACGGCAACGATAGCTTCCTTTGACATAAGTAGTGATAATAAACTGTGGATTGGTACAGGCGAAGGTGTCTTCGTCTGGGATGGCGAAGGGCGCATGGTGAGATATACGGAGAACAACTCGCGACTGAGCGGTGGCGTGGTTAATTTCAAGTTTGACAACAAAGGCAATGGTTGGGTCTGTTCGCAAGGCGTATCTCTCTATGTGGCAGCTACCAAAACCTTTGAGAACTCTCATTTCCCGAAAGGATTCTTCAATGCGGAAAATAACTTGAATTGTGTAAGTGGTCATGATGGCTTGATGTATTTTACCAAGCAGGCCAAACTCTTCTATACCAATCCTTCTATGACCCACTTTGACGAGATAGCATTGCCTCGGGAATTGGAAGGCAGCACTTGCTATGGCTTCCTCGATGATATGAAGGGATACTTCTGGTATGCCACCGACCAGGGCTTGTATCGCATGAACTACAAGCTGCAAAATCTCCAGCATTTTAGTTATGGGGAGGGTCTGATGTGCCAGTTTATCAATTCCAATGGCGTGGGGATGGATGCCAACGGAAATATTTGGATTGCGACCTCTAATGGTTTGATGAAGGTCAACCAGCGAGCCCTGAACGAATGGCAGCATAGCCGGCAATACCAAGTATGTCTTTATGACATCCGCAAGGGAAGCGACCTGATGGGCTATTCGCCAGAGGATGACATCAATGAGGACCGGTATATCTCGCTCGACTGGAATTTTACTTCTTCCAAGCTCTCGTTTAGAGTCCTTCTGCAAGACTATGCTCGTCCTTTCGGCAGGCTCTATCAGTATAAAGTGGATGGAGAGAAGGACTGGCGCAGCGTGAGCGATGGCCAGGATGTAGTGCTTGCCAACCTGATGCCGGGCAAGCATCATCTTACGGTGCGTTTGGCTGGGGCTGCAGGCACTGAGAAAACCTACACTGTCGTGGTTTCTCCGTCATGGCTTGCCATAATGGAAGTTATTATCCTCGTTATAGCCGTTGTTTTGCTGTTGATGTGGCGCCGCTATCATAAAAACACGCGTATACTCTTGAATGAACGCAACGAGATAGAGGGAGCTTTGGTTGAGGCAGAGCAAGAAAAGGCCGAATTGGAGGCACGACAAGACTTGGGGCCGGATGTGCCGGAGACCATTGCTAATGCTTCGCAGAAATATGCCAGGGTAAAGGTGGACGAGGAAGAATTCGCGGATATAGCCAACAGGATGAAGGCTTACATTGAGGAGCATGAGAGCTATAAGAATCCAGACCTGAAGATGAGCGACCTTGCCGAGGTGCTCGGTTTGTCGGCAAGTAAACTGAGTCAGGTGTTCAGTCTCTATCTCAAGGAAAACTATTATGAATTTATCAACCAATATCGTTTGGATGAATTCAAACGACTCATTGGTGAGGGTGAATACAAGCGTTATACCTTGACAGCTCTGAGCGAGAAATGTGGGTTCAAGAAGTCGAGCTTCTTCAGCACCTTCCGACGTGTAGAAGGCATGACACCTACAGAATATCTCAAGAAGCAGAATATCCAACTTTGATGTGTAGTTGATAGGGCAAACGAACGCAAACCCGTTGGGATATTCTTGCCGTAAAAGTATTGTGTCGTATGTTTTTCGTAGTTCATCCAATTTGTCTAAATTAGATGAACTATTGGTAAGTTGTTGATTTTTAGCAGTCTGTATAAAATGGACAAGGTGTAAATTTAGTTGGTCTTGATTTATATCAAAAGCTTTGCCCACCATGGAAATAGGTTTTATATTTGCAAACGAAAAGTAAAAACCTACGTAATATGGAAACTGACAATATCCCCCAAAACCGCAAGGTAGTAGAATCTGTCTATAAGATGTATTATGCAGATCTCAAGTTATATCTTCTGAGCTATACTCACGATGTGATGGCAGCTGAGGATATGCTGCAAGATCTTTTCATCAAGGTGATGTCGCTTGACGTTATCTCTTTGGAAACATCCAAGAATCTTCTTTTCGTCATGGCAAAGCGCATGATAATAGACGATGCTCGCCACAAGGCTTTTGTGCGTGAAAGCTGTCGCGACATGGCTTCTTGCATGGCTTCGAGTTTTGAGCAGTCGCCAGCAGTACGTATTGAGGCAAGAGACATGTTGCGTTTTGAAAACCAAAAGCTTGCGGCAATGGCTAAGAAACGTGCCAATATATATAAGATGTACAAACACGAGGAGATTTCTGCCGATGAGATAGCTCAGCGGCTCAATCTCAGCAAGCGTACTGTTGAAACTCACATATATCTTTCTACAAGGGAAATGAAACGATACCTGAGTAAGATTATTTGATTTTGACTCCTCTAAATAGTTGTCAAGATAAAAAGATTAGAATATAAAACTTAAAAACATAAATAAGAACTTATGAAACATAGCCTTTTAAGTATGTGTATGCTTGCAGGTGTGGCTGTGCCTTGCCAGACAGTGATGGCAGCAGACGGTCAAAGCCTTGCTACGCACATGCAACAGCAGAAGTTTGAGGTAAAAGGAACTGTAGTGGACACAAAGGGCGAACCGCTTATTGGCGTGTCGGTGCAGATTGTAGGCAAGCAAGGCGGTGTGATTACCGATCTTGATGGCCATTACACCATAAAGGTGGATCGCGGTCAACAACTCAAGTTCTCCTACGTGGGATTTACAGACCAAACCCTTACAGTACGGAACGCGGTGATGAACGTGACCATGGGCGAGGACAAACAAATACTTCAGGAAGTGGTAGTGGTAGGCTACGGCGTGCAGAAGAAAGAGTCGCTTACGGGTGCCGTAACGGTGGTCGATGCCAAAGCTTTCGAAGGAAAGGGTGGCTTGGCGTCTCCCTTGCAGGCATTGCAAGGTCAGGTGCCAGGTGTGATGATTACTCGTTCTTCTTCGGCTCCTGGCGATGAGAGTTGGAACTTGAATCTGCGCGGTTCTTCTTCGATGAACTCAACCGAGCCTCTTGTGGTTATCGACGGTGTGGCAGCCAACAGCGTAAGCGAGATGCGCTTGCTCAACCCCGATGACATCGAGAGCATCAACTTCTTGAAGGATGGTTCTGCTGCCATCTACGGTTCGCGTGCGGCAGGTGGTGTCGTGCTCATCACCACCAAGAAGGGCAAGGAGGGCAAACTGCAGGTAAACTATAGCGGCAGTGCCACCTTAAAAACCGTGGGTTTGATGCCTACACTCTGTAATATAGACCAATGGGCAGACGGTGTGCAGCAGGCTCTTGTCAATGATAATCAGACCAGTAATGTTTGGTACACATACGCTGCTCTTGCCAAGAAATACAAAGGTAGCTATATTGATGTGAAAAAGACTACCAATCCTTTCGGACAGTCAGCTTTTACGGATGTTAGCGACTTCGTGTTTGATGATAGCGTAGACTGGCTCGGCAGTCTCTTCGGCAGTACGTGGAGCACCAATCATAGCTTGAGCTTGGCAGGTGGAAATGACAGGAGTGCTTACCGTGTCTCCGGCAGTTTCCTCTACGACGGGTCTACCCTGCAATATGGCAACAATAACAATAAGCGTTACAACATCCGTTGGAACTACAGCAATAAGCTCAACAAGATATTTACACTTGAAAGCAGCATCGCTTTCAGTCGCCAAGAGCAGGTGGCTCCTACACAGGTTGGCGCGGCATTGAGCACCAGTCTTCCTATGCCTGGTCTTCCACTGACCACCATGGATGGCAAACCCTACGCTTGGGGTACGTGGGCTTCGCCTGTGGCTAAGGTGCAATATGGTGGCGACAACAAGCTCTCAGTTCGTTCCCTCAATATCAGCGAAACCTTGAAGGCCAGGATTACCGATTGGCTCGATGCTAACGTCAACGTGGGTTACAATACCAACGAGGCACGTCGCCGTAAGGTAGCCAATGCCATCACCTATTATAATTATGCTGGTGATACACAGGTGTTGCAAGATCCTGTTCAGGAGAAATCTTATTATCAGCAGACATCCGCCCGTACTGACTTCTATAGCGTCTCCGGTTTCGTCAATGCCCATAAGACCTTTGCAAAGCTGCATAACACAAGTCTTACTTTAGGTGCCCAGTATGAGCTGACGGACACAGAGAAGTTTGGTGCCAACTATTCCGATATTCTTGACGGACTAGACGTAATCAACGGTAACGGCACGTTGACGCTGACGGGCGATGAGAAAAATTCTTACCGTACAGCCATCATGTCCTACTTTGGACGTTTCAACTACGATTTCGACAGCAAGTATCTCTTTGAGTTCAATGGTCGTTATGACGGCAGTTCCAAGTTCTTGCCTCAAAACCGTTGGGATTTCTTCTGGGGAACTTCCATTGGTTGGCGTATTAACCAAGAGAACTTCCTCAAGAACGTGAAGTGGTTGAGCAACCTGAAACTCCGTGCTTCTTATGCCGAGATGGGTTCGCAGAGCGGTATCGACAATTATGACGGTTATCAGTTCTACAATCTAAACACATTGAATGGAGCATACGTAGGAAACGACAAACTCACCACCATCAAGACTAATGGCAAGTTTGCATCTACTACTCGCCAGTGGGAGCGCATCAAGAACTATAACGTGGCTCTCGATTTTGGATTCTTCAATGGGGCCTTGACAGGTACCGTGGAAGCCTTCTTGAAGAAGAACGACAATATGCTGGTGGCCATGTCTTATCCTGCTATCCTTGGTGATGCCGCACCAACAGCTAACGTGGGTAAGTTTAAGGACTGGGGCTATGAGGGTAGCATCAACTACAATGGGCGAATCGGACAGGTGCAATACCACATAGGAGGTAACATTACTTTCGCTCGCAATGAGTTGACCGACTACGGAGGGACCTCTGTGTTGAAATCGGGTTATACCAGTACGCAGCAGGGCTATTCGCTCAACTCCATCTTCGGTCTTCGCTATGGTGGAAAGATACAGAACGAGGAGATGCTGAAGGCATACGTGGAAAAATATTATCCTAACAATGGTATCGGTATGCCCAATAACCTCCGTGTGGGAGACAATATGTATTGTGACGAGAATGGTGATGGCGTGCTCGACTATAAGGACTATATCTATCTGGGTAGCGACACTCCGGAAATCTCTTACTCGTTTAATGCCGGAGCATCGTGGAAGGGATTTGATTTCAATATCGTGTTCCAAGGCTCTGCCAACCGTTTCGTATATCGTGGTATCGACCCATTCACAGTGCCGTTCCGTTCACTTTATACCAACACGACGGCAAGTGGTATCGGAAACACGTGGACACCGGAAAATCCAAATGCCTACTATAACCCATACACAACAGACAGCAATATCGTAAGTTACAACTATCAGGCCAACTCCCTGACAGCGCAGGATGGACGTTACATCCGACTGAAGAACCTCACCGTGGGTTACAATCTGCCGGCGCAGGTGTTGAAGAAGATTGGTTTTGTGAATGCGGCTCGCATCTACTTCACGGGTGAAGACCTTTGGGAGAGCACCAAGATAACGGGTGGATGGGATCCTGAGGCAAAGCGAGATGCCAGTGGCGTAAATCGCTATCCGTTCACGCGTAACTTTACATTCGGCATGAACCTTACTTTCTAATGTTGAATGTCAACAGTTGAATGTTAAATTATCCATTTAGAAGAAATTCGATTATGAAAACGATATATAATACAATCAAGGTGGCCTGTGTGGGAATGATGACGATGGCTATGACCAGTTGTCTCGACTTCTCGCCAGAGGCACAGATGAACGATGACACCGTTTGGTCTTCGGCTACCAACTTCCAGTTGTTCGCCAACCAGTTTTATAGCTATACCCACGACATACAGAGTGGTGATTCCTACCAGTATGCGGTAAGCGACGGCCCTCACAGTGATACCCGAAGCGACTTGATAGCAGGTGCCAATGCCAACGTCTATAGTCAGGGAACCAACACGGTTCCTCAGTCGGACAACAACTACAAGAACCTCTATCAGCATATCTATTATACCAACTTGCTGTTGAAGAATGCTGCCAACTTTGGCAATCAGTCTGCTATTGCCGTGCCAGTGGCGGAGGCAAAGTTCTTCCGTGCCTACTGCTATTTTGAGTTGGTGCAGCTTTATGGCAATGCCATCCTGCTGACCGAACCTGTGGATATGGACTCGCCTGCGATGAACGCTGCACGTGATGACCGTGGCTTGGTGATCGACCAATGTGTGAAAGACTTGCAGGAGGCTGCCGAAGGCTTGCCGGAGACACCAACGGAGGCCGGCCGTCTTTGTAAGGATGCCGCCTATGCGTTTCTTTCTCGTGTCGCCCTCTTCGAGGGAACATGGCAGAAGTTCCATACCAATGGTTATCAGGCAACCAACAATACGGAGCGTTCTTCCAAGTTGCTTGAGATTGCCAAGACAGCAGCCAAGACTGTTATCGAAGGAGGACACTACAAACTTTTCTATAGCGATAAGTTAGGCACAGAGAGCTATCGCTATATGTTTATCCTGGAAGACGAGAAATGTAACCCTGCAGGTCTGACCACCAAGGACAATACCGAATATATTTTGGCTCGCCGTCATAAGAACACGGACGGTGTGGGCTTGAACATCACCAAGGCATATTGTACGAATGCCGTCTATGTGACGCGCAAGTTGGCTAACCTCTATGCTTGTCAGGACGGACTTCCTATCGAAAAGTCTTCTCAGTTTCAAGGTTATGGTATGGCGACATCAGAGTTTCAGAACCGTGACAACCGTATGTTGACAACCTTGGCACCAAGGGGTACCAAACTTTGGGACAATACTGCCGACCATTGCCGCACGGCTTGGGATGACACCGACTTGTCACGTGCCAAGGAAGTGGGAGCACTCGCCAACAGCGGTTATCAAACCCACAAATGGGCGGTAGAGCGTCAGGTCTCCGATAGATATGAGTGCATGGACTTCCCTGTTATACGCTATGCAGAGGTGCTTCTCAACTTTGCCGAGGCTGTATATGAACTGAACGGCAATATTTCGGACAGCGATCTCGACAAGAGCTTGAACTTGGTACGTGCACGTTCTAACCCAAAGATGGTGAAGCTGAGCAACGCCTTGGTTGACAATAATGGTTTGAGCATGCGTGAGGAGATTCGCCGTGAGCGTACGGTGGAGTTGACATTTGAAGGGTTCCGCATTGACGACTTGAAGCGATGGGCCACCGCTCCTATCGAGATGCCGCAAGACCAGCTGGGTATTAAGTGGAAGGGAACTCAGTTTGAGACGCTTTGGACCAACCAGAGCCGTCAGCTCAACAGTGAGGGTTGCATCATACTCTATGACAACCGTCAGTGGGACGACAAGCTCTATCTCTATCCATTGCCATCCGACCAGTTGCAGTTGAATCCAAACATCGGTCAGAACCCTGGTTGGGCAAAGTAATGTTTAGTGACTCATGTTTAGTGTTTAATGACATTCTAAATAAATTGTAATTATGAAACGTAATAATAAGATATATACGCTGATGTTGATGCTGGGCTTGGCTACGGCAGCCCCTCTCACATCATGTAGCGATGACGAGAAAGGCAGCGAACTCTATTCCGCCGTCATCCCATCATCTGTGGAGTTCAACCTTGACGAGGCTCACAAGCAATTGGTCTATACGGATGGTACAGGAGCACAGTGCTTGCCAATGGTCAAGGGCGAGACCTTGCAGTTGAACTACACAATGGCCCCAGAGAATGTAACCTTCAAAGATGTGGTGTGGACAGCATCCAATGAGGATTTTGCTACGGTTTCCGACGAAGGTCTTGTGACGGCAGTGAATGGCGATGGTTACTCTATCGTGCAGGTTACTCCCGAGGCTCTTCACTCAGGAAGTGGCATCAACGCCAACTTGAAGATCGTTGTATCTAACGAAATGCGCCAGGCAACGGCTATAGCGATCAACGCTTCCAAGGAGGAAGTTTATGCCGGTGATACTCTACACATGTCTGCTACAATCACCCCCGACAACTCAACTTACAAGACCGTGAAGTGGAGTGTGGATGATACGAATGTAGCTGACATCGACCCCATGACCGGAATCTTGACGGCCAAGGAGGCTGCTGCCATCCTCTCTGAGGTCAAGGTGGTTGCAACCGCCCTCGATGGTTCTAATGTGATAGGCGAGAAGACCATCAATGTGCGGAAGATTGTAAACCCGGAGGATATTACTCTTGACCAGACTTATTCTGTAAGTAAGGGCTATTACTGTGCCTTGAACGAGAAGACACTGAACTTGAACTATACTACTGTTCCTGCTGAATGTACCACCTCTAAGATTACATGGGAATCGTCTGACGAGAATGTCGCAACAGTAGATGCCGGTGTCGTTACCTTCAAGGGATTCGGTGCCGTGACTATCACAGCGACAACTCCTAATGGCAAGAGTAGCAGTGTCGACTTGAACATACCATGCGGATTGGTTAGGGAGACCTACCACAATGCCAACCACTTCAGCTTCTACAAGGCTTCAGCCTCTGTCGGCCAGACATGGCATGATGGTTATCTTACCATTACAACGGCAGCAAGTAACGCTACGACACAGCGAGCTGACCTCAAATGGTACGACCTTCCTTTGACTCTCCATGCAGGCAACTATCCTATCCTCGCCGTGAAAATAGAGGATGCCAAGGACTTGGGCATCGGCGTGAGCAGCAGAAACTTCAATGTAGATGCCGTGGGCAAGAGCGAGAGCGGTAAGGACTATAAGGCTCTTGGTGGTGGCAACAACAAGTGGAGCAACGAGTTGAAGTGTGATGACGGTAGCCGAGTTTTCATCTATGATCTGAGCAAGGTGGCTTTTGGTACGGGTGGTTTGGCACCAACCAATGAGTCAATCAGTTTCTCTATCTTCCAGTTGAAGTATGCGGACATCAAGACCATCGACCATAGCTTCGACTACAAGGTCTACTGGATTCAGAGCTTCAAGAGCATCGAGGAAGTCCAAAACTATGTGAAGAATGTGGATGGAGTCTCATACGATGTTATTAAGTAAGCTTCATGGTTTAAGTAACGAACTGATAAAATCCGTATTTTGAATAAAAAATACAGCTAACATGAACAAGAAAACATTTATCATAGCAGGCTTGGCAGCACTCATGCTGCTGCCAACCTCTTGTAGGGAAAATGAATTTGGTACGGTCGACTTGACGTTGCCGGAAACTCCTACAGACCCAGACGTCACAGCTACCTATACTTTCAATCACCCGTGTGCCATGTACACAGCAGATGACTTTGCCCGAGTGAAGGCAGAGTTGGAAGGGAACACGATCCCGGAGGTTACTCAGGCATTTGCGGCACTGAAGGCGAGTCCTTACTCTTCGTTGACTCGTCAGCCGGAACCACAGGAGCTGATTGTTCGTGGCGACCCAACGGGAACGGGACTGACTTCCGAGAACTATGCTTACGCCATGCGTGATGCGGCGGCGGCTTATCAGACGGCACTCATCTGGAAACTTTCTGGTGATGAGGCTTATGCCAAGAAATCTATCGAAGTGATGAATGCCTGGGCAGCCAAATGTAAGAAGATAGCATCCAACGATGCCAACCAAGTGCTGGCGGCAGGTGCACAGGGATATACCTTCGCTTGTGCGGCAGAGATCATGCTGGCATACGACGGATGGCAGGCAACCGATGTGGCAAAGTTCAAGCAGTGGATGCTGGATGTCTTTGCTCCCAAGAACAAGAGCTTTTTGGAGCATCAGGATGCCAATACTTGTGCCAAGCATTACTGGAGCAACTGGGACTTGGTCAATATGTGCTCTTATATGGCTATCGGAATCTTGACAGAGAATAGCGAGATGGTAAACTATGTGGTCAATTACTTCTATAAGGGTGAAGGCAACGGATGCATCAAATATTTGATAAATGGTGATTTGGTGAATGACCCATTAGGCTCAGGTGAGATGCTGGCGCAAGACCAGGAAAGTGGGCGTGACCAGGGACACGCATCGATGTCTGCCGTGGTGACAGCCAACTTGGCCCAGATGGCATATTCGCTCTATGAGCAGAACAAACTCAATGCGGATGCGGCAAAGCTTGACTTCTTCTCAGCCAACGACAATGCTCTCTTGAAACTGGGAGAATATGTAGCCTTGACCAACCTCCGCAATGGTACTGACAATGCGAATAAAGAGGGGCAGTGGATGGTGGCAGCCGCAAATGTGCCGTTCAATAAACTGGAGTATTGCGTTAATTGTACTTGCCGAGACAAGAACCACAGTGCCATCCATACGGTTTTGGCTGATGACAGTGGACGAGGCGGCGTTCGCCCAGGTTGGGAAATCTATTATAATCACTATGCCAAGGTGAAGGGATTGAGTTCTGGTTTCCTCTATGTCAAGCAAATGGCAGACAAAATGCGCCCGGAGTGCGGTCCTGGTGATAGCCGCTACGGTAGCAACTCAGGAGCATTCGACCAATTGGGCTGGAGTACTTTGATGCTCTATCGTTAAGATGAACTGAAAGTAAAGTTTTTAATAGTGTAAAGTGGTTGCTGTTTTGATAACAGTAATGCAAGCAAAAAGAGCCATGCTTTTCGGGAGAAAGGCATGGCTCTATTGCTTTTTGGAGAATTTAATCTTTGGCTATGAAATTTCGGAGTTTCTTGTTTTGAGTTTACGTAACAGATTTTGGCAATCCGTAATCTTAGCAAAATAGCATGATAAAAAACTAAAAGCAGATGATTATGAAGGGAAATTTACTTCAAGGTGTGTTAGGTATGGCGTTAGCCATGATGACAGGACAGGCAATGGCGCAGGATGTGCAAGAGGTTGTGTCTGTCAAGAGCGATGTGACGCTGACAACTGATGCCAAGGATGCTGCAAAGCCTACCGAGAAGGCTATCGAGATGTACACCAGTCGTACAGACGGCACTATCACTCGTGAGTACTTGGGATTGATGTCTTTTCAAGTACCCGTGAAGACTGGTTATGCCATCAAGAGTGCCAATCTTAAATTGGTGACAGAGCGTGCTAAGGGCACATTGGCAATCTATGCACTTGGTGCTAACGTGTCTGATGCTGATACTTACAACAGCCAGATAGATAATGTCAATGCGGCTCGTGAGACAGAGCCAATCGCTAAGATTAGATTGAGAGGGACTGACGGACAGGCGGTAACAGATGCCAAAGCATCTTCTAACGTCGAAGACTGGATAAATAATATTGATATTACAGATTACGTGAAATCTGTTGGTGGAAATGTAAACCTTGTGTTGCTGAATGCTGCTGAAAGCACAACAACTTCTATCAAGGTTTATACCAGTGATGCAACGGATGTAACCAATACTAAGGTTAATCCTAACTTTACCTTTGCAGCGGCAGACTTGAAACCACAGTTGACCGTGGTTTATGAGGTGGATACTGACCAAAAGACGGATGTCTCTACAACGACCGCTGACACTTGGATTCGTAAGGATGCTGCCAATAACAACTATGGAAGCAAGGCCACCTTGGAGTTGAAGTCTAAGGACAATACAGATTTTGTTGGTTTGATGTCTTTCAAGTTCCCGGCTGAGGCTTTGGATGCTAACCATGAGGTAACAAGTGCCACTCTTCGTTTGGTAACGGAGCGTGTCAAGAGTACTCGTACGTTGAATATTTACAAGTATGTGGATTTTGAGGAAAATACTACTTATGGTAAGGAAACAGACAATGTGGCAGCTGCAAAGACAGCGGAAAACTTAGTGGCTACTTGTAATCTTAAAGGTCAAAATGTGTCCTTTACTTATGATAAGGTAGGCGATGATTACAAGACCGTTGATGCTTGGACAAATGAAATTGACCTGACCTCATTCGTCAAGGGATTGGATACCAATACATTCTCTCTCTTGTTGGAACATGCCAATGCTACCGACCAGTTGATGATTTATACCAAGGAAACTGAGGATGTTACTAATGCAAAGGATGCTTCTTTGGTATTCAAGAAAGAGGACTTGGTTCCTCTGCTAACTGTGGTTTATACTAAAAAGAACTCAACAGGTGTTGAAACTATCGAGGTAAATGTTCCTGCAACTGCTGATAACAACGTCTATAGCTTGCAAGGTGTTCGCATGAATGGCAAGAGTCTTCCTGCTGGCATTTATATCAAGAATGGCAAGAAGTTTGTTGTAAAATAGAATGAACATCAAATGCCGTTCCAACACAGTAAGAACGGCATTGAAACAATATGATTTCATGAAGAATCGTCATTTTGTAAAAATAGGAGGGATGGCATTGGCTCTTTTGGCTGCCATCCCTTCTTTTGGTCAAGAGATAGTCGTGGTGCTTTCGCCAACATGCGATATAACCTTGACAAGTGATAATCCCGATAAGGCATTCCCTGGTGAGAAGGCTATGGAGATGTATACGGTTCGCCAACAAGCCAAGTACGCTTTCCCTCATCCATGTGCCATGTATTCGGCTGCTGATTTCAAGCGGGTTAAGACAAGTTTGGATAATGGGACGGCACCAGACGCAGTGAAACAGGAGTTTGAGGCTCTGAAAAAGAACTCTTATTCTTCGCTCACTCGTAGTGCCTCTCCACAAGAACTCATCGTGCGTGGCGATCCAACAGGTACAGGACTTGAAAAGGAAAACTATGTCTACGCCATGCGTGATGCAGCCGCGGCTTATCAAACGGCTCTCCTTTGGAAATTGACCGATGATGAGGCTTACGCCAAGAAGTCGATTGAAATTATGAACGCTTGGGCGGCAAAGTGCAAAAAGATAACATCCAATGACTCTAATCAGATGTTGGCGGCTGGTTGTCAGGGATATACCTTTGCTTGCGCCGCTGAAATCATGCTTACGTATGATGGGTGGGCTAAAGCAGATGTGGCTGCATATAAGCAATGGATGCTGGATGTCTTTGCTACCAAAAACTTAAGCTTCTTGAAACATGAGGCCGCCAACGTTTGTGATTTGCATTATTGGAGCAATTGGGATTTGGTTAATATGGCTTCTTATCTCGCCATCGGAATCTTGACAGAAGATTGTGACATGGTAGATTATGTGGTCAGTTACTTCTATGATGGAGTGGGCAATGGGTGTGTCAAGAACTTAATCCAAGGAACATTTGATGACCCATTAAGCTCTGGTGAGCAGATTTGCCAAGCGCAAGAGAGTGGACGAGACCAAGGACATGCCTTGATGTCGGCTGTGGTTTTAGGTAATTTGGCACAAATGGCTTATTCTTTCTATACCGTGAATCCTTCTGAAAGCAAGTTAGACTTTTTTAGTACCAATGACAATGCGCTCTTGAAGTTGGGTGAGTATGTGGCTCTTTGCAATCTCCGTGATGGCACGGATAGTGGAAACAAGGAAGGTAATTGGATAGTTGATACTGATAAGGTTCCTTTCAATACCTATTTATATTGCAAGGATTGCTCTTGCCAGAACAAGAGCCATGGTGCAACTCAAACCAAGGTGGCCAATGACAGTGGTCGTGGTGGTGCTCGTCCTGGTTGGGAAATCTTTTTCAATCACTATGCTAAGATAAAAGAATTGTCGTCTGGCTTTAAGTATGTGAAACAGATGGCAGACAAGATGCGCCCTGAGTGTGGGCCGGGTGATAGCAGGTATGGTAATAATTCGGGAGCTTTCGACCAGCTGGGCTGGGCTACGCTTATGATGTTCCGGTAATAGCATACAAACATCTTATAAATACGCAATAACCCAACGGGCGATTGAGTTCTCGTTGGGTTATTTTAGTATCACCGATTACGTATAAAGCACTGGTTAATCGTAATCTATTAAAACCACGTCTAAAACCTTCGTTATTATGAATAAAACTTTACTTCATTGTATGTTTGGTGTCATGCTTGCCACGTTCGGCTCTTGCGCCACCATAAGTCTTCATGCACAGACGCTGGATGTAGACAGACAGCTACAATACTGCCACAACCAAGTGGGTAGGGCTTTGGCTGAACTGCGACAGAAAGACGGAACCTATGATTTTACCATGGAGCCACGCAATATTCTTAATGGCGACAAGCAAAAGGGATGGAACTGCCGCAAGGCTACAGCCGAGGAATGGTGCGACGGTTTCTGGCCCGGAATATTGTGGATGGACTATCAGAACACCAAGGATGAGACTGTTCGTAAGGCAGCTGAAGGCTATACAGAGTCATTGAAGGGCATTGCCTATCGTCCTGTCTATGACCACGATATTGGTTTCCTCATGTTCTGCTCTTATGGAAAGGGCTATGAGGTAAACCACTCGCCGGGATACAAGAATATAATCTTGGCTTCTGCTGATTCGCTGGCCACACTTTTCAATCCTATTGTAGGTACGATATTGAGTTGGCCGCGTGAGGTGGAACCGCGCCATTGGCCACACAACACCATCATGGACAACATGATGAACTTGGACATGATGTTTTGGGCAGCCAAGAATGGTGGCAACAAGTTGCTCTACGATTTGGCGGTGACCCATGCCAAGACCACTATGAAGAATCATTTTCGTATAGATGGCAGTTGCTATCATGTGGCAGTCTATGACACCATCAATGGCGACCTCATCAAAGGTGTGACACATCAGGGCTATGCCGACAACTCAATGTGGGCTCGTGGACAAAGCTGGGCCATCTATGGCTACACTATGGTTTATCGCTATACGCACAATAAGATGGTTCTGGATTTCGCCCAAAAGGTGACCGACATCTATATCAAGCGACTTAAAGAAACAAGCGACGACCTTATTCCGCTTTGGGATATGGATGACCCTCGGGGTGTGGCTGGTGCTCCAAAGGATGCCAGTGCTGCTTGTGTTGTGGCAGATGCACTGCTTGAACTCCAGCAGTACGTGGGTGGCGAGAAAGGCAAGGAGTATCGCGACTTTGCCATGCAGTCATTGGCACAGCTCAGCACGTCAAAGTATCAGAGCGGCAAGAAGAATGTGGCGTTTCTCATGCACAACACTGGGCATCACCCCGCAGGCAGTGAGATAGATGCCAGCATAATATATGCCGATTATTATTATTTGGAGGCTCTCATGAGGGCAAAGAAATTAAAAAAGTAAGTAAGTGTTTGAGATAATTTGCTTACTTTTGAACCCACAAACGCATTAAAGCAGATGAAAAAATCTTATATTTGGCTCGCATGTTTGCTTATAGGAATGCCACTGTCTGCCAATGCTCAATACCATTCGCAGGTCTGGAACCCTGACAATGGTAATGGCACTTACACCAACCCTGTGATCTATGCCGACTATAGCGACCCCGACGTGGTGGCTGTGGGCGACGACTATTATCTTACGGCTAGTTCGTTTAACTGTATTCCAGGCCTGCCAATACTACATTCCAAGGATTTGGTGAACTGGCAGATTATAGGTCATGCCCTTACGGAGCAGCAGCCTCGCAAGATATTCGATGCTCCGCAGCATGGCAAGGGTGTGTGGGCACCTACCATACGCTATCATGACGGTAAGTTCTATATCTATTGGGGCGACCCTGACCATGGCGTGTTCATGGTGAACACTTCCGATCCACGTGGCTCATGGAGCAAACCTGTGTGTGTGATAGAGGGAAAGGGCATGATAGACACCTGCCCGCTGTGGGACGACGACGGTCGCTGCTGGTTGGTAAATGGATGGGCGGGTTCGCGTAGCGGATTCAACTCTGTGCTTACCATTCGCGAACTCTCGGTTGATGGTACACGGGCTATCGGGCAGCCACGCATAGTATTCGATGGTGGTCAGGAAAACCATACTACCGAGGGACCGAAACTCTATAAGCGCGACGGATATTACTGGATAATGTGTCCTGCCGGTGGTGTGCAGCATGGATGGCAATTGGCCATGCGCAGCCGCAATATATACGGCCCCTATGAGGCGCGCCGGGTATTGGCTCAAGGAAAGACCGCCGTCAACGGCCCTCACCAAGGCGGATGGGTACATACGGCATATAACGAAGACTGGTTTTTACATTTCAATGACAAGGGTGCCTATGGGCGTGTGGTGTTCTTGCAACCTGTAGACTGGACAAGTGGATGGCCAGTGATGGGCAACGATGGTAGTAACAGTGGTTGTGGCGAGCCGTATATGACCTATCGCATGCCAAAGTCATCGAGCAAGACAAAGGTTAATCCGCAAGAGTCTGATGAATTTGATACCACAGACCTTGGTCTGCAATGGCAGTGGCATGCCAACTACAACCAGCTTTGGGGAATGCCTACCACCAATGGTTGTATGCGTCTGTATACGACCGACCTTTCAGATGATTTCAAGAATCTTTGGGAGGCCGGCAATCTGTTGTTGCAGAAGACGCCAGCACCCGAATTCAAGGCTACGGCAAAGATGCAATTTGCCTCTAAGGGCGATAACCAATATGGTGGCATCATTATGATGGGCATGAACTATCAGGCATTGGTAGTCAGGCGTGTTGGCAATGAATTCCTGTTGCAGCAACTCTTCTGCAAGGGCGCTGACACTGGCTGCAAAGAGCAGGTGCAGACCCTTGCCACGCTACAGCCTACCAGTCGTGATACGATTCCTTATTCTCCTGCAATATACATTGATATCTATATGCAGATGCGGGTGAAAGACGGGAAGTGCCAGTTTGCCTACAGCATGGACGGTAAGAGGTATAAGACCGTAGGTGACACCTTCACCATGCGCCAAGGCAAATGGATAGGGGCAAAGATGGGATTTGTGAGCGAACGATTTGGCACAAAAAGCAATCGTGGATGGATAGATGCCGATTGGTTTAGAGTTGCCAGACCTTAGATTTCCATTAATGTTGCTTATTCAGCTGAGTAGTCTGCCACCATCTTGCGGTATACACTGTAGAGACGGAGGCGAGAAATATATCCCTTGAGGTGGTTGTTGATGTCAACCACTGGCAAGGCCTCAGCGTTTGTATGGTCAAACTTCTTCATCACTTTCTCCATTGGCTCATTATTGAAAAGGAACGCGGGCACCGGTGTCATGAGCTGGGCTGCCGTGTATCGTTGATATAGCTCGGTTCGGAATACGATGTGGCGAATCTTAAGTATGTCAATCTCTCCAAGCAGATGACCTTCATCATCTACCACGGGTAGGTAGTTGAAGTCGCTGTTTGATAACACGTTGACCAGTTTGCCAAGGCGTATGTCCGGCTTCACGGTAGTAACGCTTTTCTCTATTACCAAATCCATGTTCATCAGCGTGAGTATGCTCTTGTCGGTGTGGTGGGTAAGGAGCTTCCCTTCGCGAGCCAATCGCATGGCATAGATGCTGTGAGGCTCGAAGATGCTTATCACCATCACGCTGACCACGGCAACGATAAGCAGTGGCACGAAGAGCTGGTAGCCTCCCGTGATCTCGGCTATAAGGAAAATGCCGGTAAGTGGGGCGTGCATCACGCCTGCCATCACTCCAGCCATTCCCAAGAGCACGAAGTTCTTTTCCGGCAAGTAGGTGCCGAACATCTCCATGTTCCACAGGCGAGAGAAGAAAAATCCGGCGAAACCGCCCACGAAAAGCGAAGGGGCGAAAGTTCCGCCACATCCTCCGGCTCCATTTGTGGAGGCAGTAGCTACAATCTTCGTGAGGATGACAAAGCCAATGTAGGCTATGAGAAGCTCGGAATGGCCGTAGAACATCGAACCGTCCATTACCTGGTTCCAGTCGGTTTGGGTCTTGCCGTTCAACAGCATGCTGAGACCATTCCATCCTTCACCGTATAGCGAGGGGAAAAAGAAGATAAGCACGCTGAGTATCACGCCGCCTAAAAGCAGTTTCTTGTAAGGGTGGTCTTTCTGCTTTGCGTAAATGCTTTCACACCATGTCATGCCACGCATGAAATAGAGGCTCACGAAACCGCAGAAGACACCAAGGAGGATAGTGGCAGGCACACGCTCCACACTCCATTCGCTGTCGAGCTGGAAAGAAAACATGGTAGCGTTGCCGGCGAGGATGTAGCTCACCACGTCGGCGGTGATGGTGGCAATGAGTATTGGCAGTATCGATGCCATGTTCATGTCAATCATCAACACCTCAAGTGTAAACACCAATCCTGCTATTGGTGCCTTGTAGATGCCGGCAATTGCAGCTGCGGCGCCACATCCCACGAGCACCATCAGTTGCCTGTTGCTCATGTGGAATAGCCTTCCAAGGTTAGAGCCTATGGCAGAGCCTGTGAGCACGATAGGAGCCTCAGCACCAACAGATCCGCCGAAGCCGATGGTCAGAGCCGAAGCCACGAGCGAAGTCCAGCAATTGTGGGCCTTTAGCTTCGACTGTTTTGTGGATATTGCGTACAGCACGCGAGTGATGCCGTGAGAGATATTGTCTCTCACGACATATCTGATAAAGAGCATGGTCAGCCAAATGCCAACGACAGGGAATACAAGGTACAGCCAGTTGAAACTGTCTGCTACAAAGTCGTTGGTGAGGAGTTTCTGTATAAGGGCGATAAGCTTGTGCAATAAAAATGCGGCAAGCGACGCTATCACACCTATCAGGAATGCGATGATTGATATCGCTTGACGTCTTGTGAGATGTTGTTCTCCCCAAACTATTAACCTCTCCAGCATTTTACTTCCGAATAATCTGAACTTCCCCGTCAGGTTTCAACCTTATGATGGAACTTGGCGTATGTGGCTTGTGCTCCTGACGGCGCGAGAAGCACACGTAGTCTACGCTGTTGAGCAGTTCCTGGCTTATGTCAGCATAGTTTTGCGCTGCAGGCTCGCCACTGATATTTGCGCTTGTGGACACGAGGGCTTTCTGGAAACGATAACACAACTGATGCGAGAAAGGCTCCTTTGTGATGCGCAAGGCTATAGAGCCGTCGGAGGCAATCAGATTTGGCGCGAGGTTCACTGCCCCGTCGAGAATGACGGTGGTTGGCTTCACTGCCAGATCCAATAAGTCCCACGCCACCGCAGGCACGTTGCGGACGTATCGTTGAAGGCGCGCGTCGCTGTCGACAAGACAGATGAGAGCCTTGGAGTCGTCACGCTGTTTAATCTTGTAAACTTTTGCCACGGCTTCAGCGTTTGTGGCGTCGCAGCCGATGCCCCAAACCGTGTCGGTGGGGTAGAGAATCACGCCGCCTTCCCTGAGTACCTTGACGGCATTCTTAATGTCTTCTTCTTGTGTCATAATCAATACAACTTAGCGCAAAGATACATATTCTTTGTTTGATATGCAAAAATACTGTCAATATTTATAAAAAAAGCATTGGATTTTGTCTTTTCTACTATATTTTGCTACCTTTGCAATAATAAGAAATTTTTCTGGAATATAATAATTATAATAGACTAAAAACATAAAATTATGGAAGAAACAGTAATGAAACCATACGTCATCGGTCTTGACCTTGGTGGAACAAATTCTGTATTTGGCATTGTTGATGCTCGTGGAGACATCAAAGTTACTACAGCCGTGAAGACTCAAGCCTATGAAGAGGTGGATGCCTATGTTGACGCTTGTGTAGAGGCCCTTCAGGTGATTATCGATCAAGTTGGTGGCATTGAGAAGATAAAGTCGATGGGTATTGGAGCGCCTAATGGCAATTATTATACTGGCACTATAGAGTTTGCTCCAAACCTTAAGTGGGGTCACAGTGGCATAGTGCCTTTGGCCAAGATGTTCTCCGATAAATTGGGCATTCCTGTGGCTCTTACCAATGATGCTAATGCGGCTGCTCTCGGTGAGATGACTTATGGAGCTGCTCGTGGCATGAAGAACTTCATTGAGATTACGCTTGGCACAGGTGTTGGCTCTGGTATTGTTATCAATGGGCAATTGGTTTACGGTTGCGATGGCTTTGCTGGAGAACTTGGTCATGTCACAGTAGTTCATGGAGAGAACGCTCGCTCTTGTGGATGTGGCAGGAATGGTTGCTTGGAGGCTTACTGCTCGGCTACTGGCGTGGCACGCACGGCACGTGAGATGTTGGCTAAAACAGATACGCCATCGCTCTTGCGTGAGCTCGACCCCGAGAAGATTACCTCTCTCGACGTGAGCATTGCCGCAAGCAAGGGTGACAAGCTTGCCAACGACATTTATGAGTTTACGGGTCATATGCTTGGTGAGGCTTGTGCTGATTTTGCGGCCTTCTCTTCTCCAGAGGCTTTCATCTTCTTTGGTGGCATGTCAAAAGCCGGCGACCTTCTCATGAAGCCTATCAAGGAAGGGTACAATAATCATGTGCTTTCTATCTTCAAGGGCAAGGCAAAGTTCCTGTTCAGCAGTCTTGAAGGAAGCTCGGCAGCCGTTCTCGGTGCTTCTGCCATTGGTTGGGATCTCTAAGAAAACATTCAGGCGTACTAAGACACGCTAACATAAGCATTCATTTACGAAATAAATTTCAGTCCCGTTTCCTCATCCTTTAAGGGAAGGAAACGGGACTGATGCTTTATAGCGAATCCTTTCGTGATAATAATCACTTGTCTCTATTGCTTGGCAATGGTCTCCGAGGCGGTTTTCGTCTTGTCAGCCGTGGCTTCTGTGCCAACGGTAGTTGTCCTAGCCTCTTCCTTGGTGACATATCGTTTCCAATAGGCTATGATGAGGGTGGTAAGTGGCAGGGCTATTATAAGACCGATAAAGCCAAGCAGCGCGCCCCATACTGACAGTGAGAGAAGGAGGATGGCAGGGTTGAGTCCCATGGCCTTGCCCATTATCTTAGGTGTGACAATCATGTCGGTAATTATCTGTACGACGATGAACAAGCCCACGGCCAAGCCAAAGATAACCCAAAAACTCTGTCCCGTGTCAGCGGCTTTAAGCATGGCGAGAAACGCGGTGGGGATTAGGGCGAAGGTGTGCAGATATGGAATAAGGTCGAGAATGCCAATCAATATTCCAAGGCTTATGGCCATGGGGAAATCCATGAATGTGAAGCCGATGCAAAACATTACTCCCATGCAGAAAGCCACGGTGCCTTGACCACGAATGTAGTTGTTGAGTTCTCTCTCAACGTCTTTCGCGAGTTCATGCCAGAAAGGTCGATGCTTCTTCGGGAAAATGCGAATCCAATTGTTGGAAAGAAACTCATAGTCGAGAAGTATGAAGAACGTGTAGAGGAGTGTGATAAGCGATGCCACGATGCTCATTACGATATTCGCGGTCTTTCCAAGCACGTTGAAAAGTTTTGGCATCGTTGTCTTGAGCGCGTCGGCAAAATCGCCACTCTTCAAGAACCGTTCTATCTGATGTTGGTTCTCGGTTATCTTCTCAGAGAGCCAAGCCGATATGTTGTTGGTATGTGTGCTCTCGTGCAACCAATTGGCAAGTATGTCGTAGAGCTTTTGAAACTGCTCTATCATCGGCGGTATTATTAGCCAAACAAGCAAGCCGATGATAGAACAGACGAAAACAAATGTTATAATGATGGACAAAGCCCTCACATGTATGTGAAGCTTGTTTTCAATAAACTTCACGATGGGGTAGAGCAGGTAGGAGAAGACCCATGCCACGAAAAAAGGTATGAGCACTCCGCTCAGATAGTTGACAAGAATGATAGCGGCAAAAACCAACAAGATTATGCCACTCCAACGAATGAATTTATCAAAAGTGATCTCTTTCTGTTCCATATTCAGCATGGTCTTCGTCTTGTCATTTATCAGTCGGTCACTCCATCGTGCCAATATCAGTCTTGGGGAACTTCAAACTTGTCGCCAGTCTCCTTGATGAGCTTCTTCTTGAATGCCTCTGGATATCCAGGACGTTTCACTGTAGCCCCAATGCCTTCTGGCGTGCGTGTGAACTTGCCGTCAGCCTCAGGCTTGACAGTCATGTCGTTGTATTTCACTATGAGGTAGAAAGCCAGCTGACGCCAACGCTCAAGCATTTGTTGCGCTTTCTGGTTGCTGTAATCGTTGAGATACTCTATGGCAGTCTCCTTGTTGTCTTTATACAGTTCAGCGGCCTTGGCTTCCACAGCTCCTTGGTTGGCAAAATAACTTGCCTCCAAGCTGTCGCGAACCTCCTTTAAGCTTGGGAACATCATTGAGTAGCGTGGGTAAACCATGTTGCTCACCCAGTTGCAAACCCAGTAGGCGTTCTTCATGGAGAATGTCACGGCATCGGCTCCGGGGGTGTTGTAGCACTCAGGCTGAACCTTGTTGCCACAGTACACGGGAGTGTAGGCAACCATGTTGCCGTCGTCGTTGCCAAACCATAGCACGCCACCAATCTCGCGAGGTAGCCAAGACCTCATCTGCGAGACATAAGAGAAACCCGTTTGTTGAGTTGAGGTGGGGCGTTCGTTGAAATAGCTCTTGCCATCCATCTTGAACGTCAGTGGGGTAGGGCGATATGGCATTTGCCATATACCGCCGCCCATGTCTTCGCCATCCGCAACCGACAATGCTGTGCCTTCATAATGGTCGCGCATGTCAGATTCAATGTCTTGCACGCTAACTTTCTTGTTGGGGACAATCCAAAGAGGCATGTCCTCGGCGTTTTTGTCTTTTCCGAGGGCCCAAGGAAGCCAGCGGCTCATGTCTTTGTGATGGTTGAAGAAGCTCCATACGCGTGCGTCGCACATGCGGCGGCCAGAGAAATCGGGGAAGGCGTAAGTGTTCTTCCATGAAAAATCCTTGTCTGAACCTTTGTACCAACCTTTCTGCCGTGCGAAGCTGACAACGTTCTTGCTGTAGAGCACTTCGGTTTGATATTGTGAGAACACACCTATACGACTCTGGTTGGCATGGCCACAGATGGCATTGTCGGGCACACGAACTGCCACCCATACCACTTTCTGCTTCTTGTCGCCACCGCAGCCCATCATTTCCATTATCCAGGCCTCGTTGGGGTCACAGATGGTAAACGTCTCACCCTCAGAGTTGTAGCCATATTTCTCTACGAGGGAAGTCATCACCTTGATAGCCTCTCTTGCGGTCTTTGAGCGTTGCAAGGCAATGTAGATGAGTGAGCCATAGTCGATGATGCCAGTAGTGTCAACCATCTCCTCTCTACCACCATAGGTGGTCTCGCCAATAGTCACTTGAAACTCATTGATGTTGCCAATGACATTATAGGTGACAGGGGCTTCAGGAATCTCTCCATGATATTTCTTGGTGTCCCAGTCTATTACCTTCCTCATTTCGCCTTTCTGATGTGTGCCTGCGGCGTAATGAGCCAATCCTATAAACATGCCGTAGTCATCGGCGTTGTAGGTGCATATGACCGATCCATCGGTAGAAGCGCCTTTGCCCACAATGAAATTGGTACAAGCTGACGCTGTAGTCGCCATTCCCGTGAAGAAAGCAGTCGTGAGGAAAGCCTTGAGTATTTGTTTTCTCATCTTTTATCTGTTAGTACGTTTCTATTAGTTTTGTTTTTTCTTTCTTGATGATGCCCAGCTGAACTGCCCTTATCGCATCACTTGTGGCTTCATTCTCTCCGAATCTGGAACGTTGGTGTCTATTGGAATCCTGCCATCTTGCGGAGTCTTAGGCGCATTGTCATTCACAGGTTTTGAGGGATGAACCCTAATAAGCTGGATGTCATGAATGCTCATCAGTTTAAGAGTCGTGGAAGAGGTGTTGGCATCCATGCTTCTCGACAGCATGAAGAATCCGCGAATCTTCTTGATTCCGAGACTGTCGTTGTCGGAAACCATCAGCGACATTGGCATGGATGAAGAGATGTGCGACACGTTTGAAGCCACGCTGTCATTGCCAAGGACAAGCGAAAGCACTACAACGCCATCTCGCATTCCGTCTTGGAAGATGAAGTCGGACTTGAAACTGAGAATCAGCTTGTCGCCTTTATGGAATGTCGTGTCAGGGGTGAGGTTGAAAGAGTAGAGATTGTATGGCTCGTTGGGTATGAGCGTCAATGACCTCTCGCCGTTCCATACGTCGGCAGAGTCGCCAGCTGCGGAAATGCCACTCGACGATCTTGCACCCAACCGGTTTGCTTCCTCCTGCATACGGTCGGAGATGTGTTGATACATCGTGTGCAGTTCGTTGGTGTGGCGCATATAATAAACCATTGACGAGTCGAACTCGTCTTGGGAGACATTGTATTTCTTGAGCACTGCGGCACGATACTCAAAGGCGTTTTTCTCATATCCTCCATCGGCTTGCTGTGCCATGGCGTCGGCAAGGTGATAGTCGTAGAGAATCTTTTCCATCTCTCCAGAGGAGATGACAGACGGACTGTTGTCGCAACTCATGGTGAAGGCTCCGGCAACAATCATGGCGATAAAGAAAAACAATGTCTTTCTCATGGCTTATTCTTTCTTCGTGTCTTTCATGGCATTTGTCTCTTCCATGTCCTTCTCCTTTACAGGTTGCTTTCCGCGAGCGGTATCAATGGTTTGTCCAATGGTTGAGAGATCCTTGGAGCAAAACAGCAACAAGCAAATGACGCCTGTCGTGATAGAAGCGTCGGCAAAGTTGAACACGGGCGAGAAGAATGTGAAACTCTCACCACCCACTAATGGCATCCATGTGGGCCAAGTGCTGTGTATGATAGGGAAATAGAACATGTCCACGACCTTTCCCATAAGGAAGTCGGTATAGCCAGAGCCAAAAGGCACAGAGTATGCCACGTTGTATGGAGTGGAGGCCGTGAAACAGAGTCCGTAAAACATCGAGTCAAGGATGTTGCCAGCGGCACCAGCCAAGACCATAGAGAGGCAAACAACGAAAACGGTCCTGCCTTTCTGTCGCACCACTTGCCAGATAAACCAGCCGATGGCACAAATTGCCACGATGCGTAGCACGCTTAGGAAGAGCTTGTTGACAAAAGTCATACCCCAAGCCATTCCGTTGTTTTCGATGAACGTGATATAAAACCAGTTGGTGACCCTTATCGACTCACCTAAGGTCATTGTTGTCTTGACATGAATCTTTATCAGTTGGTCGATTATGAGAATGACAGCGATGATAATCCATGCCAGAAGTCCTTTTCTTTTCACTTCCTTCTCGCGTTTTTAGTGGCGACACGGTCGAAGCCGTATGTCTGTTTTTATCCTGACGCTACCTTTGTTGCTTAAGGTCGCCATAGCATCGTTATAGCTTTGCGACCTCAAGCTTGTTGAAGATTATCTCACGAAACTCTTCAAGTTCTTCGTCAGAATAATGTTTAACTTGCGGACGACCAGTATTAGTCTTTTTCTACCTTTATGTTCAGCTTAAATTCGTCCATGTCCACTTCAGTGCCATCGTTGTTGGCAATGGTGATGGAGTTGGCTAAAACCTGACTCTTTATAAGGTTGCCGAATGTCTTGATAGCGGTGTCGGTGGCCTCGTTTGGCGCCACGGTGAGTTTCACGCGGTCTGTTATCTCCAATCCGCTGTCCTTGCGGATGTTCTGTATGCGGTTGATGAGCTCACGCGCCATGCCCTCGTTTTTCAACTCAGAAGTCAATTCCACCTCAAGGGCAACCGTGATGTTGCCGTCATTGCTGACGAGCCATCCAGGAATATCCTCAGAGATGATGTCTACGTCGGCTGCGTCCACGGTGATGGGATTGCCTTCAATCTCAAACGACATTGAGCCTTCCTTCTCAAGAGAGGCTATCTCTTCCTGTGACAGTCCGCTCATCTTTGCTGCGACGGCTTTCATGAGTTTACCGAATTTCTTACCCATGACGCGGAAGTTGCACTTCACCTTCTTGACCAGGATGCCCTGACCCTCAATGAAGTTGACCTCTTTCACGTTCACCTCATTCTTCAGCAAGTCTGCCACAGCCTCGATGTGTGCCTTCTGTGTAGCATCCACGGCAGGAATCATGATTTGCTGAAGTGGTTGGCGCACCTTGATGTTCACCTTGCGGCGCAATGCCAACACCATGGACGTAATCTTCTGTGCGATGGTCATGCGGTCCTCAAGGTCTGCATCTATGGCTGCCTCTTCAGCCACAGGGAACTTGTCCAAGTGTACGCTCTCCAACTCGCCGCCCAAGTCTTTGTAAAGCTCGTCGGCATAGAATGGAGCGAACGGAGCCAAGAGCTTTGCCACAGTCATCAAGCATGTATAGAGCGTCTGGTAAGCGCTGAGCTTATCTTCGCTCATCTCCTTGCCCCAGAAACGTTTGCGGTTCAGGCGAACATACCAGTTGGACAGGTCGTCGTTGACGAAAGCGTCGATGAGACGGCCCGCGCGAGTTGGGTCGTAGCCTGCCAACTCCTTGTCAACACCCTTAACCAAGGTATTGAGCGATGAGAGAATCCAGCGGTCAATCTCCGGGCGTTTCTCTGTCGGCACCTGCTCTGCCTGTGGGTCGAAACCGTCCACGTTGGCATAGAGGGCGAAGAAACTGTAGGTATTATATAATGTACCGAAGAACTTGCGACGTGTCTCGTCCACACCGTTAGGGTCGAACTTGAGATTGTCCCAAGGCTCGCTGTTGGTCATCATATAGAAGCGTACGGGGTCGGCACCATATTTGTCGATCATCTCGAATGGGTTGGTCACGTTGCCCACGTGCTTACTCATCTTGTTGCCTTTGGCATCGAGCACGAGACCTGAAGAGATGACGTTCCTGAAGGCTACGCTGTCGAAGACCATTGTGGCGATGGCATGAAGTGTGAAGAACCATCCGCGTGTCTGGTCTACACCCTCGTTGATAAAGTCGGCAGGATAGAACTTAGGCGGGATTGCGTAGCCCTCGTAGGTGCTATGAACCAAGGCGTCGCGGTCTGCCTCTGTGCCACTTGCCATCTCACCCTCGAACGGGTAGTGGAGCTGGGCATAAGGCATAGAACCTGAATCGAACCAAACGTCAATCAGGTCGCTTTCACGATACATTGGCTTACCCTCGTCGTTCACCAATACGATGTTGTCTACGTATGGACGGTGGAGGTCTATCTTGTCGTAGTTCTCCTGGCTATAGTCGCCTACCACGAAACCATTGTCCTTCAATGGGTTGCTCTTCATGACACCAGCGGCAACAGACTTCTCTATTTCTGCATAGAGTTCTTCGAGGCTGCCGATGCACTTCTCGCCACGGTTCTCGTCACGCCAGATAGGTAATGGAGTACCCCAGAAACGGGAACGGGAGAGGTTCCAGTCGTTCAGGTTCTCAAGCCAGTTGCCGAAGCGACCAGTACCGGTGCTCTCCGGCTGCCAGTTGATGGTCTTGTTGAGCTCCACCATACGCTCCTTGCGGGCAGTGTCCTTGATGAACCAGCTATCCAATGGATAGTAGAGGATAGGCTTGTCGGTACGCCAGCAGTGAGGATAGTTGTGAACGTGCTTCTCGCTTTTAAAGGCCTTGCCCTCTTGCTTGAGCTCGTAGCAGAGCACGATGTTCAGATCCTCAGCCTTCTCGGAAGCCTTCTTGTCCCAAACGCCATCCACGTTGAACTGTGGGTCGTAGGCGTTCTTCACATAGTCGCCTGCGTGATGAGCGTAAGCCTCCTTGTTGACGCAAGCAGCCACAAAGTTGTCGTCGAGGTCTTCCACGACATAGAACTTACCCTGGAGGTCAACCATTGGGCGGGTCTCACCCTTCTTATTAATAAGGTATAGGGCTGGGATATTGGCATCCTTGGCCACCTTGGCATCGTCGGCACCGAATGTAGGAGCGATATGAACGATACCCGTACCATCATCGGTTGTTACGTAGTCGCCGAGGATGACACGGAAAGCCTCGCTCTCCATCTCCACGAACTTGTCGCGACCGTCCTCTGAGGCGAAGACCTTCTCGGGATGGGCGGAAGCAAACTCAGTCACGAACCTAGGAGCAAAAGAATCTACCTTCTCGCATGGCTTCACCCAAGGCATCAACTGCTCATAGTGGAAGCCTTCGAGTTCTGTTCCCTTGTAATGGCCGATGACACGCCATGGGCACAGCTTGTTCTCTTTGTCGAATGGCAGGAGGTCTCCCTCCTTGCATTCCTGGTCGGCCTTGAGATAAGAACCCACCAAAGCCTCAGACATGATGAGCGTCATTGGCTCGCCATTGTAGAGGTTGTATGTCTCGATAGCCACGTAGTCGATCTTTGGACCTACGCAGAGAGCCACGTTCGAGGGCAATGTCCAAGGCGTTGTAGTCCATGCCACGAAGTAAGGCTTGCCCCACTTTGTCCACTCTGCCTTAGGATCCTTGATGAGGAACTGAACGGTGGTGGTGAGGTCCTTCACGTCGCGATAGCAACCGGGCTGGTTCAACTCGTGAGAGCTCAAACCAGTGCCTGCGCCGGGTGAATATGGCTGGATGGTGTAACCCTTGTAGAGCAGGCCTTTGTTGTAGAGCTGCTTGAGAAGCCACCAAAGAGTCTCGATATACTTGTTGTCGTAGGTGATGTAAGGATGGTCGAGGTCCACGAAGTAACCCATCTTCTCGGTCAACTCGCGCCACTCGGCTGTGAACTTCATCACGTTCTCACGACACTTGTGGTTATAGTCTTCTGTAGAGATATACTTCTCTGAAGCCTTGTTGTCGATGTCCTTCTTTGTGATGCCGAGTTCCTTCTCGACACCCAACTCGACAGGAAGTCCGTGGGTGTCCCATCCCGCCTTGCGGTGAACCTGAAATCCCTTCATGGTCTTATAGCGGTTGAAGGTGTCCTTGATGGAACGGGCCAACACGTGGTGAATGCCGGGATGGCCGTTTGCAGATGGAGGTCCCTCAAAGAAGACGAACTTGGGGCAACCCTCACGCTCATCGATGCTCTTGTGGAAGATGTCGTTTTTCTCCCACTCTGCTAAAACCTTTTCGTTTGTCTTGGTAAGGTCAAGACGGTCGTGCTCGGCAAATCTCTTAGCCATAATGATATTTCTTTTTACCTTTTATTTTTTATATTTAGGCGCAAAGTTAGCAAAAAAATAACAGATAATCATTATCTTTGCACTAAAAACATAAAAGTATGGTAATTAAGACAGCAGAATATACCATTTCGTCTCCTACCGTGACAATGTGCCCCAAAGACCAACGTCCAGAGTTCGCTTTCATCGGTCGAAGCAATGTGGGTAAATCGAGCCTGATAAACATGATTTGCAACCATAAGGGCTTGGCAAAGACTTCAGCCGTGCCTGGCAAGACGTTGCTCATCAACCACTTCATTATCAACCGCGACTGGTATCTCGTCGACTTGCCTGGCTACGGTTATGCCAAGCGTTCCAAGACTGAGCGCGACAAGCTTGACCGCATGATCCACTCCTATATCCTCCAGCGCAAGGAACTTGTCAACGTGTTTGTGCTCATCGACATTCGACACGAGCAGCAGAAGATCGACCGTGAGTTTGTCGATTGGCTTGGAGCTAGCAACATACCTTTCTCCATCGTCTTCACCAAGGCCGACAAGCTCACCATAGGTAAGGCTCGCGCCAACGCCAAAGCATGGATGGACGCGCTTCTTGACACCTGGGAGACATTGCCGCCTTACTTCATCACTAGCGCCAGCGCGAAATCGGGCAAGGAAGAAGTGCTCGACTATATAGGACAGATACTCAAGGATATAGGTCATACGGAAAAATAACACAGGATGACACCATATTTAGACATTCAAGGGTTGACGAAGAGCTTTGGAGCCCAAGTGCTCTTCGATAACATAAACATGTCGGTTGCCGAGGGACAGAAAGTGGGACTCATTGCCAAAAACGGCACCGGCAAGTCGACACTCCTGGAGATTATAGCTGGCAAGGAAGGCCACGATAGTGGCTCGATAATATTCCACAATGACATACGAGTGGGATACCTTGAGCAGACTCCCGACTTTGATCCGGATGAGTCGGTACTGGATGCTTGTTTCAACCACAACGGTGACCCTGAGAAAGTGTTGAAAGCCAAGCAAATACTTACCAAGCTCCACATCGATGACCTCTCGCAGCCAATGAAGGAACTGAGCGGAGGCCAGCGCAAACGTGTGGCACTTGCCAATGCGCTTATCACTGAGCCTGATTTCCTCATCCTCGACGAGCCGACAAACCATCTTGACCTTGAGATGATTGTCTGGCTTGAGAATTATCTCTCTCGCTCTACGCTGACCTTGCTCATGGTTACTCATGACCGTTATTTCCTTGACAACGTGTGCAATGTCATATTGGAGCTGGACGACGAGACCATATACACATATCGTGGCAATTACAGTTATTATCTGGATAAACGTCAAGAGCGCATCGACAACCGGCGCGCCGAGATAGCCCGTGCCAACAACCTTTATCGTAAAGAACTGGAGTGGATGCGCTCCACGCCCCAGGCGAGGAGCCATAAGGCGCGTTATCGCGAAGAAGCGTTCTACGAGCTTGAGCAACGTGCCCATAGACGCATAGAGGAACGACAGGTGAGGTTGAAAGCCAGCAACGTGTATATTGGCTCGAAAATCTTTGAGTGCCAGTACGTGTCGAAGAAGTTCACCGACTCGCAAGGAAACGATAAGACCATCCTTGACAATTTCTATTACAACTTCGCGCGCTTTGAGAAAATGGGCATAGTTGGCAACAACGGTACAGGAAAGTCAACGTTCATTAAGATGCTCTTGGGGCTCGTGCCGTCCGACAATGGCAAGTTCGATATTGGCGAGACCGTGAAGTTTGGCTACTTCTCACAAGACGGCTTGAAGTTTGATGAGAGCCAGAAGGTCATCGACATCATTACTGACATTGCAGATTACGTAGACTTGGGTGGAGGCCGCAAGATGACGGCGTCGCAGTTTCTCAACTATTTCCTTTTCACGCCAGAGCAACAGCAAAACTTTGTGTATAAACTCAGCGGGGGCGAGCGACGCAAGCTATACCTCTGCTCCGTGTTGATGAAGAATCCCAATTTCCTCATCCTCGACGAGCCTACCAACGACCTTGACATCCAAACGCTTCAAGTGCTTGAGGAATATTTGCAGGATTTCCCGGGTTGTGTCATCGTGGTCAGCCACGACCGTTATTTCATGGACAAGGTGGTAGACCACCTGTTAGTGTTTGAGGGCAGTGGGTTGATAAAAGACTTTCCTGGCAATTACACCCAATACAGGGAGTGGAAGTCGTTGAAGTCGGAAAAGGACGACGGAACGGCGAAGAAAGTCAAGGCTGCGAAGAAAGATTATCACCACGACACACGCCGCCGAATGTCATTCAATGAGAAGCGCGAGTTTGAGCAACTGTCAAAGGAGATAGAAGCCCTTGGCACGGAGCAAAAGCAGATAGAGGAAATGCTTTGTAGTGGAACGTTGTCGGTGGAGGAGCTGACGGAGAAGAGCAAGCGTCTGCCACAGATTAAAAATGAACTGGATGAAAAAGAAATGAGATGGCTGGAACTCAGCGAGTTGGAATAGCATGGTTGCTGCTGTGTGTCCTCTTGTGGCTATCGGCAAACGCGGATGCGAAAAGAGTTAGAAAACTCTCATTGCTCCGTCGTGTCCACACCTACGCCATGACTATTGACACCGCCAACGTGTCTAATGAGACATATTCCTACTCACGCGCTTTCATCAAGGTAGACAAGCGCAACCCCATTCTCAGGTTCGTGCCAACGGCTTACATCATTGCCCGAGGCGCCAAGAGGGAGTTTCTCACGGAGAGTTTCTCGAAGATACGGATGAGAAACTTCTACGACTTCGACACGAAGACTTTGCTGAGAATTAGCAATGTTCCAGGCTACAGAGGTGTCATGAGCAGTTTCAAAAGATACATGACACCTACCATCTACGATGAGACTATCGTGGGCAGAACCATCCTTTCACCTTTCCACCCAAACAACTTCAGGTTTTATAAGTACGAGGTGGATGTCGTCACCGACAACGTGGTGAAACTGAGCTTCTCTGGTCGTCGCAAGAACACCCAACTTGTTCATGGCAATGCCGTTGTCGATTATTTGACGGGGCGCATCATCAGTTGTAACCTCTGGAGCGAATACGACATGGTTAACGCGCTTCTATCCATGACGATGGGAGACAGAGGCATCAACTCGCTCTTTCCGAAAGATTGCGAGGGTCTGTTGAATTTTAAATTCCTTGGCAACAAGGTGTCGGCTCATTACACGTCAAACTATGGCTTGGACAACATGCTTCATGGCGACAGTTATGACAACGCCAACGACCCCGCGCTTATGGATAGCGTGCGCCCTCGGTCGCTCACTGGCGAGGAAAGGAAGATAGTGGACGACATCGTGGCAATTAATGCCGCCAAAGACAGTGCCGATACCGTGACCACGCGTCCGAGACGTGAAAGTTGGGTGAAAAAGGTTTTTTGGGATGCGGTGGGAAACAACGTCCTCAACCGCATCAAGATGACTTTCGGGCAAAACAGCCAAGGTTATTTGCGCATTAATCCGGTGTTGAACCCGCTTTACATGAGCTACAGCGACCGACGGGGATTCACCTATAAGTTTGCAATGCATGCCAACTACCAAACAGGCAATGATGCCGAATTGCTCGGCAACTTGCGCTTCGGTTATTCGTTCAAGCTCAAGCAGTATTATTTTCGTTTGCCGTTATTTTATTATATGAGCCGGCGAAAAAACAGATATGTCAAATTTGAGATAGGCAATGGCAACCGCATAAGCAACAACCTTATCTATAATGAAATGGAACAGGTCTTGAACAACTTTGGCGACCATGCCTTGATAAAGACACCTGACAATTTCAATGAGTTTACCCAAACCGACGCGCGCTTGGTGGTCAACTTCGATGTCAACAGTTATATCGGGTTTCAGATAGGCTCGCTTTATCAAAAGTACAAGGCGTTCACCCCGGGCTTCTTCCGTGCCATGAACATGCCTACCAATTATATTGCCTTTGCCCCTGTTTTTGAGATTCAATACCGCCCCTTGGGGTGGTCGGGACCTATCCTTACACTTGATTATGACCGTGGCATAACCAAGGTGCTGAAGTCCAACACCAAGTATGAGCGATACGAGTTCAACGCGGAATACATACATCGCCTCAACCGTCTGCAATCGTTGCAGATGAGGCTTGGCGCAGGATATTATTCACACAAGGGGCGAAACACCTATTTCCTTAACTACGAAAACTTTAAGGAGAACAACATCCCGGGAGGATGGAACGACGACTGGAGCGGCGAGTTTGAATTGTTGAGGAGCGACAACTACAATTCGTCACCTTATTATATTCGTGGGAATCTCACCTACGAATCGCCGCTCTTGTTGTTGAGTTGGATTCCCATAGTGGGCCACTATATGGAGATGGAACGCATTTACGTGTCGTGGCTGGACGCAAACAAGATGCACCCATATTTTGAATTGGGTTATGGTTTCACCACAAGGCTTTTCTCAGCAGGCTTGTTTGTCAGCAACGGTAAGGGCAACCGAACGTTTGGATGCAAGTTTGGCCTGGAACTTTTCAGGCATTGGTAATTATGTTATAACGATAGTCTCGTCTCTGTCTTTTTTGTTTTTCTTGCCTTCCGTTCCAAAGAATCTTACTGAATCATAGTGTCTGCCATGTGAAACAATGTATTTTGCATTAGTTGAAAGTGGCTACATACACTTACGATTAGTTTGTTTTGTGGACAAAACTTGTATGACGCGTAATTGTAATGCAGCCAATCGTCCTGTGAGCTAGGAGGTTGGCTGCATTCGTAATATATGCAAGATGGTTATGCCGTGTTATTTCACGGCAATCTTGATGGTCAGACTGCCTATCTTCGCAATGATCAATGAAGCCGAAGGCACGGCTAGCGATGCCACGCCGTCTATCGCCTTTGCCACGCCTACCTGCTTGCCCTCGACGGTATAGAAATGCACCTCCTCGCCAGCGTCGAGACCCGAAAGCGTTACGATGCCATTGCGTGAAGTGGCCACTATGCCACGCATCTTGGCTTGATAGATGTTTGTCGAAGTGCCGTCTTCGAGTGTGGCGTTCGCCTTCACCCAATAGAGCACGGCAGTGGCTTTCTCTGAAGCCTTATAGCCATCGGCAGTGGCGTACACTGAAATATTGTAAGTAGCGTAAAGAGTAATTTCACCTTCAGCGCTATAAGCGTCTTTTACAATGTCAGCATCTGCGATTGTATAATGATATTGTGCTCCATCTGTAGAACTGTAAAAACGAAGTTTGCCATCTATATATTTTATTGTAGGAATCGTACATTGCTCCAATGCGCCACAGTCTTCTTTTTTGAACTCGTAAGGATAAATGTACAAATAGTCAGTCCCAAAATAATCTTTATAAGTTTGCAATGCCTTTTGTGGAACGTATATCAAGCAACTGGTTGGTATTGACGCAGAAGCACCTACGGGTTGTTAGCTTTGGAAATAGATTTCTTTAAGACTGTTACAAGAAAGGTATCTATTATTAGTTGAATATCAATATTATACGCTCTAAACGGTAGAAAAGTGACAATATGAATTCTGTTTAGATACGAAATGATGAAGATTTAACGTATTTAACTTCTTTTACACCGAAATTATAAAAAAATGTGGGTGATGTGGGGTGATTGGTGGTCTCCCCACATGTCTTTTATCGCCACAGTGGTTCATTTCCCCAACCAGAAGGAAAACCAAGAGCAGCCTTGTCAATTTCGGGAAATGCAGCAAAGAGTTTGTTCATCTTATCAAGCATATCATTGTTTGGTGATATGATGTCAAGAAAATACTTGATGATGCACATATCAAAATACACTTTTAATGGGTCTGTTGGCAAGGTAATCCAAGGGCGTGACATTCTGATTGGCATCGTAGCACGAATAGAGAACACTCGGTTCCATATACGGGCATGGTGGCAACATGAATTTCGTGTTACCGTGATAATAGTCAGCCAAGATTCGAAGGGAGCCACTTGTAAGCCGAATGATTGGGCTATACGTTTCTTTATCTTCTTGTTCTTGATATTGGAATAAATGTTGGTGATAACACCAAACGGCAATATCTCTGTCAGCATCCATGAAGGAGGATACTGATTGGTATAGGTTTCCTTGAAATGGTTGATAAAATCCTCTTTGGTATGATTCAGCTCCTCTTCAATAAGATGCATGGAACGACTGAACTTGGAAGGATTTGAGAAATTATTACCATCGGTCATCCAAAAAGGATCGCCTGTCATTTCCGTTCCAAAGTTTACAATCGCACAACGTACTGCAATCTCAATCTTTTCTATCTCATTGAATAGAAGTAGGCGTAACTTCTTGTCAAAGCGATATAACATCATTACTTTGTTGAATGTGACACCTTGCTTGAATAAATGTTGCTCTTTTGGAGCGGATAACAGTGGGTACATATAGGCAGACAAGCGATAGTAGCCGATGTGGGAAAGATAATGTTGAGCCTTTTCCTTATCGGTTATCTCCATACCTCTTGTCTTGAGCAGTTGTACTAACTCTTGGGGTGTGGAATATGTTTTTATAAAAGGAGTCCTTGTTGTCATATACCTATAAAAACAAAAACGACCCGCACATTTGAGCATCGTTGAGAGGCTTGGCGGGTTCTCGTGCTGCAAAGATACAAATAATCATTGATAGTACAAACCTTTTGGTAAGAAAAATCAAGTAAAAGTGGATTTCTTTGACATATTTATATTTAATAATGTTAAACTAATACATAAAAAAGCGTTTTGTCGGCCAAACAAAGTGGTTTTCAAGGTAAAAATATTAACTTTGTATCGTCTATACCCATACCGGAAGCCTCAATGGGCAGAGGTTGGGCAGACATATATACATATAAGGCGTAACTGTACGCTTTGGTTTTGATAATATTATGCAGGAAAGACAGTTAAACAG
Source organism: Oscillospiraceae bacterium (assembly GCA_963599465.1). Classification (GTDB taxonomy): domain Bacteria; phylum Bacteroidota; class Bacteroidia; order Bacteroidales; family Bacteroidaceae; genus Prevotella. The sequence goes on along the minus strand of CAVBXD010000018.1, from coordinate 10 downwards.
ACACCAATAT
>CAVBXD010000017.1:0-69501 GCA_963599465.1 Oscillospiraceae bacterium | reverse complement strand
ATGTACCAGATGCAGGAGGCTTTGCAGGACAGCATGCTGGGACTGAAGGAGGCGATGGATGCCATACTGAAAGCCGAGGGCGGCACCTATACCGGCATGATGGAGGATGTGGCTGGCTACGAGAACGCCTACCTTGGCGAGAACCGCCTGTCGTCGGTGAACCAAGCGGAGACTGCGGCGTTTGCCCGGACGCTCTTTAAGCCGATGCTTGAGGAAGTGGCGAAGCTCGCCAAGACCGCCGACGAGCGCGCGGCGCTGACGGACTACATGATGGCGAAGCACGGACTGGAGCGGAACGACGTGATGGCACGCAGGGCGGCTGCCAAGCAGGCGGACAAGGAGTTCGGTGCGGAGCTGCTAATATTAATAGTTTCCTTCGTCTACGATAGGGTAGAGTTCTATGAACTCACCATTGTGTTTCTTACCGTCGTTGATTATATCGGCGACCTTTTCTCCTATTGTCGAAGGCATATGGGAGCCAGGTCCAGAATAATGTCCATTCAAATCTGTTGAAGTGGCGCCAGGATGGATGTTGAATATCTCCACAGGTATTTTATAATGCTCAAACTCCCAAGCCATCGTGCTAACCATGGTGTTTTGGCCAGCCTTACTTGCCACATAAGCCATGGGATGCCAGAAAGGGCTGAAAGAAGACGGGACTGTAATGTTGCATATACGACCTTGGTTTCTTTCCAAGAGTGGCAGGAGAAGTTTAGTCAACAAGAATGTGCCTATATAGTTTACTTGCACGGTTTCAATGACATCTTGTAACGATTGCTCATAACTTCTCACGGCCATGTCGCCTGGTATGCCAGCGTTGTTTACCAAAAGAGATAGGGTGGGGTAGGCTTCCGCTATGGTCTTGGCGGAGTTTTCTATTTCCTTGTTGTCGGAAAGGTTAACATATTGCCAACCTATAATGTCAGCGCCATCCTTTCTTAAAGATTCCATAGCCGCTTTTGCGCGACTCTCATTTCTTGCACCAACAATTACTTGCCATCCCGACTTGCCGAGATGCCGCGCTATCTCGTAGCCAATTCCCTTGTTGGCTCCTGTAACCAATACTTGTTTCATGCCAATAACTGCTTATCTTCAAATGTTTATGACTATTAGTTGTACAAATGATTTACATTCGTTTGGCGCTAATCCATTCGGTTTTTATAGTCTTCGTAGGTGAATTCCTTGAGCAAATATAGCTCTCCATCCTCCTTTGCCAACATAATGGAAGGGTGAGAAATGCCATTAAACATATTGCTTTTCACCGTAGTATAATGAAGCATGTCCTCAAAAATTATGTTCTCGCCAATTGTCAAATCATGATCAAATTGCCAATAGCCCATAAAATCACCACTGAGGCACGAATTGCCACCTAATCTGTAGACGTGCTCGCCAATATTATCGTCAAGCGTCTTGGCAAACCTTACGACTGGTTTATAAGGCATTTCCAGGCAGTCGGGCATGTGGCAAGTGAAACTGACATTGAGGATGGCGGTCTTAATGCCCTTGTTTTCCACTATGTCAACGACCTGACTGACAAGAGGCCCCGTTTGCCACCCGAAAGCACTTCCTGGTTCAAGGATAACCTTCAGCCAAGGGTAACGACGGTGAAAATCGTTTAGCGTATAGATGAGCAGTTGTACGTCATAATCTTTTCGTGTCATGAGATGTCCGCCTCCAAAATTAATCCATTTCAGTTGCTTGAACCATTTTGAAAAATGCTCTTCAATATGGCTGAGCGTGCGCACGAATACGTCGGAACCGCTCTCACAATGACAGTGACAATGGAAACCTTCTACGAAATCTTGCAATGTGGCTGGCAGTTTGTCGGAGCAAACCCCAAACCTTGTGCCAGGCGCGCATGGATTATAAATGTCGGTGCCCACTTCGCTATATTCCGGGTTGACACGTAGTCCAAGACTCAAACGACTATTAGCCTTCAACGCACGGTTCGCATAACGTTCCATTTGTGTTAATGAATTGAACGTCAAATGGCTGGAGCATTTGGCTATCTCGTCAATCTCATATTCGGTATAGGCCGGTGAAAACGTGTGTGTTGGGCTACCGAACTCCTCTTTTCCTAGCCTTGCCTCGTAGAGGGAACTGGCTGTAGTTGCGGAAATATATTCCCTGAAGATGGGAAAAGTTTTCCACAACGCGTAAGCTTTAAAAGCGAGTATTATCTCGACATTGGCAGACTTGGCTACATTGGAAATCAATTGGAGGTTTCGCCTTAAACGAGTTTCCTCAAGAATGTAGGCAGGGCGTTTTAGACCTTCGAAAGTGGTAAGATTAATGTGCATGAATCAATATTTTGTGCAAAGATAATTTTTATTTTCCTATTTTATTGCTGATATGCAAGAAAATTCATACTTTTGCAACACACTTCTATTATAACATCACAACAATGAGTGAAGAAAAAAACTCTTTCTTAGTGTTCTCTGGAACTAACACACGCTATTTGGCAGAGAAGATTTGTCAGGAGTTGGATTGCCCACTTGGCAACCTTGTAGTTACAAAATTCTCGGACGGAGAGTTTTCTGTATCTTACGAGGAGTCTATTCGTGGTAAGGATGTTTTCCTTGTGCAGAGCACCTTCCCCAATTCAGACAACCTCATGGAGCTCCTTCTGATGATCGATGCCGCTAAACGCGCATCGGCAAGTCACATCATCGCTGTCATTCCTTATTTTGGATGGGCAAGGCAGGACCGTAAGGACAAGCCTCGTGTGAGCATCGGCGCCAAGCTCGTGTCAGACATGCTGGCAGCTGCTGGCATTGACCGACTTATAACCATGGACTTGCATGCCGACCAGATTCAGGGATTCTTCAACGTGCCTGTCGACCATCTCTACGCCAGCAACATCCTTCTTCCTTACGTTCAGAGTCTTCACCTTAAAGACCTCGTGATAGCCTCGCCTGATGTGGGTGGCTCAAAGCGTGCCAACACCTATGCTAAGTACTTGGGTTGCCCATTGGTGCTTTGCAATAAGACTCGTGCACGTGCTAACGTGGTAGAGAGCATGCAGATTATTGGTGACGTGAAAGACAAGAACGTTGTCATTATTGACGACATGGTAGACACGGCCGGCACTATAACAAAAGCCGCTAACATCATGTTGGATGGTGGCGCGAAGAGTGTGAGGGCACTTGCTTCCCACTGTGTAATGAGCGGTCCTGCGTCAGAGCGTGTGCAGAACTCTGCCTTGGAGGAGATTGTGTTTACCGACTCAATTCCTTACACACAGCGTTGTTCTAAGGTTAAGCAACTCAGTGTTGCACGCCTGTTCGCCGAGACCATTCGCCGTGTGGTAGACAACAAGAGTATCAGCTCTCAGTATTTGGTATAAGTTATTGGATAACATATAATTATCAAAATACAATAAAGCCCTGACTTCGGAAAGTCTGGGCTTTATTGTATTTATAAGAATGTGTATTGACGCATCCTATTATCTTTTCTCCATGATTTGCCTTATCTTGTTTGCCGCGATATGGTAGCTTGCCTTTAGTGAACCTTCTGACGCCCCGAGTATTATGCTCATCTCAGAATACTTCATGTCGTCATAATAGCGCATCGTGAAAACGCCACGTTGGATTTCCGGCAAACTGGCAATGGCTTGCTGAAGGCGTGCCTGAGCCTCATCACCATCAAAGTATTCGTCTGCCAAAAGCCGTTGGGCAACGACATTGGCTTCGGGAGAATCTATGTTAACCATGCTTTTCGATCGCCTAAGGAAGTCAATGGCCTCATTTACTGCTATTCGATATAGCCATGTCGAGAACTTTGCCTTGCCCTCAAAGTTGTCGAGATTAACCCAAGCCTTGACAAGAGTTTCCTGCAACACGTCGTCGGCATCCTCATGGGAAAGGACGATATGTCGAATCTTCATGTATAATGATTCGGCATATTTCTCTACCATGCTGGAAAATGTCCGCTCGCGAGTAACAGGATTTTCCAATAGGCTTGACAATTGGCTGTATGTTGTAATATCCTCCACTTCCTTATTTTAGAACTCTATAGGTAATTCTTTAGATAGTTGAAAATGATTTGGTCGTAACCGTAAATGTCAGCATAGCTTTTTAATGCACCCTTTGCATCAGGATAGAGCGTATAGTACCACAGAAACACAGGAACAAGAGGTTCAACTTTAGCCCTGCCGATAAGCATGTCACGCCTAAGCGTGTCGGCGACGGCCTGTTGTTCCATAGACAATTCGCTCTTGTTTTTCCCGAGACACGACACGTCGGCATTAATAGAATACCATGCCTTTTGGATAGTCTTCTCATTGTCGCCGAGAAGGAAGGTGACGAGCTTAAAGGGCTTGTCAACACGAATACAACCATGGCTTACGTCCCTGTTCGACTTGTCGAATATCTCTTTTGATGAGGTATCGTGAAGATATATAGACAACCCATTGTTGAAACGGAATATAATCCTTCCCAATGCGTTGCCTTCGCCTCCTTCTTGAATGGCGAGTTGACTGCCGTTGAGAAGTGCTGTGGCAGAAGCTTCTGAAGGACTTATTATCTTTCCTGTGGCGCGGTCGCGTATGAAATAGTGTTTGGAAGCAAACCAGTCAACATTTCCAAGACGGGGTACGATGCTCTTCTTTACTATGCTTCGTGGCATTATCCATTGTGGGTTAATGTCTATCCTGTTTATATTGCCATCCAATAGGGGAGTCTTGGTAGCGTATGCGCCACAACCTATGCGTAACACCAGCACACTGTCTTTGCTTTTTGCCACAAGGTGAAGTGCCGGCAGATTCACAAGCACGTATTTTTCGTGATCCCATGGATAGTCTTTTAACCTCCACCGACTTCGCTCAAGGTTTACAAGCAGCAGGTTGCGTTTAAATAATTTGGAAGAATCGCCGTTAAGCGCGCCGAGCAGTCTTTTATATAAAGGCGATTGCGGTTCACACGAATCGAGAAAAGGGCTTAGCCTTCCTTGTCTTGCATGCAGCAAGGCTTCTTCATAGAATTTCTTGTTAGGTCTCGGACTGCCAAGGGCATAGAGCTGCCGATAAGCTTTGTATGACGAATCGTGTGGGTCCACATAGTCAAGTCTATTTAGAAGATTTGAGGGAATGGTATAACCAAAGCGTTGCCCAGAGGAATATCTAAACAGAGCCTTGGTAAGGTTGTATTCCAATCTGGCAAGAACCTTCGCGGCCGGTTGATCAACGTCAAACCGAAGCTCGTGAACACGTTCCAAGTCTTGACTTATCTCTGAAACTCGGAATCGTCTTGGATTAAAGCCCATATTCTTGATGGTGCCCAATCTTGCCAGTAGGCTGTCAGCGCTTTTGCTCACGCCTTTACGGCTTATCCATGCCAAGGAGCCATACTTGTCATAATATTTCCTCACATAAAAGTCGCTTAGAGTGGTGTCGTTGTCATTGCTTATCATTCTGCGCAACTCTCGCATCACCTTGTCTTCAGAAATGCCGTAGGCTGGGATAGACAGGGAGTCATAGTAAGACAACGACAAGTCTTTGTTGGGATTTGTCTTCCTTTCTTCGCATGATGTGCCAAATGCCAACAATGACAATATTGCCAACGCGAACTTAAGCGACAGCAATCTTTCTGACCACATTGCCAACTTTAACAATATAGCAACCGCTTGGAAGGTTTAAATTCCAGCTCTTGTCGTCTCCGTCAATCTTTTGGCACATAACCTTCGTGCCTGTAAGACTATAGATAGACAGGGTAAAGTTGGCTCCTCCGGTAACACGAAGCGTGGTGCCAGAAAAATATATATTGACTACAGAAGTCAAAGAGGTCTCTGTCAGCAATGGTGAGGAAACCGTCTCGGCGCTTGATAAGCAAGGCATCATCACCATTCCGATAAAGGCGATAAAAAGTAAACGTTTTCTCATAAGCTCTTATATATAATTGCCGATAATTTATTTTGATTCTATTCTCAATTGTCCTTTGTAGTTCACCGTCACGTCTACTTGGTAACTGCCCATGCTATCCCCAGGCTTTATGAATGAAGCGGTGTAATGTATTCCTGTCTCGTCGCAATGGTCGAAAGTAAAGTCGCTTAATATGCTTCCATTCAGGAATTGTGAAGGTACCCATTTGGTGAACTGTTGTTTCTTGAAGTCGCCCCCAAAGAGCCTTTTGGCTCCATGAAACACGTTAAGGTTTATAATGTTATCGTAATAAACATTGTCCACTTCCACACCATCGTCATTGTATGACGGGGTCGTCACCTTATAAGTGGTTGGATTTACTTGAACATAGCAGTGGTAACGCTCTCCGTTATAGTCTATTATCGTGTCCCGTTTTATGAGTTGGTTCTGGTTTATAGGCAATGGGCGTTTTGAGGAGAAGAACGAGGCGTCGTCAGGATTTTCACTCATAACGCATCTCACCTCATCGCCATTTTGATTGCGGAAAACGAATAGGTGGCTCGTCTGTTTCACGATAGGATATTTCGCCTCGTTTGACCCATGAAGCACCAACGTGTCGTCTATTATCTGGAAATAAACAGGTTGCGACGTGGAGTCTGGATAGAATATCGTATCTCCTTTAGCCTTGAAAGCCACGTCTTGCCCGTCTTCGTCTACCCAGATGCCTTGAAGCATCTTTTTTGCGGTAAAGTCCTCTTGTTTTGCTTCCTGCGATTGGCTACTGCTTTTTCGGCATGAACTGATGCCTAATAGCAGTACGGCGAAAAGCAACAATACAGAATACTTCATAGCGTTGGTTTCTATTCAAACACATCTGCCTCGGCAAATACCTTGCCTTTGAGGTCTTTCTCGCTTGTCAACACGTCTTTTGGATCTATAGGCCACTTTATGTTGATGGTCTCGTCGTTCCACCTGATGCTTGCCTCGTGTTGTGGTGCATATAGATTGTCCACCTTATACGTGAATATGGCCTCCTCGCTCAATACGAGAAAGCCGTGGGCAAAGCCTCGGGGAATGAACAGCTGACGCTTGTTGTCTTCTGACAGCTCTACGGCGACATGCTGACCGAAAGTGGGCGAGGAACGACGCAAGTCAACAGCTACATCTATGACACGTCCTTTTATGACACGCACAAGCTTGGCCTGTGAATATGGGCCTTTTTGGTAATGGAGACCGCGAAGCACGCCATAGGATGACTTCGACTCGTTGTCTTGGACAAAATCAACGTGATAACCCAAGTGTTCGTCAAAGTCAGACTGCTTCCAGGCTTCAAAGAAGTAGCCTCGCTCATCATTGAAAACCTTTGGCGTTATTATCCAAACTCCTTTGATATGCGTTTGTTCGTAAATCATTGTCAATTTCTAAACTTAGATTGGCACAAAGATAACAAACTTTTTTATAACTAGCAACACAAGCTACCAATATTTCATTTTTATTTATTTTGGTCATCGATTTTTTTGGAGGATATTGCCCTTTTTCATAATTTTGCAAAAGTGATAGAGATAAATCGACATATAGAGATATTACTTTTGAGCAACGATTGTGTCATAGTGCCTGGTTTTGGCGGCTTTATGGCTCACTATGTTGACGCTCGAAAGGACGAGACAGACGGGAGCTTTCTTCCGCCAATCCGTAGCATTGGTTTTAATCCGAAAGTTACGGTTAACGACTCTTTGTTGGCTCAATCGTATGTGGATTCATATGACATAAGTTATCCAGAAGCCTGCCAAAGAGTTGAGAAGAATGTAGAAGAGTTGAAACGACGCATCTCCTCTGATGGTTATTATGAATTCAACGGAATAGGAACGGTTAGCGTAAATGCTGACGGCAACTATGAGTTTACCCCTTGCAAGGCTGGAATACTTACTCCGGAGCTTTATGGCTTGGATAGCTATTGCATGAAAACATTGGAGGAGTTGCATGGCATTGTCGCTCAGCCGTGGTCTATAGTCAGTGGTGGGCAACCTGTTATGGAAAAAGAGGACAAGGATGTTGAGGATGATGGTGATTACGACGAGAAGCACACTCAGCGTGTCATCGCCTTATGGCGTAATGTCGCTGTTGCGTGCATTGCCGCAATTATGTTCTTGCTCATTCCTTCGCCTCTCGTGAACAGCGCGCAAATGGCAGGCAACAATATTGATTTCCGCTTGCTCAATCGTGTCGTACCGCATGAGATAACCACGGGAAGACAAAATGTGGAAGATGCTATAAAGAGTGCTTCGCAAGCAATAAAACAGGTTGATAACCAAAAAGATAAAGCGATTGGTTCAACTGACGCGTCAAATAGTGAAGCTAAACCGGAGTCTTGCTTTTCTATCGTAGTGGCAAGTCGTGTTTCCAAGGCCAATGCGGTTGATTATGCTGCAAAATTGACACGCCGTGGCTTTAAGGACGTACATGTTCACCAAAGTGCTTATGTAAAAGTAGTGATGGGGTCTTTCTCTTCTTACGAAGAAGCTATGAAATCTCTTAATAAGCTGCGCGACAACAAGGAGTTTTCCGAGGCTTGGGTTGTTGAGTTGAAATGACCTTGCCATAGATATTTTGTCTTAATACACATTTTCAATGAAACGAGTACGCTGCCCGAAATGTGACGAGTTTACCACTTTTGACGAGACCAAGTATGATTTATCTACCACTCTGATATTCACGTGCCCTTATTGTAGCAAGCAGTTTGGCATTCGTCTTGGCACATCGAAACTGCGCCCGCGCCAAGACGATGAGAACCCCGAGGAAGAGGCTAAGGCCAACGATACGGGATGTGGAAGCATAACCGTAATAGAGAACGATTATTGCTACAAGCAAGTGTTGCCATTGCAAATGGGCGACAACAGCATAGGCAGGTACATGAAGGGCAACAAGATATCCATGCCGATAGAAACTGGTGACCTGACAATGGATTTGCTGCATTGCGTTGTCAATGTATCAAGAAACAAACGTGGACAACTAAAATACGTGCTTCGCGATGGGCCTTCAAATCATGGCACGTTCGTAAATGGCGAACGAATAGATCCGCGTGAGAGACGTGCCCTGGACAATGGTGCGGTATTCAACATTGGAGTAACCACAATCATCTTGAACACAGGCGATTAAGACAAATATATATATCGCTTATGTGGCATTTTTTTATATGCTATCACCTTTACGCTAGAAAGCCGTTGCCGTTACGTTAGAATGGCAACGGCTTTCTAGCGTAAAGGTGATGCCATTCTAACGTAACGGCAACGACTCTTTACTGAAACGGCGAAACTTTCCAATAATTGCCAAAAAATAATCGTGAAAAGTTGGTAAAACTCTCGAAGTTTCGTGAAATAATTGTATTTTTGCAACTGAGATAAGTTTTTAGAAAAGCTTTCAAAGGGCAAACCTGAATTCAACAAATGCTTATGAAGAAAATCATATTATTCATATTATTGCTTTTACCAGTTGTTTCTTTCGCCGAAGATACAACAGACGACATGACTACTATCTTTGAGGAGCATTTTGACGGTTGGTTGTACTTTCATACATCGGGAATGAACGCGACGTATGAGGCACTTCAAGATGGCGCTCAAGTGCAATCAAGAGTTGTAACTCAAGTAAAAGACGGTTATCCTTGTTTGAGATTAAAGCAAGGATATTTTTCTGTTACCATTAATAATAATATGGGGGCATCTGGTAATTTTGTTCTTTCTTTTAAGCATTATAACAACACTGTCACAGTGTATCTTAAAAACGGAAATACCAAAAAAACGCTTTCTGCTAACAGTGATGGTACCTATACTCTTAAAATCTCGGAAAATACAAAAACGTTCAACTTGTTATTTTATGCGAATAACGTAGCTTATATTGATGATATTGTCATCAAGGCACCTACGTCAAGTATCAAAACCACTCCGAGTGCGGAGTTGAGTTTCAGCCAAGCAGAAATGTCGGCCACCGTAGGTGAAATGTATGAAAGCCCGACATTATCGAATCCACATGGCTTGCCTGTTAAATGGTATTCGTCTAACCAAGCCATTGCCACCGTAGACAAGTCGGGCAATGTTACTCCACATTTTATAGGAACGACTACAATCTATGCCATTTTTGAATGTAGCGATGATTATGCTTATCAAACCGTATCATATCAATTGACAACAAGACGAGAGCCGTTAAGCAATGAGGTGTATTATGATGGCTTTGCTGATTATATAGGTAGTGGAGGCAACGGAGGCAACTTTGTGGATAATGCATATGAGGGGGATTATAATTATGTTTATTCGTTTTATATAGATAAAACAAGCGGCAAAACTTTAAGCAAGGGCTACCAATGTCTTAATGTTGAGAGTGTTTACACTATCAAGGAATTTGAGAAATTAGGGTTGAAAAATGGCAAGCTAAGTTTTAAGTGTGCGCCATCAGATGATGGCAATACGGAATTGGTAGTGACCCTGCAATTTAGCGACAATACTACTAAGGAACAAGCTATAACAATGCTGGCTAAACAGTGGCAAGATGTCTCTATACCCCTAAGTTTAACCAACCAGCTAAGCAGTATCACTTTTAGTGGCAAGAAGTTCTTTCTCGACGAAATATCTATTATCTCAGAAGATTGTGTGACGATTGGTTCAACTGGTTACGCTACATTATATTACAGTGGTCGTGCCTTGAAAGTGCCATCTGGTCTTAAGGCATATACCATGAAGGTGGAAGATGATAAGATAGTGAGGAGCCGCACGTATTCAGAAGGTGAGACGGTGCCCAAGGCCACTGCTGTGATATTGAGAGGTAAGCAGGGTAGTTACGCTCTTGACACTTCTACGGAGGAAGGTGTGACGGACGACGAAAACCAACTAAAAGGTAGCGACACAAAGACAAACACAACGGGAAATGACGGTGACAAGTTTTATTTGCTTGCCAACAAGGATGGTCAGGGTGTCGGGTTTTATTGGGGAGCGCAAAACGGTGCAGCTTTCCTTAATGGTGAGCACAAGGCGTATCTCGCTATTCCGTCGTCAGACATCAAGGGGGCTGCAGCCAAGTCATGCTACGTCTTCACAGAAGATGACGCTACAGCGATAAGTAAGGTTGTAGAGCAAGGAAGTGAGCCTATATATTATACCCTTGATGGAAGACGCTGCCAACAAGGATTTAAGGGAATGGTAATAACTAAAGGCAGAAAAACCGTAAAGCGATAAACAAACATAATACTTTTACAATGAAAATCCGTAATCGATATATTAAACCCGAAACGAAATTAATACATATAGATCAAGAGTATCAGTTGCTGGCAGGGAGCGATGGCACGGGAATAAACGAGAGTCCACATGAGGAAGTGGTTGACCCTGGTCAGCAGCTGTCTAAGCCTTCCGGGCCATTCGGTTCGTCAATGTGGGGAGATTGAAACTCCTGTATTGTATGTATGTAGAAGTAGGGCATAAAAACTTGAAACCCTCGCTAACATGGATTACTACCTTGCTTTAATCCCATGTTGGCGAGGGTGTCAAGTTTATGATTATTAGTATTTGATCCGTTATTTTATTTTTTCACCCTTGTAGCCTTGATGAAGTAACAGATAAGGCAGACATAGGCGAGTAGGGAGGTCATCTCCGACATGGGATTGCTCCACCATTGGTCGGCAACCGAAAGCTCAATACCGCCAAACTTAAGAAGGGCGGAAACAACACCCATCAACGCTCCGCCTGCTATGAAACCACTGGCAATGAGCGTGCCTTTCTCTCCACGCTCCTTGTTTATCTCGGCATCCTTGGAACGGCTTGTGACAAACCAGTTTATTGCGCCACCAACAACAAGCGGCACATTAAGCTCAAGAGGAATGAACATTCCAAGGGCGAAGGCAAGGGCGGGAATGTGACAGCGGTCGAGAACAATCGCTATTACGGCACCGATACCGTATAGAATCCAAGGCGCGCCAACACCGTTCATCAATGGGTCGATGACGGCAGCCATGGCGTTAGCCTGTGGTGCGGCAAGTTGACCACTCGCGAATCCGTAGGTCTTGTTCAGGACAATCATAACTCCTACTACAGTGGCGGCACTGACGATAGTGCCGAGAAACTTCCATGTCTCCTGTTTGGACGGTGTTGTGCCGAGCCAGTAGCCAATCTTCAAGTCGGTGATGAAGCTGCCTGCCATTGATAACGCCGTACATACCACGCCGCCCATGATTAATGCGGCAAGCATGCCTGAAGGACCTTTCAAGCCAATGGCTACCATTACAACAGAGGCAAGGATAAGCGTCATTAGCGTCATGCCGGACACGGGGTTGCTGCCCACGATGGCAATAGCATTGGCAGCAACGGTGGTGAACAGGAAAGCGATGACCGTGACAAGCAAGATGCCGACAACGGCAAACATGAGATTGCCTTGCATGACACCAAGCAAGAAAAACACGAACGTGATGAGCAACGTGGCTATTGACCCTATGGCGATAATCTTGAACGGGATGTCGCGTTGGGTGCGTTTTACGTTTGCCACGCCATCATTCTTACCTTTCAGCTCCTTGGAAGCCAAGCCTACGGCTCCCTTGATGATACCCCAGCTTTTTATGATTCCGATAACTCCAGCCATGGCGATTCCGCCTATACCAATGGAGCGTGCGTAAGCCTTGAATATTTCCTCAGGGCTCATAGCTCCCACCGTAGCCGTGATGGATGGATCCCACATGTTGAGCACTTGATCGTGGAAGATGATAGACATGCCTGGCACTATAAGCCACCACACTGCAAGAGAACCGAGAGTGATGTAGAGCGCGTATTTCAAGCCTACGATATACCCAAGACCAAGAACGGCAGCGCCGGTGTTGACCTTGAATACTAACTTCGCTTTGTCCGCAAGGTCTTGGCCGAGTCCGATTACTCGTGAAGTGAAGTTCTCATTCCACCACCCAAAAGTGGAGACGATGAAGTCGTAGAGACCTCCAATGATGCCAGCGAAAAGCAAAGGTTTTGCTTGGTCGCCACCTTTTTCACCCGACACAAGCACTTGCGTTGTTGCGGTTGCTTCGGGGAAAGGATACTTGCCATGCATGTCGCTAACGAAATATTTGCGGAAAGGAATGAGGAAGAGAATGCCGAGTACACCGCCCAAGGCCGAAGCGAAAAACATTTTCATGAAAGAAGATGTCATCTCTGGGTACTTAGCTTGTAGAATGTATATGGCTGGCAATGTGAAAATGGCTCCAGCCACAACTGCTCCAGAGCAAGCTCCAATGCTTTGGATAATAACGTTCTCGCCCAAAGCCTTATTACGCTTGGCCGCCGTGCTCACACCAACGGCAATGATGGCAATTGGAATGGCTGCCTCGAACACCTGGCCAACCTTCAATCCCAAATAGGCTGCAGCGGCAGAGAAGAGCATTGCCATTACTATTCCCCAAACCACAGACCATGTGTTAACCTCAGGATAAACGTTTTCTGGAGTCATGATGGGCTTGTACTCCTCGCCTGCTTCCAGTTCGCGAAATGCGTTGTCCGGAAGTTGCACGATGTCTTTCTCTTTGTTTTTTTCTTGCATATATTATAAATGTTAAATATTTAAAGTTGAATATTGATTGTCGTTTAGCATTGATTGTGTTATAGGGTCTATGACCAATGCAAAATTATTAATAAACTCTGAGGAACTCTTCTTTTTAAGGTGAAAATATTTGTCTTTACGATAAATATTTGCTATTTTTGCACCATAAAATAAATTGAAAAAATGGCAAAGAATCACAACCATTTGGTAATAATGGCAGGTGGAGTAGGAAGTCGCTTTTGGCCTATGAGCACCGAGGAAACCCCAAAACAGTTTATAGATGTATTGGGGACTGGACGTACGCTGATACAAATGACCTATGATCGTTTTAAAGGTATTTGTCCGGATGAGAACGTGTGGATTGTGACTAACAAGAAATATTCTCGTATCATAGAAGAGCAATTGCCAATGGTTAAACGCGGCAATATACTCCTTGAACCATGTAGGCGAAATACTGCGCCATGCATTGCTTATGTGAGTTGGCGAATCAAGACGGAAGATCCTAATGCCAACATAGTAGTATCTCCAAGTGACCACGTAGTGATAGACACTGCTGAGTTCAAGCGCGTAATCACTGAAAGCCTTAAATTCACCAAGGAGTCGGATGCTATTGTTACTCTCGGAATGAAAGCGACACGTCCCGAGACTGGCTATGGTTATATAGAAGCGGATTTGTCTTCAAATACATTGAGAAACAAGGAAATATATCGTGTAGACGCTTTTCATGAGAAACCTAATGCCGAGAAAGCTGTACAATATTTGGCAAAAAGCAATTATTTTTGGAATGCGGGTATATTCATTTGGAATATTGAGACTATTGTCAACGCACTCAGGGTTTACGCTCCAAGAATCAATAATATCTTTGAGCGGATTCAAGATATTTTCGGTACTGAAAAGGAACAAGAAACGGTTGACCAATGTTATCCAAACTGTGAGAATATATCCATAGACTATGCCGTGATGGAAAAAGCGGAAGAGAAATTTGTATTCCCGGCTAATTTCGGATGGAGCGATCTTGGAACATGGGGATCGTTGTTTATGCAAAGCAGTCAGGATGTAAATGGTAATGTGTGTATAGGTCAAAACATCAACCTTTATGACACTCGTGGATGCATTATTCATACATCTCAAGAAAAGCAAGTGATTGTCGAGGGATTGTCAAATTATGTTGTGGCCGAACAAAATAATCGACTGTTGATTTGTCATCTTTCAGAAGAGCAACGAATTAAAGTATTCCTTGGGAAATAAACCATATTAGTGCCGTTATGATAAATAGGACTTGCTGCATGAGCGATTCTGGTAACCCATTGGTTTCTTTCATCATAACAACTTATAACCTTCCTGTGGTATTGTTGCATGAATGTGTTAAAAGCATAGTGTCACTTTCGTTGTCACAGCAAGAGAGGGAAATAATCGTAATAGATGATGGTTCAGATTTTTGTCCAGTAAATGAGTTAACTGACATTGCCAGTGATATCATTTTGGTCAGGCAGCCAAACAAAGGTCTGTCTGTGGCGAGGAATGTCGGCTTGAAAATGGCAACGGGAAAATTTGTACAGTTTGTTGATGGTGATGATTGCCTCATCAATGCGCCATATGAACACTGTCTTGATATCATACGCTATCAAGAACCTGTTGACATGGTGATGTTTTATTCTGCCTCATCATTGAACCAGCCAGCTGAGTCAAGCTACACAGGTCCTATGACTGGTGAGGAATATATGGCAAACAACAACTTACGCGCCTCTGCATGTGGATATATCTTTCGTAGAAATCGGCTTGGCAAGTTGAAGTTCACGCCTGGAATCGTGCATGAGGATGAGGAATTTACGCCTCAACTTGTATTGAATATGCATAACATATATTGTACACCGGCAAAGGCTTATTTCTATAGGCAACGTAAGGAATCAATAACTCACACTGATAACAAAGAAGAACAGAACAAACGATTGGCTGACATATTCAAGGTGATAATTCATTTGAAAGCTATTGCCGACGAAGGTGACGACGTGCGTGCCAAATCAATGGAACGACGTGTGGCTCAGCTCTCTATGGATTTTCTTATTAATGTTATCAGGTTGACCAGGAGTCGCAAGCAATTAAATGATGCGATAGAATTGCTAAGGAGTCATGGGCTTTATCCTTTACCAGACAACAAGTATACTCCTGAATATGTAATTTTCAGATATATGATTCAAAAGAAAGCTGGACAACTAATTTTAATTGCTACTTTATAGTGAGGATTAATGCTTATAATAACTATGTACCATTGATGTAGCTGCATGAAAATCTTGTTGATTGGAGAATATAGCAATGTGCATGCGACACTTGCCAAAGGACTTCGCGACTTAGGGCATATGGTTACCGTGGTTAGTAATGGCGACTTTTGGAAGGATTATCCACGTGACATAGACGTGAGCAGAGGAAATGGAAAGCTAAGTGGTTTCCTGCTCCTAATAAAAATCATTTTGCTTCTACCTCAATTGAGAGGCTATGATGTCGTGCAACTGATTAATCCGTTGTGTTTTGAGTTGAAGGCGAAAACCATCGCCCCACTCTATCGTTATTTAAGAAAACACAATGGCAAGATGGTGTTGGGCGCATTCGGCATGGATTATTATTGGGTCCATGAGAATATCGAACATAAACCATTGAGATACAGCGATTTTAATATTGCAGACAACTTGCGTATAGATTCTGAGGCTACACGTTATATAAACGATTGGATTGATAGCGACAAGGAGATATTGAATAAGCTAATAGCTGATGATTGTGATGCCATTGTTGCTGGGTTGTATGAATACTGGGCAATTTATCATCCTGTTTTTTCAAATAAGACAACGTTTATTCCTTTTCCTATAAAGCAGAAAGAGCCTTGCGCTGAGAAACGTGATTTGTTTCCAATACGAATTTTTATAGGTATAAACAAGCAGCGTGACAAGTACAAAGGTACAGACATAATGCTTCGTGCCGCACAAGCTGTAGCTACCAAATATCACGACAAAGTGAGACTTATAGTTGTAGAGAATTTGCCATTTGATGAATACGTCGAGGCGTTGCGACATACCGACGTTCTCCTTGACCAACTTTATAGCTATACTCCCGCAATGAACGCGTTGGAAGCCATGAGTCGTGGAATAGTTGTCGTTGGAGGTGGTGAACCAGAGAACTATTCCATACTGAAAGAGAATGAACTTAGGCCAATCATCAATGTTGAGCCGTCTTATTCCAGTGTTTATTCACAATTGGAGAATTTGGTCCTCCATTCGGAAAACTTGCCAGTGCTTAAACGACAGAGTATTGAATACATTGCTCGACATCATGATTGTGTCAAGGTGGCTCGACAATACTTAAAGCTCTACGAATCTTTATTTGGGCATTAATCTTCTAATTATTACATATTGAACGCAAGCTTTTCCAGTTTTACCTTGAGTTCGTCAACCTTACTTTTTCTTATTGCAAGCACTATGGTGCAGTCATTGTCAAAGCTTTGACTAACGATGCGTGGTTGCATGTCTTTCACTATCCGCATGACACCATTCATCATTGGATATGTAAACTGGTATGTGACAGTTTCTTCTACCAATCGTTCCTCTATGATGGCATGCTCAATGGCATCAGCGGCAGCCGTGCGATAGGCAACGATAAGTCCACCAGTGCCAAGGTTAACCCCACCGTAATATCTGACGACACAAACGAGGATGTTGGTCAAGTTATGACTATTTAT
This sequence comes from Oscillospiraceae bacterium, assembly GCA_963599465.1. Lineage (GTDB taxonomy): Bacteria > Bacteroidota > Bacteroidia > Bacteroidales > Bacteroidaceae > Prevotella. The sequence continues at coordinate 52,357 of CAVBXD010000017.1, read as the reverse complement.
TTGCCCGAGTATAGGCTTGCCGGCTGTGGATGACGGCTCGCCATCGTCATTGGCACGAAACTCATCATACTCACTACCCAGCATATATGCATAGCAGCAATGTCGAGCGTCATAATACTTTTTGCGATATTCGGCAATGATTTTCATAGCCTCTTCCGCGGATTCTATATGACGAGCAAAAGCGAGGAACTTACTTCGCTTTTCCGTGTAATATCCCTCGCCTATTTGTTTAGAGCTTATAGTCCGATATGTATCTTCCATCAAGCTATTAAATCATGACAATTTATGTATCACGAGTCCTGACCTTAATTTTGGCTCAAACCAAGTGGCTTTTGGAGGCATGATGTTTCCGCTATCGGCAATTTTCATTATTTGTTCCATTGAAACAGGGTAAAGTGCCAATGCCCAGCGCATCTCTCCGCTGTCTACGCGATTCTTCAGTTCTTTCAGTCCACGCAGTCCGCCAACAAAGTCAACTCGCTTGTCAGATCTTAGATCTTTAATACCAATGAGCTTGTCAAGGATGAGTCGACTTGATATGTCAACATCCAGACTGCCTATCGGGTCATTGTCGTTGTAGGTTCCTGGACGAGCTGTTAAGCTATACCAATTGCCATTTATATAAAGAGAGAATTCGTGACGATGACGTGGGCGATACTCTTCTTGTCCTATGTACATTACGACAAAATCTTTCTCTAAGGCTTTAAGGAACTCTTCTGCCGACATTCCATTAAGGTCTTTCACAACACGATTGTAGTCAAGAATCGTCAACTCGCTTGCTGGGAAGCATACGGCCATGAAGAAATTGTATTCTTCCATTCCCGTGTTGTGTGGGTTTGCCTTTGCTTTTTCTTCGGCCACACGTGCAGCTGCCGCGGAACGATGATGCCCGTCTGCAATATACAAAGAGGGCATCTTCTCAAATTCGCGAGTGATTGTGTTTATGTCCTTTTGGTCGTCAATAACCCAAAAACGATGACGGAAACCATCTTCTGGTGCCACGAAGTCGTATTCAGGCTTCTTATGCGCATAGTTTGAGATTATGAATTTTAACGTATCATTGTCGGGATAAGCGAAGAATGCAGGTCCAACATTGGCATTGGTTGCCAAGACATGCCTCATACGGTCATCCTCTTTCTCACGGCGAGTTAACTCATGCCTTTTGATGACTCCTTTATGATAGTCAGAGGCAGATGCGGCTACCACCAATCCATATTGAGTCTTGTCTGGCGACAACGACTGGGCATAGAGGTAATAGCATTCTTTTTGATCTTGCTTGAGCCAGCCCTTGTCGATAAACAATTGGAACTGTTTCTCAGCCTCTTTGTATACTCTTGGATCCTCGGCTACCACGTCAGCCGGAAAGTTTATTTCCGGCATGTTGATGTGGTAGAAACTCATCTCGTTGTCACCAGCGGATTTGCGAGCTTCTTCAGAAGAAAGCACATCGTATGGATAACTTTCTATTTTCTCGACAAGCTCCTTTGGCGGGCGAATGCCACGAAAAGGTTTTATTGTTGCCATAATAAAAAGTAATTAGAGAATTAGTAATTACTTGTTCACTTGGAACTTTGTGCAGCCGTCCTTGAAGAACGCATTGATCTGGTTGGCCGCTGCGATGCCTGCGTTGATGTTTGCCTCAGCTGTCTGTGCGCCCATCTTTTTAGGTGTGGAGAAATAGCGTCCGGTAAACTTGCTAAACTCTTCGTCCTTTTCAGGCATGATGTCGGTAATGTATTTCAAGTCCTCACGTTCTGCCAGCAGTTCCAGCAAGCCATCTTCGTCGATGACTTCCTTGCGTGCTGTGTTTATGAGAACGCCACCCTTTCTCATTTGTGAAACTACATCATGGTTGATACTCTTACGAGTCTCGTCGGTTGCAGGAATGTGCAGTGACACGATGTCGCAGGTCTTGAACAAGTCGTCTCTGTCTCTTGCGGCATGAACATCTTGTGCCTCAATCTTGTCAGCAGGCACAAATTCGTCGAAAGCGTAAACCTCCATACCGAATCCTTTGGCTATACGGGCTACATTGCGACCTACATTGCCAAAAGCAAGTATGCCGAGTTTTTTGCCTTTAAGCTCAGAGCCAGCTTTGCCATTGAAGAAATTGCGCATGGCGTATACAAGCAAGCCGAATACAAGCTCTGCAACGGCATTGGAGTTTTGCCCTGGCGTGTTCTCCACCACAATGCCTTTTTCCTTGGCGTATGCGGTGTCGATAGAGTCGTAACCAGCGCCAGCGCGAACCACGATCTTCAGGTTCGTGGCAGCGTCAAGCACTTCCTTGGTGATTTTATCGGAACGCACAATCATTGCGTCGGCATCCTTGACGGCATCTAACAGTTGCTGCTTGTCTGTATATTTTTCCAACAACACCAACTCGTGTCCTTCTGCCTCTGCAGCATTCTTGATGCCATTCACCGCTGTAGCGGCAAAAGGCTTCTCTGTTGCAACAAGTATCTTCATAGTCAATTGTATCTTTTTTTGATTAATGATTAGCCTCGAACTCTTGCATGCACTTAACGAGCGCGTTTACTCCTTCCATTGTTTGCGCATTATAGCAACTTGCGCGGAAGCCACCTACTGAGCGATGGCCTTTTATGCCTACCATGCCTTGAGACACGGCGAAATCGAGGAATGGCTTTTCCAAGTCCTTGTATTCATCATTCATCACGAAGCAGATGTTCATCAGTGAGCGGTCTTGAGCGTCCACTGTGCCACGGAACAAGCGGTTGCGGTCAATCTCGCCATAGAGCACTTTGGCACGTTCTTGGGCGAGGCGATCCATCTCCTTCACGCCACCTTGCTCTTTCACCCAACGCATGGTTTCGAGCAATGAATAGATTGGCACCACAGGAGGCGTGTTGAACATTGACCCCTTCTCCACGTGTGTGCGATAATCGATCATCGTGGGCAACTCACGTGGTGCTTTCCCCAACATGTCATCTTTAACGATGACAACTGTTACACCTGCCATTGCAAGATTCTTCTGTGCACCGGCATAGATGGCGGTATACTTCGACACGTCAACTGGACGGCTCATGATGTCTGATGACATGTCGGCAATGAGTGGTACAGGAGCGTCGATATCGTTGCGAATCTCCGTTCCGAAGATAGTGTTGTTGGTTGTTATGTGAAGATAATCAAGATCCGAGGGAATCTCATAGTTGTGTGGAAGATGTGTGTAGTTGTCAGCTGCGGAAGAAGCTACCTCCACTGTCTCGCCGAAGTGCTTGGCTTCTTTCATGGCTTTTTTAGCCCATGTGCCAGTATTGACATATCCTGCTTTCTTTATGAGGAAGTTAGCGGGAATTTGCATGAACTGGAGACTTGCGCCGCCGCCAAGGAAGATGACGGAATAGCCCTCGGGGATATCAAGGAGTTCTTTTATCAAGGCTACGGCCTCGTCAACAACAGGCTGAAAGTCCTTGGCGCGGTGACTAATCTCCATGAGCGAGAGACCAGAACCATTGAAGTCAAGAATTTGCTTGGCTGTGTTTTCGATAACCACACGTGGAAGCATTGAAGGTCCCGCGTTAAAATTGTACTTCTTCATATCTTCTATTTTAAAAGGTTAGATACTTTCTTTAGTTTTAGATTGCAAACCTAATCAATTATTTTGACATGCGCAAGTTTTTTGCCCTAAAACAACGGCTTAAATGCTTTAATAAAACCGAAAAATTGTAAATATACGGTTCTTATTCGGTTGTGTGCCCAAACAGTACTTTTTTTATTGTATGGGCACAATTAGAATATGTCACCTCATCTCTTCAACCTTCGTGCGTTTTCCTTTTATTTTACAACCTTGCACGTTTTTCAACACAGAGTTTAGTTTCTTGTTGTCTACCGCGGCATAGGCATAATAGTCGTAAATGTCTATGCGTCCTATTTCGGTGCCTTTCAATCCTCCTGTCTTGCAGAGGAATCCCAAAATATCACCTTTCGACACCTTGTCCTTCTTGCCTTTGCCAATGTATAGTGTTGTCATGCGTGGCTTGGCAGGCACTGGCAACTTTTCCGGAAACTCAAAATCACAGGTCGTAACATCCACATAATCAGGAAGCGTCTCGCCTTCGCTTAATATAAAATATGTCTCGCCCGTCTTGTCCCATCGTGCGGTACGCCCCACGCGGTGAGTATAGTCTTCTTCCGTTTCTGGCAGATGATAGTGTACGATATTCCTCACGTTTGGTATGTCGAGTCCACGGCTTCCTAAGTTTGTGCTTATCAAAATGTTTGCGCTTCCATTGGCGAATCGGTAAATTGCCTCCTCGCGTTGGCTCTGGTCAAGTCCTCCATGATAAGCTGTAAGGGAAAAGCCCTCGCTTCTGAGGAAGTCGGCAGTGCGCTCCACGCTGTCACGATAATTCAAGAAAACTATAGTGCTCTCGTCGCTAAAGCAAGCAAGCAGGTTTGCCAGTGTGCGTAGTTTGTCTTTGTCAGGACTATGCACTATGTTTGTCTTGACACGCTCCTTGTCATCACCGTTTTCGAGGAAATCCACAATTTTGAATCCTACGGGCGACAGTTCCCCGTTTGCCCTTCCGTCGTCCGCCATGTCGGTAGCCGAAAGGAATATGCGGCGAGCTGTCCTTGGCATGCGTTCCATGGCAAGGTTCATCTCGTCTGCAAAACCCATCTGCAGACATTTGTCAAATTCGTCTATTACGATCCATCTCACGCCATTTGCGTCAATGTTGGCCTTTCCCAAATGGTCATTAAGTCTTCCTGGTGTGGCGAAAACCACATGTGGCATCACCTTGCGCAACTCGCGATGCTCGTCCATGGCTGAGCGTCCACCGTGACTGGCGTAGCCTCTAATGCCAGCCTTGAGGCTTGCCAACACTTCCGCGGATTGTATGGCGAGCTCTCTTCCCGGCACTATCACTACAACTTGAAGAACGTTTGATGTCGCGTCAATAAGTTGTGCAAGCGGAAGGAGATATGCGAGAGTCTTGCCACTACCCGTAGGGCTGAGCACTTCCACATTGCCAGAGTTTTCAATTATGGCAGCGGCAGTGGCTCGCTGCATTTGGCTCATGGTGATGCCCAGCTTTTCTGTTATCTTGTCTGTTTCCATTATCCTTTAGTTATATTTATCAGTCTTTTAGTGAGTACGTCACCGTGGTCACTACCCTAACCCGTTTTATCCATGGCGTGTTGGCGTCGCGGTCGTCTATGGAGAACTGTCCTTGGTCTGCGCTTACAATCTTGTTAAGCGTGGATTTGCTGTTTTTTGCAAACTGACTTGCCGTTTTCTCCGCGTTTTCAATGGCCTCTGTCATCATCGTTGGTTTCATAGTCTTGAATGACTCCAAACTGTATGTCACTTGATTATTGTATTCGCCAGAGACTATTGCCACTCCTTGCTTCAACAATTCTCCTTGGCGGGCAATGATGCCGCGCACCCTGTCCACGTGGTTTGACGTGACAGTTATTACCAACGTTACATTATAGCGATATTCGCGACGGTTTTCGTTGTATTGGTCAGCCGACAAGTCTACAACTTGTGGCGCGTTTATCGTAATCTCATTTTCGCTGATGCCGTTGGCAATCAGGAAACGTTTGATGGTGAGTTGTTTGTCTGCAATGCGGTCGTAGAGCTTTGGAAGGTCGTTGCCCAATTCTTTTGACACAATGGGCCACGTCACCTTGTCGGCTTTCACTTCTTTTTCCGCGAGTCCTTTTACGGTTACCTTGCGATCCTTCTCTGTGAAATTGTCCATGCCTGCTTTCAGGCACAATCCCATGACGATTATTCCTACGGCAAGGATAGCCGCACTAAGCAATTTGTCTTTCATGGCCTTAAAGTTTAAAGTTTTCTACATTATTTATTGAACACATGATGCCTCTTTAGAAAAGGATAGCTCATTAGGTGCAAATTTACGAAAAAAAAACAATGAAAGGTCATATTGTCATGTCAAAGATACCTAAAACTCATATAATGCGATAAAAAAGCAATTGTGGTAATATAATCTGAAATCAAGGTATATGGTGGAATTGGTAAAATATGTAATTTTGCAATCGTGAAACCAAGTATCATATCATAGATAGCAAGAACGAAATTTAAGACTAAATCAACGGTATAATATGTACATAGAAAATATTAAGTCGCCAGCCGACTTGAAAGGGTTGGGATTGAAAGAGTTGCAGGCAGTTGCTGACGAAACAAGGCAAGCCGTATTGAACCGCGTGAGCAAGCATGGCGGTCACGTGGGACCTAATCTTGGATTCGTTGAGGCTACCGTAGCTTTGCACTACATATTCGATGCGCCGACAGACAAGTTCGTGTTCGACGTGAGCCACCAGAGTTATCCTCACAAGGTGCTCACTGGGCGTGCTGCTGGATTCCTTGGCAATGTTGACGATATGAATGCCATTAGCGGCTATTCGTCTCCTGCGGAATGCCCCGAGTACGACAACTTTGAGGTAGGCCACACTTCCACGTCCATAAGCCTTGCCACGGGTCTGCAAAAGGCACGCGACATCAAGGGAACACACGAGAACATCATTGCCGTTATCGGTGATGGCTCGCTGTCGGGCGGCGAAGCCTTTGAAGGGCTTGACGAGGCTTCGGAGTTGGGTACGGGCATCATCATCGTAGTGAACGACAACGAGATGTCCATCGCCGAGAATCATGGAGGAATCTACAAGAACCTGCGTGCCTTACGCGAGAGCAACGGCACTTGTGAGCACAATTGGTTCAAGGCTTGGGGATTCGAATACAAGTATTTGGAAGAAGGCAATGACATTGAGAAACTCATCGAGGTGTTTAAGAGCGTTAAGGGCACTCAACGACCTACTGTTGTCCACATCCACACCGAGAAGGGTCATGGCTATGCTCCCGCCGTGGCCAACAAGGAGGCATGGCACTGGCAGATGCCTTTCAACCTGGAGGACGGAAGCGGCCCACGCAGAAACGCCGATGGTTCTATCCCTGAGGTGGCTCCATGCGAGGATTATGGGCAGCTCTTCAGCGATTGGATGTTGCGTGAGATGAAGCAAGACAAGACCCTTGTAGCCGTAACAGCCGGCACGCCTACCGCTGCCGGATTCACATCCGAGAAGCGTAAGCAAGCGGGTGCCCAGCATATCGACATGGGCATAGCCGAGGAGCAAGCCGCGGCCATGATCTCAGGCATGGCAAAAGGAGGGTTGCATCCCGTATGGACTGTTTACAGCACTTTCGTGCAGCGAACCTACGACCAGATTGCGCAGGACATCTGCATCAATTCTAACCCTGCCGTTATCAATGTAGTGTGGGGCGGTATCAACTCGATGAACGACATCACGCACATCTGCCTATTCGACATTCCAATGCTATGCAGCATTCCGGGCCTTATCTATCTTGCCCCGACCACTTGCGAAGAATATTTTGCCATGTTGCGTTGGGCTGTCCTGCAAGACAAGAAGCCTATTGCCCTTCGTCAGCCGAGCAATGGAGTTCACCACACTTCTGAAAAGGTAGACACGGAGTATGGGTATGAGCCCGAATACAAGGTGGTCCGCCATGGCGAGAAGGTGGCGATAATCGCGGAAGGTTCGTTCTTCCAGAAAGGTGAGAACGTCGTTGGCTTACTTGCCAAAAAGGGCATCGACGCCACGCTTATCAATCCTCGTTATCTGAATGGTGTTGACGCTAAGACTCTCGATTCGCTTAAGGCAAACCATCAGCTTGTGGTGACTCTCGAAGATGGTTGCAAGGATGGTGGCTTCGGTGAGCGCATAGCCTCCTATTACGGCACTTCTGACATGAAGGTGCTCGTTGGCGGTATCAAGAAAGGGCTTTACGACCGCTTCGACGTGAACCAACTCTTGTCTGACAACCGTTTGCTAGATGAACAGATAGTGGAAGACATCATCGGCTTGCTCAAATAATTGGTTTTATGAAAAGAAGTTTATTGCTTACGGCGTTATTATTAATGACAATCGGTATTATGGCACAGAAGAAAATTACACAGACGGCAGGGCGCGTTCAGTTGGGAGAGTTCGCCCCAGAGTTTGCCCATCTCAACGATGATGTTCTCTTTGGCGAGGTGTGGAGTCGCAACGACCTTCTCTCGTTGAGAGATCGCAGCCTCGTGACCATTACTTCGCTCATCAGCCAAGGCATTACAAACAGTTCATTGGTGCATCACCTTCAGAATGCCAAGGCCAATGGCATTACCCGAACCGAAGTGGCGGAGATCATCACCCATATAGCCTTCTATGCAGGATGGCCGAAGGCATGGGCGGCGTTCAACCTTGCCAAGGAAGTGTGGGGAGAAGACGTGAAGGGAGACGATGCCAAGGCATCGTTCCAACGCGAGATGATATTCCCGATAGGCGAACCTAACGTGGCTTATGCCAAGTATTTTAAGGGTCAGAGTTATCTTGCTCCTATCTCAAAAGAGCAAGTGCGCTTCTCCAACGTTACCTTTGAGCCGGGTTGCCGCAACAACTGGCATATCCACCATGCCACCAAGGGTGGCGGTCAGATGCTCGTTGGCGTTGCCGGACGTGGCTGGTATCAGGAAGAGGGTAAGCCAGCGCAGGAGATCCTGCCAGGCACAGTCATCCATATCCCCGCAGGCGTAAAGCATTGGCACGGAGCGGCAAAAGACAGTTGGTTTGCCCACCTCGCCTTCGAGATTGCAGGCGATAATGTTTCCAACGAATGGCTGGAACCCGTGAGCGATGAGGAGTACGGTAAACTTCAATGATAATATCACAACCAAATAAAAATGAAATAGTTGTGAAAAAACTGTCTTTTGTTATTGTCATGGCATTGCTGAGCACGCTTATGCTCCATGCTCAATCAAAGGTCTATATGACCAAGGAAATAAGTCCTGAGGCCTTGGTGCGTATATACAAGGCATTGGGCGTGCCAGCCCACGGGCGGGTGGCGGTTAAGATAAGCTCGGGCGAAATGGGTGGCAACAACTACCTTAAGCCGACACTGATACGCAACCTCGTGGAAGAGGTTAACGGAACGCTCGTGGAGTGTTGCACCGCATACGGCGGAAGCCGACAGGACAAGGGTAAGCACTGGGAAACTATCCATGCCCACGGCTTCGACTCCATAGCTGCCGTCGACCTGATGGACGAGTACGGACAGATGCGCATTCCCGTGAAGGACAAGAAGCACTTGAAATATGACATTGTGGGCGACCATCTCGCCAACTACGACTTCATGGTGAATCTCGCCCACTTCAAGGGACATGCCATGGGTGGTTTCGGAGGCGTGCTGAAGAACCAGAGCATCGGTGTGGCATCCACTGCCGGCAAGGCTTACATCCACTCCGCCGGGTTCACCGACGAGCCAGCCAAGGCTTGGCAGAACCTGCCCAAGCAGGATGACTTCTTGGAGAGCATGGCAGCTGCCGCCCAGGGTGTGCACGAGTATTTCGGCCATGGCAAGAATATCATCTACATCAACGTGATGAACAACATGAGCGTGGATTGCGACTGCGACAGTCATCCGGCAGACCCGAAGCTCAAAGACATGGGCATCCTCGCCAGCACCGATCCTGTGGCACTCGACCAGGCTTGCCTCGACCTCGTGTTCAACCACAAGGCCAAGCCAGGTGATGACGAAAAACCTCTCATCGAGCGCATTAATCGTCAACATGGCACTTATATCACGGAATATGCTGAAAAGATAGGTTTTGGAAGCAGGAAGTATAAAATAGAGATGATAAAATGACGAACAAATGTCATCTTTTGCTTTTGGCGGTCATGTCATGTTCAGCGACAAAGGCCTCGGTTAGCGACTCTTCTGTTGTGCATGGGCTTGACGAGGTAGTTGTCACGGGTAGCAACAAAGCCATGTCGCGCAACCTTTTGCCTTACACGGTGTCGGTCGTTGATAGCCGTCAATTGGAAGCCACTGGCAAGACGCAGCTCCTTTCTGCCCTATCGGGCAAGGTACCAAGCCTTTTCGTGTCTCAACGTGGCATCCTTGGATTTGGCGTGAGCAACGGTGGCAGTGGTGGCATAAAGATAAGAGGCGTTGGCGGTTCGCCCACGAGCGGAGTGCTGATGATGGTCGATGGCCAACCACAGTTCGCGGGATTATTCTCTCACCCCGTAGCCGACTTTTACGGTACTGAGCATGTTGACCATGTGGAGATATTGCGCGGACCAGGCTCAGTGCTCTATGGGTCTAATGCCATGGGGGGAGTGATAAACGTCATAACACGACAGGCGCGTAAAGATGGTGTCCATACCACGCTCTCATCGCAATATGGAAGTTATAACACGTGGCAGACCATGCTCACCAACATGGTGCGCCACGGCAAGTTCTCTTCGTTGGTGAGTCTTGGCTACGACCGCACTGACGGAACGGAGGCCAACTTCGACTTCAAGCAGTCGAGCCTATACGCTAAGATAGGTTACGACATCTCGCGTCGTTGGGCGTTGGCTGCCGACTATTCGCTGATGAATTTCCGCGCCAATGACCCCGTCTATGCCCGCCTACGAAATGCCGACTATGTAATCCATCAGAATGTGACGCGCGGTGAGTCTTCTCTTGCTCTCAGCAACCGCTATGCGTCTACCGACGGTGTCGTGCGCATCTATTATAGTTATGGAAATCATTATATAGATGACCCCAACCACTTCCACAGCCTTGACGACCGTTTCGGAATACTTGCTTATCAGAACTTCAGCCCGTGGCGTATGGCAACCTCTACCATTGGCTTCGACTTCAATGTCTATTCGGGCAAGATACCCATGTCGGGCGGCAACAGTTCTGGCAACGGGACACTTTCACGCAAGAACATCACTGAGTATTCGCCTTATGTCACTCTTCAGCAGTCGCTTTTTGATGGCTTGCTTTCATTGAATGGTGGCTTGCGCATGGCCAATAGCGACAAGTTCGGTACTCATTGGTTGCCGCAGGTCGGCTTTGCCTTGTATCCTGCCCAAGGGTGGGTGTTGAGGGCGTCCGTGGCTAAGGGTTATCGCAATCCGTCTTTTCGCGAACTGTATCTCTATCCTCCCCACAACCCAGATCTTGATCCTGAGAGCATGACCAACTATGAGGTAACTCTTAGTCGCCGTTTCTCCCGCTATCTAAGCGTCGACCTGACGGGATATTTTGCCGAGGGAAGCAACATCATACAGACCGTTAGCGGTAAGAACGTCAACACTGGCAGTTTCCGCAATAAGGGTGTTGAGCTAAGTGCGGTAAGTCATCCGCTCGACGTGTTGTCGTTGCGGGCGTCATACAGTTATATGCATACGTCACTCGCGGGATTGACGGCTGCTCCAAAGAATCAATATTTTCTTGGTGTTGACTACGACGTGTTGCCACAGTTTACCGTGAATGTGGAATTGACAGGCGTGGGTGGACTCTACGTCGCTGACGCCGTACCTCACCAGAACTATGCGTTGCTCAACATACGGCTGACCTACAAGCCGATAAAGTATGTCGACATATTTGTCAATCTCGACAATATCACGGATGCCAGCTACATGATAAACAATGGTTACTCTATGCCTGGGTTTACTGTCATGGGAGGATTTAAGGTGAGATTCTGAGGAAACGACATTTATTACGAGATACAAAACGATTAATGTCTTTATCTTAAATTATAATGACTGAACGATATTTTAATTCTGTACAAGAGTTCAACGATTACTTTGGACTCGAAACGCTGCATCCGTTGGTTGGCGTAGCAAGTTATGAACACACCTCGGAAATAGTTGAGGCCATAAACCATTATGGCATTTATACTCTTTTCTTAAAAGAAAACAAGGGGTGTAAACTGTCGTACGGTCGCACGCCATACGATTTTGACGAGATGACGGTGACGAGTTTCGCCCCCGGCCAAGTGGTCCATGTGGAGCCTGTGCCTGGCATTGCTTACCCACGATGGACGGGGCTGGTGTTCCATCCCGACCTTCTGAATCGCACGATGTTAGGCAGGAACATAAGCCGCTACGAGTTTTTCGATTATACGTCAAACGAGGCTCTTCATCTGTCTTCTGGCGAGGTGGATATATTCCGTGGCGTTCTCGACATGATAAACCAAGAGCTGCATCGAGGCATCGACAAACACTCCAAGGAATTGATAGTGAGCAATATCGAACTCCTACTCAACTATTGTCTTCGCTTTTACGATAGACAATTTGTTACCCGTGAGGAAATAAACCACTCGGTAGTGAAGAAGTTCACTTCGCTTCTTGATAGTTACCTTGCCAATAATGCCCAACGTGATGGACTTCCTTCTGTGGCCTATTTTGCTGACAAATGTTGCTATTCTCCCAAATATTTCGGTGAACTCGTAAAAACCGAGACTGGCAGGACTGCAAAAGATTTCATCAACGATAGGATGCTTCGCCAAGCCAAGCAGTTGCTTAGCGACGACTCGCTGAGCATCACCCAAGTGAGCATGCGTCTTGGTTTCGAATATCCACAACATTTCGTGCGCTTCTTTAAGACGCATACGGGGCATACGCCATCCGATTTTCGCAGGGCTGCATCTTAGGTAAATCGGGTGGTTTGCCGTTACGCTAGAATCGCGTTGCCGTTACGCTAGAATCGCGTTGCCGTTACGCTAGTATCGCATTGCCGTTACAGTGTAACGGCAAACGGCTTTATAAAACATACAATTATAGTTGTTTGCCAAAATGTTTTGTAAGCCGATAAAGGGTTGATAATCATTGGTATATAGGCTATTTCTTATGCTTGTTCTTGCTTACCCTAAAAAGTCTATATTTGTAGGTAAATGTATTGTTCTTGAGAAGATGTCTTGAATATGGTTTTTAGCTCGATTTCTGTAAAAATAGCTTCCTTTTATATTCTTTTGCTAAAAAAATAGCGAATTATAAAGTTTTTTTTTAGAAAGCATTATTTTTGCATCGACATTAGCATCAACGCTATGCCGGAAATCTCAAATCGTGATTTCCAACAGTAAAATAGGGAAAGAATGGATATGGTTTTAAGGAAATGTGCAATGGCGGCTTTACTATGCAGTGCGGCAGCCATGAGCGCACAGGAAACAAATCCTACGGACACGCTCTCAATGGAACGAATTGTGCAGAACCTGCCCGAAGTGATGGTGAAAGGTTCGCGTCCAGTGGTAAAGGCTGAACGGGGGATGCTGACATACAATATGCCACTGCTCTTGAAACAACTACCTGCCGACAATGCTTATGAGGCTCTCACACGCATCCCAGGTGTAAGCGAGATTGACGGAGACATCAAGTTCTCGGGTGGCGAGGTTACTCTCATCATAAATGGACAGGCTACAACGCTCACGCAACAGCAATTGGCGGAACGCCTGAAGTCCATGCCGGCGGCGCAGTTGGCAAAGGCGGAGGTGATGCTTTCCGCTCCGGCACGCTACCATGTGCGAGGCATGGCGATAAACTTGGTGACAAAAGACTATGCAGGAACCAACCATGTGTCTGGACAGATAACCGGTGGTTGGCGACAAAGCAAATATGGGACTGGGTTCGGAGAAGGCAATCTCACGCTACAGAGGGGCAAGTTTGGACTGGACGCACAATATGGGCTGAAAGACGGAAACGGCTACGGTTACGTCTCACACGCCGCCAACCATCCGCTGGGAGACACTCGTGTGGCATACAACGACAAGACTTGGAGGAAAAGCTTCGGAGTTGACCACAACTACAGAGTAGGCATGAACTACGCCTTTGCGAAGAATCACCGTCTCGACATTGCTTATACTGGCAAATGGGAAAAGGTAAACAGCAACAACCATACTACAGGTTCGAGCGTGAGCGAGGTGCACTACGACAGCCATGTGTACATGCACAACGTTGACGTGAACTACTCATTGCCGTTCGGCCTTCGCCTCAACGGTTCGTTCACCTACTACCGCACGCCACAGCTACAGACCCTCGACGGCACGCTTAACACTGGTGATGTCACTGCCGACACCGAGCGTGACCTGCTTAGCGAGAGCCGCCAAACCATAAAGAAGTGGATGTTCACCGCCGACCAGAGCCACTCGCTGGCACACGGATGGGAGTTGTCATACGGAGCGAAGGCACAGTTCACGGGCAACAACAGTTACCAGACCACACGCGACAAGGACGGCAACGTGCTGCCCGATGCCACAAGCAGCGTCGACGTGAACGAGCGTATATGGAATTTCTACGGCGGTTTCAGCAAGCAGATAAACAAGGATATCAGCCTCGAAGCATCGGTCGAAGCTGAGCAGTACCACTCTCCGGTGTGGGACAAGTGGCGCATATACCCAACGCTCAATGCCCTATGGAACATCAGCGAAGACCATGTGCTGAACCTGTCGCTCAGTTCCAATTCGGAATTTCCCGATTATTGGGCAATCATGAGCAACGTTTTCCACTCGTCGATGTACTCGGAAATATGGGGCAACCCCGACCTTAAACCGAGTTCTGACTATAACGTCAGCCTCATGTGGCAGGCGAAGCAGCGCTATTCGCTGACGTTTTCCGCTGACCTGTGCCAGGACTATTTCACGCAGTTGCCGTACCAGACATCAGACAGGATGGCGGTAATCATGAAGGAAATCAACTTCGACTACAATCGTTCGATGATGCTTAGGGCATCGGCAATGTTCAATGTCGGCAAATGGCTCAACGGAAACGTGTTTGCCATAGGCAACTACATGCATGAAAAAAGCGGCTGTTTCTTTGACCTGCCGTTCGACAGGAAGAAAGTCATGGCTCTACTCGGCGGCACCGTATCGGCAACACTCTCACGCTCGCAGAACCTGAGGCTGATGCTCAACCCGATGTACCAGTCGAAGGCGATACAGGGAGTCTACGACATAGAACCCATGTTCCGCATGAACGCAACATTGCGTTGGGACTCCAAGGACGGCAAGTGGGGACTGCGCATCTTAGGCAGAAACATCTTCAACACCAAGGCTGAGACACGCGACTTACAGGGCAACCAAGACTTCAGGATGACTGTCGTGGGCGACTGGGTGAGCGTTTCCCTATCAGCCATCTACAAGTTTGGCGGCTACAAAGAAAAGAAGGTAAAAGGAGTGGACACATCACGCATGGGACACTAAGAAGGTGGACGGCAATTAAAAACAAAAAAGTCACAAGACGCTTGAACACGTCTTGTGACTTTTTCATTTACCAGTTTTTATATCTAATAAGCTATGGTTCGTTGCTTTTAATTGCTGAACTTCATGCCGTTGGCATCCGCGTCTATTATTATTGGCTTATCGCGTAGCACCTTCTCGGCAAGAATCTGTTTTGAGAGGTCGTTAAGCACATATTCCTGTATGGCACGCTTCACGGGACGGGCGCCAAACTCTGGGTCGTAGCCAACATTGGCGAGCCATTCTATGGCCTTGGGTGTCCATGTCAGCGTGAAGCCTTGGGTCTCAAGCATCTTGGCGACACGGTTCATCTGCAATGTCACGACCTTGCCTATTTGTTCTTTCGTCAATGGCAAGAACATTATTATGTCATCGATTCGGTTAATGAACTCCGGGCGAATGGTCTTCTTCAGCATCTCCATCACTTGGTTGCGCGTGTCCTTGATCACCGAGTCGCGATTGTCATCGTTCAGGTTTGAGAAACGCGACTGGATATATTGAGAGCCGAGGTTGGAGGTCATGATGATGATGGTGTTTTTGAAGTTCACCGTGCGGCCTTTGTTGTCGGTCAGCCTGCCATCATCGAGTACCTGCAAAAGTATGTTGAACACGTCGGGATGGGCTTTCTCAATCTCGTCGAACAGCACCACGCTGTATGGCTTGCGTCGCACGGCTTCGGTGAGCTGTCCGCCTTCGTCGTAGCCCACATACCCCGGAGGCGCTCCAATGAGCCTTGTTACCGAGAATTTCTCTTGATATTCGCTCATGTCGATTCGTGTCATCATGTTCTCATCGTTGAAGAGATAGTCGGCAAGGGCCTTTGCCAACTCCGTCTTGCCGGTGCCGGTGGTTCCGAGGAAGATGAACGAAGCTATTGGGCGTTTGGGATCCTGAAGTCCGGCACGTGAGCGTCTCACGGCATCAGCTACGGCGTTTATGGCTTCGTCCTGGCCAACCACACGCTGGTGAAGCTCATCCTCAAGGCGAAGTAACTTCTCTCTCTCGCTCTGCATCATCCTTGTCACGGGTATGCCTGTCCAACGGCTCACGACTTCGGCAATGTCGTCGGCGGTCACCTCCTCTCTCACGAGTCCGTTACCACCTTGTGTGGCATGAAGCTGCAACTGCACGGAGTCTATTTCGTCTTTCAAGCTTTTCAGTTTGCCATAGCGTATCTCTGCCACTTTAGCGTAGTCGCCCTCACGTTCAGCCCTCTCAGCCTCAAACTTCAGGTTCTCTATGGTTTGCTTGGCCTGTTGAATCTTATTAACCAGCCCCTTCTCTGCTTCCCATTTTGCCCTGTTGGAGTGTTCTTTCTCTTTCAGCTCGGCAATGTCCTTGTCGAGTTGCTTAATCTTGTCGTTGTCGCCCTCGCGCTTGATAGCCTCACGCTCAATCTCAAGTTGCTTGAGCTTGCGTGAAATCTCGTCGAGTTCTTCGGGCTCAGAGTCGCGCTCCATGCGAAGTTTTGCGGCAGCCTCGTCCATGAGGTCAATGGCCTTGTCGGGAAGATAACGGTCTGAGATATATCTCTCGGATAGTTTCACCGCGGCGATGCAGGCGTCATCGGTTATCCTTACCTTATGATGATTCTCATACCTTTCTTTCAGTCCTCGTAGAATGCTTATGGCGTCAGTCTCGTCAGGCTCATCAACCATGACGGTTTGGAATCGACGCTCCAGGGCCTTGTCTTTCTCGAAGTATTTTTGATATTCATTGAGAGTCGTGGCACCGATTGCCCTCAGTTCGCCTCTTGCCAAGGCTGGCTTCAAGATATTGGCGGCATCCATGGCACCTTCGCCACCGCCAGCTCCTACGAGCGTATGAATCTCGTCTATGAAAAGAATGATGTTGCCATTGGCGTTTGTCACCTCTTTTATGACGCTCTTCAAACGCTCCTCAAACTCACCCTTGTATTTCGCTCCGGCTATAAGCGCGCCCATGTCAAGCGAGTAGAGCTGTTTGTTTTTCAAGTTCTCCGGCACGTCTCCACGCACTATGCGCTCGGCGAGTCCCTCCACGATGGCCGTCTTGCCAGTGCCCGGCTCACCTATTATGATTGGGTTGTTCTTGGTTCGGCGAGAAAGGATCTGGAGCACGCGCCTTATCTCCTCGTCGCGGCCTATCACTGGATCGAGTTTGCCCTTGCGAGCCTCGTCTACAAGGTTCCGTGCATATTTTGATAGAGCTTGATAGTTGACATCGGCACTTTGGCTTTGAACCTTCTGCCCCTGGCGCAACTCCTTAATGGCCTTTGTCATTTCTTGTTCTGTGCAACCTGAGTCCTTGAGCATGCGGCTTACGGTGCTGTTTACCTGCAAGAGGGCAAGCAGGATTGGCTCAACGGAGACGAACTCGTCGCCCATCTTTTGGGAGTCTTCCACGGCTTTTGCCAACACGCTGTTGGAGTCGTTTGAAAGGTAAGGCTGTCCCCCACCCTCCACGCGAGGTAAGTGTCTTAACTCTTGCTGTACGAGATTCTCAATCTGCATGGCATTAACGCCAAGTTTTTGGAAGACAAAATTGGTAACGTCTCGTCCTTTTTGCAAGATGCCTTGCATAAGGTGTACAGGCTCAATGGCCTGTTGGTGAGCCATCTGTGCGGTGTTTACTGCCTCTTGAATGGCTTCTTGTGCTTTGATTGTAAATTTGTCGAATGTCATATTTCTTCCTTTCTTTTGTTTTCATGTTTTTCTTACGCCCACCATCCATCAAAGGACGTACCTAAATGCTGAATATGACAACATGGCATTACTGTGTGCCATTTTAGCAGTGGGTGTAAATGCGTGAATGATGGAAAATCGCAACTTTATTTCTCTCGATTTTGATTATTAATCAAATTGTGCTACCTTTGCCTTCATTATCACCAAAACTGAATAAGATGACAAAAGCTATCATTACCGTTGTCGGAAAAGACACTGTAGGAATCATCGCACACGTTTGCTCCTACCTTGCCGAGAGCAACATTAACATTCTTGACATCAACCAGACCATTGTCAATGGCTTCTTCAACATGATGATGATTGTCGACATATCGCAATGTGGCAAGACTTTCGAGGTAATCAGTTCTGAGCTTGACGACGCAGGCAAGGAAAAAGGCGTGCAAGCTAAGATACAATTGGAAGCCATCTTCGACAAGATGTATAGAATCTGACGTGGTGGAACTGTGTTAATGGAAAATCTTCAAAGATAAATTATGATAACAGCTTCTGAAGTTCTCGAAACCAAACGAATGGTTGAGCAGGACAACCTTGACGTGAGAACCATCACGATGGGCATTAGTCTGCTCGACTGCGCAAGTTCTGACTTGAAAGAGACTTGCGACAAGATATACAACAAGATAACCACCCTTGCCAAGGATCTCGTAAAGACCGGCGAGAGCATATCGCGCGAGATAGGCATTCCAATTGTGCACAGGCGTATAAGTGTGACGCCGGTGTCTTTGGTGGGAGCGGCATGCTGCAAGACCATTGACGACTATGTGGCAATTGCCAAGACGCTCGATGACGCGGCAAAGAAGATTGGCGTCAACTTCCTTGGCGGATTCTCAGCGATAGTGAGCAAGGGCATGACACCGAGCGAGGAACTGCTTATCCGTTCTATCCCCAAGGCTCTGTCGGTTACCGATGTGGTTTGTTCAAGCGTTAATGTGGGCTCCACGAAAACTGGCATTAACATGGATGCCGTGCGATTGATGGGAACCATTATCAAAGACTGTGCAGAGCAAACAAAGGATAGAGATTGTATTGGCCCGGCTAAGCTGGTGGTGTTCTGCAACGCTCCCGACGACAATCCGTTCATGGCAGGCGCGTTCCATGGAGTGAGTGAAGCTGACGCTATTATAAATGTGGGTGTGTCTGGACCCGGTGTAGTGAAGTCTGCCTTGGAACAGATGGACGACGACTACCGGAAAATTAACGGCGATGACAAGTCTGCCACTTTTGAGACCCTTTGCGAGACTATCAAGCGCACGGCGTTTAAGATAACCCGTGTTGGACAATTTGTTGCTCAAGAGGCCAGCCGCAGGCTCAACGTGCCTTTTGGCATAATAGACCTTTCATTGGCTCCGACGCCGGCTGTTGGTGATTCTGTTGCCGACATTCTTAAATGCATCGGGGTTGAGCAACCCGGCGCCCCCGGGACAACTGCCGCACTCGCCCTTCTTAATGACCAAGTGAAGAAAGGCGGCATCATGGCAAGCTCTTATGTGGGAGGCCTGTCTGGAGCCTTCATACCCGTCAGCGAGGATCAAGGCATGATAGACGCAGTAAATGTTGGAGCCTTGTCGTTGGAGAAGCTTGAGGCAATGACTTGCGTTTGCTCTGTTGGACTCGACATGATTGCTATCCCGGGAGATACGCCTGCCACCACCATTTCGGGTATAATAGCTGATGAGGCTGCCATTGGCATGATTAATCAAAAAACTACCGCCGTGCGCATAATACCGGTAATTGGAAAACAGGTAGGCGAGACAATTGAATGGGGTGGTCTTTTGGGTCATGCGCCAATAATGCCCGTAAACAACTTCTCAAGCCAGAGGCTTGTCAATCGTGTAGGTCGCATACCAGCGCCTATCCATTCGTTCAAGAACTGATATGGGAAAAGGTCAATAGATTTTTACATCAGATATAACCGCTCCTCCAGCCGATTCGTTAAGGCGGCGTACGAGTTGCGAGCGCATCATACTCAAATCCTGCCTAAGGGCGGGATTTGTTATTTTCACGAAAAGCACTTGGTTTTTAATGAATTTCTCAGCAGTGTATTGGGCGACGGTTCTTCCTGTCACCTTGCCCCATGCATCTACCACGCGCTTTTGAAGAAGGGGTGTCTCCAATCCTTCGTTTCGGATGAATTGGCGAAGCAAATCACCCAATGGCTTAACGTCCCTTTTAAACATAGTTTCCTCCTGTTTGATCAGTTAGTCCTCTCTGTTATCTCACCATCGTTAACGTCAAACAACTTGTAGTCCACATCGGCATGAGTAAGAATCTTGTCGAGATGTTCCCTGTTGGTATCGGTTATGAAGATTTGTCCGAAACTATTGCCAGCCACCAAGCGGATGATCTGTTCTACACGGTTGGAGTCAAGCTTGTCGAAAATGTCGTCAAGAAGCAGCAATGGCATCTTTCCAGCCATCTTCTGTTTAAGGTAAGCGAACTGTGCAAGCTTCAAGGCCAGGACGTAAGTCTTTGTCTGCCCTTGGCTGCCTTCGCGACGAATAGGGTAGCCATCGATAAGCATCTCAAGGTCGTCGCGATGAGTTCCGTGAAGGCTGTACCCCACTGCCCTATCCCTGAACCTGTCGCGCTGGATTACATCTAGCAACGGTCCGCGCTGACAATGAGACACATAACGTAACGAGACATTCTCGTGCCCGCCTGATATTTGAGAGTATGTCTCTTGGAATGTCGGGGTAATGTCATTTACGAGCTCATCCCTCTTCTTATACAATATCTCTCCGTTCCTCGCCATTTCCTCTTCGAAAAGTTGCATAAGTGTCATGTCTGGCTCTTGTGCTGATTTCAAGAGGGCATTGCGCTGTTGCAATGCCTTGTTGTACCTGTTCAACGCCTCTATGTAGCTGTTGTCGAGTTGTGCTATTACCACGTCGAGGAGTTTACGACGCTCTTCGCCTCCGCCCGTCACGAGACTGTTGTCGGCAGGCGAGATAAAGACAAGCGGAATCATGCCGATATGCATCGACAACCTTTTATAATCCTTTCCGTTGCGTTTGAAATGCTTGTGCTTGCCACGCTTCATGCCGGCGTAAATGCGCTCCTCTGTTGCGTTGTCGGAAAGATAGTCACCTTCAATGACAAAGAACTCTTGGTCGTGATTGATGACCATGCTGTCAAGATTGGTGAAGCTACTATGGCAAAAAGACATATAATATACGGCATCAAGCAAGTTTGTCTTCCCTACCCCATTGCTTCCGACAAAACAATTCAGCTTTTGAGAGAACGCAAGGTTGGCTTGCAAAATATTCTTATAGTTGATTATGGAAATTTTCTTGAGTATCATAATTATCCGCAAAGGTAACTTAAATATGCGACAAACCTATTCTTTTGTATCACAAATTGAAAAAAGAGCTTTATAAATTTCAATGTTTGAATAAAAATGACTAATTTTGCCACGCATTAAGTATAGGCAAACTAAAAAGAAAAATAATAAATAAAAATAATGGCAAACAACAACGAAAAGGAGACTTTAGATGCTTCCGTAAAGTCGGAGGCGTTTTTCGAAAAGAACAAGAAAATTATCAGTGGTGTCATCATTGCCGTCATTGTCGTCGTGGCAGCCGCAATCTGTTACAACCAGTTTGTCGGTGGACCTCGTCAAGAGAAGGCAAGCACGGCTTTGTCTCGTGGTCAGGAGTATTTCAATGCTGACCAATTTGACAAGGCGCTCAATGGCGACGGTGCCAATTATGCTGGTTTCGTAAAGATAGCAAACGACTATAGCAGCACTGATGCCGGTAACCTTGCCAATCTCTATGCCGGTCTTTGCTATGCCAATCTTGGCAAGTGGCAAGAGGCTGTGAAATATCTGGAGAACTATTCGCCTAAGGGTGACGCAATGATTAGTCCCGCCGCTATCGAGGCTTTGGGTAATGCATATGCTCACGTAGGTCAGGTAGACAAGGCTATCAGCACTCTTAAAGATGCGGCGAGCAAGGCTGATGCTAAGGCAAACAATGGCACGAACAACAGTCTCTCACCTACATTCTTGCTTCAGGCTGGAGTGTTGCTCGAGTCGCAAAACAAGGTTGACGAGGCTAATAAGCTTTATCAGGATATCAAGAAGAAGTATGTCAATTCGGCTCTCGTACAGAGCAACGACATTGACAAGTATATTGAAAGAACAACCAAGTAATGGCAACAGAACTTCACAATCTTACTGATTTAAGTGACGTTAATATACCTGACGCAAGCAATATGAACTTCGGTATCGTGGTTGCCGATTGGAATCACGAAATTACCGGAGCATTGCTTCAAGGGGCGATAGACATGCTTGAGAAGCATGGAGCATTGACGGAGAATATTCACGTTAAGCATGTTCCTGGCAGTTTTGAGCTTGTTTATGGAGCGCAGCAGATGAGCAAAAACGATGGTTTTGATGCTATCATCATCCTTGGATGCGTTATTCGTGGTGAGACACCTCACTTCGATTACATTTGCCAAGGCGTGACATATGGGATAGCTCATCTCAATGCTACGCAGAACATTCCTGTAATTTATGGTCTCCTTACTACAAACGATCTGCAACAGGCAAAGGAAAGAAGTGGCGGAAAGCTTGGAAACAAGGGAGCGGAGTGCGCCGCTGATGCCATAATGATGGCTAAATTCTAAAAGAACAAATACATTTTCTTATGCGTTTATACGAACTTCTTCAGGCTTATGAGTTTGACGAGATAATGCCTGTTATCGTTGACATGTTCCCAGGGACGGGTAAGTTTCGTGAACAGTTAAGTGAGGCTTGGAACGCTCTTCTCGGCATGAGGCCAGTGCCATCAAAGAAAGAAATAAAGTATAAGTTCATTAAAGGTGCCAACGATGATGAACAATATATTGGCGCTGACGATCGTGACTTTGACACTACGTGGGAGGTGATTATCGGAAAGAACCTCAGCAGGGAAAAGGGTGTAGATCTTAATGACGCGGAGATGCTTGCCAACTGTTTGGTAAATATCTGCTTGATAGGAAGGCATCCAAGAAGTTTTGAGAATTCATATAGGATTCTCTCGACACCTGACAGATAACACTAAGACTATAAAACAATAAAAGCGAGTAAGGAAAACCTTACTCGCTTTCTTCGTTATTGATTTTTGAGATTGAAATGCCGCCAAGGTGATTTATGGTTATGTCGAGTGACGCAAAATCATCTATGGAACAGTCAGGATTGCCGATGCTTGCGGCAAACTTTAGGTTCTCTCCTTCCACTTTCTCAAATATTATACCTATAAGAGCTCCGTGTTCGTAGAAGTTGGAGTCAACATGGCTTTTAAAATCCGACTTAGTAAAAGTGTGGTTGAAGAAAGATGAACCGTCTGAACGAATGATATTGATGTTCACACGGTTGTCGTAATAACTCGTTACACCATCGGTTGCCAATGGTAGTGACGTGTCGCATTTCACGGTAACCTTTACTGTATATTTCCCTCCTACCCAACTGATGTTGCTGTTTCTTACAACGTCGCCTATGGCGCGAGGCTTGCGCTGACTGTTGACGATGACTGGTTTGTGTGCAATAATGATATTACTTTTTGGCTTGTCCTTGCATGACGCAAAACCAACGAGCAGCAGAGGCAAAGAGTAAATTATTGCTTTGTTCATATTATTTTTTGTTTTTCAAACTCAATTTGCATCTGCAAAGGTAGTAAAAATGTAGAATATTTTTTATCTTTGCGGTGTGATATTATCAGGAAAATTGTCATGAACATAATCAAGAAAATCATTCATCTTATTTGTTCTCTTTGTCTACTCCTCACTTTGGCAACGTGTGGTAACCATAAGGCGGACAGAACGGAAAACATGGTTAAGATAGACACTATGGAGGTGCTTGCCACAAACATATCGGCTTGCTCAAGACTCTATACGGCCCAATACGACGTACGTAAAATTATGGTTTACACGGATACGACAACCATCAGTGGCAATTTCCTAAATCATCATATAAAGGTAGCATTGCCATTGAGCGACCGCAAGTTAGCCATTCCCATCTCTGCCACGGCAAAGGCTTATATTGACCTTGGGAAGATAAAGCCAGAGAACATTATTAAACGTGGCGATCGTTTGGAAATCATCCTTCCCGATCCAGAGATAATGCTCACCTCAACAACTGTTGACCACAAAAATGTGAAGCAAAAAGTCGGTTTGCTTCGCCACAATTTCACTGATGAGGAGATGACAAGATTACAACGTCAAGGGCGGAATGAAATCATAAAAAGCATTTCGAGGACAAACATTGTCGTGGATGCACAGCGGAACGCTGCAAGGATAATTGTGCCAATTGCCGTGCAGTGTGGTTTTAATGAAGAAAATGTCACAGTGACATTTCGTAAAGATTTCAGGCCAGCAGATATAAACGTGCTTATCCGGCAGCTAAACTAATACGGTCATGAAGAAAATACGAAATATATTGCTGTTATCGATTGTCCTGCTTGGGATAATTTGTGTGCTTATATTGTTATTCTCTCTCAATAAGCAACCTCTTGTAAGCATTGACACCAAGGGAAGTACGGTTTCTGCGCCAATGGAAGTGATGGACGTGAGAAGCATTGGCCAATGGGAGTTTCTCACGTTGAGTGATGAGGAAATCGTAGACACTGTGCGCCATAATTTCTTAGGTGACAATGAGCTGTCGCGCATCTATTATGGCACGCTGCGACTTGGCTCTGATCTTAGCAAGGCAGATGATGGATTCGTGCGTGCTAAAAATGACTCCGTTGTGGTTACTCTTCCGAAGATAACGTTGCTTGATGACCATTTCATTGACGAGGCTCGTACGAGACCTTTGATAGAGGATGGCAAATGGACAGAAGCCGACCGTGCTGCCTTGACGCAAAAAGCAGAGAGGATAATGAGAAAACGGTGTCTCACAAAAGAGAACTTTCAAAAAGCCTCAGAAAACGCCCGTATACAAGTGGTGGCTCTCTTTCATGCCATGGGCTTTAAGCATGTAGAGGTGAAGGTTTCCAAATAGGTTGACAGTGAAATCAGGAATTGTGCAACGATATGTAAGTTTTTAGAGAGAAAACTACGAAATAGTTTGTCTACTGCACATTATTTTCCTATTTTTGCATAAGAAAATTGTTATAAAATGAGCACTGTTATTTATCCGAGCCCAATCTATGGGCCAGTTCATAGTCGTCGTCTTGGCCTTAGCCTTGGTATAAACCTTATGCCAGGCGATGGTAAGATATGTACATTTGACTGCCTGTACTGTGAATGCGGTTTCAATGCCGACAATCGCACACGCTCACATTACCCAACACGTGAGGTTGTGGCAGAGGCATTGGAGAAGCAGTTGGCTAAGATGCACAACGATAATGAGCATCCCGACGTGCTCACTTTTGCGGGCAATGGCGAGCCTACAAGCAATCCACATTTCCCAGAGATAATAGACGACACCGTGAAGTTGCGCGATAAATGGTGTCCAAATGCCAAGATTAGCGTATTGAGCAACTCCACGTTTATCTATCGTGAGAAGGTGAGGGAGGCCTTGATGAAGGTAGACAACAACATACTCAAGCTTGACACTGTGGATGCCGACTACATAAGGAAGGTTGACCGCCCTACTCAACCTACGTACGATGTGAACAAGATAATAGAGTATATGAAGTTGTTTAATGGGCATGTAATCATACAAACAATGTTCATGAAGGGTGATGGCACCGACAACACTGGTGATGAGTATGTGATGCCATGGCTTAATGCCGTAAAAAGCATCAATCCGCAGGAGGTCATGGTGTATACAATCGACCGCGAGACACCCGATACGAAACTTCAGAAAGCACCCCGCGAAGAGCTTGACCGCATCAAAGATTTGGTTATCGCATCCGGCATTCCTTGCACTGCATCATATTGAAAAGAAAAGATTAATACAGTAGAATAATGGAATCAGAGTTATATAAAAATCGCAGCTTTGGCAGGTGCCTCAGCGACGCTTACGACTTGTACCGAACCAATTTCAAGACAATTATTCGTCGATTATGGTTGCCGTCGCTTGTCTTGTCGCTTTTAACAGCTGCCAGCTATTTGTTCATTACTAATGGGGTGATGGCTGTATCATCTGCCAGTTTGAGTGTTGGCAGTTACATTGCCTGGGCAGTGTTGGGCATCTTGAGTGTGTGTGCTTACGTATGGTTGTCTACAATCGTCATTAGCCTTCTCAACGGCAAAAGCGTGAAGGCCAACTTGCCGCGTATGATACGTCTTGCTTTTGCCATATTAGGCTTAACGATAGTGGCGTGTGTGTTCATTGCCTTGATTTCTGTTGCATGTGTTGTTTTTACAAAGACTAATACCGTTAGTTGGGGCGCTTCTCTTTGTGGTATGACAGCTTGTATAATAGTAGGTGTACTGATGCTTCCTTTTTGCTACTCTATTATGAAGTATTGTGTGGATACAGACGAGAAGGTTATGGCAATATTCAAGAGACATTACTTGGCAGGTTGGCACCACTTGGGATTCCTGTTTATCATAGCGTTGCTCGTTGGCATAATAGTGATGGTCATCGACACGCTCGTTGGTATGCCAAACAATATCCTTTCGCTTGCATCCGGCATGAGACATATCAGTATGATGGAAGGCGATTCTCCTGCCTTGCCTTCAGGCTTTGGCTTGTTAACATTTCTCACAGCAACAATTTGCACGTTTGTAATGACTTTTGTCAGACCATGGGTTGTCTTCGTTTTCTACTATGCTTATGGTTGCATTGAGGAGAAGGAGAAAGCAAGAATGGCACTAAAGAAGGTTGAGAAAAACCAAGGGTCGAATGAGATGATAGTGGATAATGGAAGTTCCATAGATTTTGAAGAAGTGAAATAAAATGAAAAAACAACGTATCCTTTTTATAGATCGTGATGGCACCCTTATCGAAGAGCCAAGCGATGAGCAGATAGATAGCTTCGAGAAGTTGAAGTTTGTGCCAACGGTTATCAGAAACTTAGGATTTGTAAAGCAGCATCTTGATTATAAGTTTGTTATGGTGAGTAATCAGGATGGGTTGGGTACGAGCTCCTTCCCGGAAGAAACGTTTTGGCCTGTACAGAATTTTGTATTGGAAACGCTTAAAGGTGAAGGAATCACCTTTGACGAAATATTGATAGACAACCATTTCCCCGAGGACAATTCACCAATGCGTAAGCCAGGTACGGGCATGGTAACAAAATACATGAACGACGACACTGTTGATATGGCAGGAAGTTATGTCATTGGTGACAGGGAAAGCGATGCCAAACTTGCTGAGAATATGGGATGCAAGTCACTCATACTTGGAAAGGACGGCATGACATGGAGCAAAATTGCTGAGATACTGTTCGCTGGGGAGCGTATAGCCGAGGTACACAGGGTGACGAAAGAAACTGATGTGTATGTGAGATTGAACCTCGATGGCTCTGGCAAGTGCGACGTGACCACAGGTCTTGGCTTCTTCGATCATATGCTTGATCAGATTGGTCATCATGGCATGATAGACATTACGGTTCATACCAAAGGAGACTTACAGGTTGATGAACACCATACCATTGAGGACACAGGACTTGCATTGGGTGAGTGTATACTTCAAGCCCTTGGTGATAAACGAGGCATTGAGCGCTACGGTTTTTGTCTACCCATGGACGATTGCCTATGCCAAGTGGCACTCGACTTCGGTGGACGCCCGTGGCTCGTGTGGGATGCAGAATTCAAGCGAGAAAAGATTGGCGAGATGCCGACCGAGATGTTTTTCCATTTCTTCAAGAGCTTGAGCGACGCAGCCAAGATGAACCTCAACATCAAGGCTGAGGGGACCAATGAGCATCATAAGATTGAGGGAATATTCAAGGCACTCGCGCGTAGCCTTAAGATGGCGGTTAAGAGAGATGTTAACCATTTTCAGCTGCCGTCGTCAAAGGGTGTGCTGTAAGAGGTTTACCAAAATGGCGATAATGTTATCGTCACAAGAATAGGACAACTTTTATTCTTCGTGTCCTATTGTCAGTTGCATTAGGTCATAATATGACCCGTTGTAGATATTGAGGTCAACATTTCCCTTTATTCCAGGCAACACACCAGTGTCTGTGTGTTGCCAAAATTTCCATTTACCCTTATACTCCACCTTGTCAACATAATAGTGGGCTATCCAATATGGATAGTCGTCGAATACGGGTGCTGACAAATACTTCTCCTTGAAGTTGTGATAAGTGTAGATGATTGGCTTCACATGATATTTGTCCTCCACTATGTGCAACCATGCTAACACATCGGTTTGAAAGTCTTCTATGCTCTTGTTTGCTGGTTTATGCTCAATGTCAAGCACCGGAGGCAAGTCGCCATTTTCCAGATGTACCTTTTTCAAGAAGAAATAAGCTTGTGAACGAGCCGATGATTTGGTGCTCCAAAAGTGGTATGCCCCGCGAATAAATCCGTATTCGCGAGCTTGATAGAAGTTGTCTTCAAAATTTGGGTCAACCCTTGTCGCTCCTTCTGTTGCCTTGATGATGATAAAACGCAAGGGACACCCGTCAATGAGTGCGTTGGAGCGTAACCTGTCCCAATTTATTTGTCCTTGATATCTCGAAATGTCTATTCCGTGAATCTCGTATCCTTCAGGGTATTTGGCGTCACCATAGAATGCGCGCCAACGGAAACCTGTGGGCCCGACAAAGAAATACCAGAAGGCCCAAATATAAAGAGCCATTACGACAAGACCACCAAAAATCCATGCCTTGCCATTTTTGCTCTTGAAAAAACTTTTAAAATCAAAAAAAGCCAATCCGTGCCGGCTATGTGTTCTTCGCCTGTGATTTTGGGAAGACACATACCGCCTACGAATTGGCTTTTTCTTACGCATTAATCAGTTTACTTGTTTTTCTCAGCGTTCTCCAATGACAGAGTCCTGGTGTCACGGTCGCACACCTCTGCTGGACCCCAATACTGGATTGGGCCAGGATATACGAAGCATGTGTCTTTTGCCCACTCGTCACGATGAGCGGCGAAAGCCTTGAATGGTGCTCCCTCAAGCTCCACGAGAGCCTTGCGGATAACGGGCTTCATCTCACCGTTGCGGCGCTCCATGTTCATCATCATGGTGATTGGCACGCCACCAGCCTTCCACTCGTCAGTAGGAGTTGACAGGTTCTTCACGATAGCCATGTAGCCAGTCTTGCCATTGGCAATGAGGTTAGCTGCGCTTACGCCGAGAGCATAGCAGTAGTCTGCGTCGAAGTTTGATGGAGCTGCGCAACGACCCTCATAACCGAAGAAGTGGTGTTGTGCGGCGAACTTGCCATTAAACTTGCCTGCTTCCTTCCACTCGGCGAGTTTGGCGCCAACCATGTCGGAGATAAGCTTCTCGGTCTCGATGAGAGACACCTGCACGTTTCCGTGAGGGTCACGGTCGAGAGAGAGTTGGCGAGCCACACCCTCAGGAAGTGTAGAGAATGTTTCAGCATTCTCCTTGCTCAAGTGGGCAATGATATATTCGCGCTGTGCTTCCTTGTCGAGGTTCTTATAGTCGTCTCCGTGAGCAGCGAGAAGGTCGTTGAGCTCATCGATAAGGCGGCCAATGGCAGGTACGAATTCGATGAGACCCTCTGGGATAAGAACAACACCGAAGTTGTTGCCATCTTCTGCACGCTTTGCCACAGCTGAGGCAATCTGCTCAACAATCTGGTTGAGGGTCATGTCCTTAGCCTCAATCTCCTCAGAAATAAGGCAGATGTTTGGCTGGGTCTGAAGAGCGCACTCCAAGGCGATGTGAGATGCCGAGCGACCCATCAACTTGATGAAGTGCCAGTATTTGCGTGCTGAGTTTGCGTCGCGCTCGATGTTGCCGATAAGCTCAGAGTATACCTTTGTAGCAGTGTCAAAGCCGAAGCTGGTCTCTATTTGGTCGTTCTTCAAGTCGCCGTCGATGGTCTTGGGGCAACCAATCACCTGTACGCCATAGTTCTTTGCGGCATAGTATTCTGCCAACACGCAAGCGTTGGTGTTAGAGTCGTCGCCACCAATGATGACAATAGCCTTGATGTTGAGCTCGCGGATGATTTCCAAGCCTTTCTCAAACTGGTCAACCTTCTCCAGCTTTGTACGGCCAGAGCCAATCATGTCGAAGCCACCAGTGTTGCGGTATTGATCAACGAAATCCTCGGTAAGCTCCACATAGTTGTGGTCAACAAGACCGCCAGGACCCATAAGGAAACCATAGACCTTGTTGTTAGTGTTCATCTTCTTCACGGCGTCGTAGAGACCGCAGATGACATTGTGTCCGCCAGGAGCCTGACCACCGGAGAGGATGATACCTACGTTTATCTCGTTTGTGGCCTCCTTGTCGCCAGGTACAAATTCTATCAAGGGCATTCCGTATGTGTTGGGGAAAAGCTCCTTGATTTCTTTCTGGTCACCTACGCTCTGTGTAGGCTCGCCTTCCTGTACTTTAACGGCACCTTGCAGACCCTTTGGGAGTTTGGGCTGATACTGCGCGCGTGCTTTCTGCAAAAGACTTGTCTTCATTGATTTGAAAATTGATTGAATTTATGAATTTCCAATTGCAAAAGTAGCGGTTTTAGACGAAATATGGAAAGAAATAGCCAATAAAATATATTTTTATCACTTTTTTAGAACACTTCTATTTCCAGTTACATTTTTTTTCCATATCTTTGGGCATAAAATCAATTTTTAGTAACAAACCACCTTTTTATTATGGCAAATAAAAGACAACTGAAGCGCACTATCAATTACATCACGAGTGAGCTTTTCGCGGAAGCAATGGCTGCCGTAATTTATAGCGACAAGGCTAACAAGAAAGAGGGAGACAGCATTCTTGCTTCAATCATCCTCATGCGCGACGATTTTATTTCTCGTGTCTCGCATCCTGAGCCCGGAATGGCTCCCAAGAAGTATTATAAGATTCTTGTCAATAATTTTAATAGTGTGGTTTCTGAAACTATTGACAATATTTCTAATTTAGGATAGTTTCTTCAACCAACATGTTAAAGAAGTTTTGTGGATGGCTTCTGTTCAAATGCCTTGGATGGAAGCTTCATGTCACTGTTGACCTTCCAAATAAGTTTATCATTGCCCTTGCACCCCACACGAGCAATTGGGATTTCATTCTTGGTGAGTTGTATATGCATTCGCAGGGATTGAAAATCAATTTCCTCATGAAGAAGGATTGGTTTAAAGGGCCGCTGAAGCCGCTTTTCCTTAAGATGGGTGGCATACCGGTTTACAGGTCCAAACATACAAGCCTTACCGATAACCTTGCAGAAGAGGCACGCAAGCGCGACACATTCAAGTTGTGTATAACGCCTGAAGGCACGCGCTCGCTCAATCCCGAATGGAAGCGTGGGTTCTATTACATCGCCATGAAAGCTAATATTCCTGTATTGCTATATGGTGTAGACTACCAGCGGAAGTTGATAGAATGTACAAAGAGCTTCATTCCCTCAGGTGACGTTGACAACGACATGAAGATGGTGAAACAATATTTTAAGGACTTCAAGGGTAAACACCCAGAGAATTTCACCATTGGCGAGGAGTGATATGAGGAAACTACTGTCATTATGCGCAGGCATTTTGCTGACATTAAGCGGAGCTCAAGCAAGGCAAATGGGACCATACCCCAACGACGACGTGCCTTCAACGAGTCAATGTCCACCCTTGTGGGGAGACATATGCTATAATGGTGCCCCTTGGGTGACCAATGTGTCATCGCATGTGGACGCATCGAGAGGTCTTCAAGGTAGGCATCTGTCGATATGGGCATCCCATGGCAGGTATTTCGACAACAATAGCGGTAAATGGAAATGGCAGCGTCCGTTGCTCTTTTCTACCACCGAGGATCTTTTTACCCAAACTATTGTGGTGCCTTATCTCATTCCCATGCTAGAGCGAGCCGGAGCCAACGTCTTCACACCACGCGAACGCGACTGGCAGCAAATGGAGTATATTGTGGATCCAGACGGAGGGTTAAACGCTTCAAGTTCCTGCTATGCTGAATATTCTGACAAGTGGAAATCCATAGCCCAACATGGTTTTGCGGCCCATGCCAGCATTTATTATGACAAAGAAAACCCATTTGAGGCAGGCGGGGCACGGCAGATAAAGTCGACCAAGAAGGCTGGCAAGGCTTTCGTGAAATGGCAGCCTTATTTCGTCAAAGGCGGCAACTATGCCGTGTATGTGAGTTATGCCACTGTTGACAAGAGCGTTGAAGATGCTCACTACACGGTGTTCCATCAAGGTGTGGCTACCGAGTTCAGGGTAAACCAGCGCATGGGCGGAAACACGTGGGTATATCTCGGCACGTTCGCATTCGATGCGGGCAGTAGTGTAGACAACTGCGTGATGTTGTCGAACCAAAGCGTAAAGGGCGGAATTGTAACCGCCGATGCCGTCAGGTTTGGCGGAGGCATTGGAAACATAGAGCGTGGCGGCTCGGTCAGCGGTTATCCCCGGGCCTTGGAAGGAGCGAGATATTTTGCACAGTGGGCAGGGGCACCACATGATGTCTATGGAGGAAAAAACGGCACAGACGACTATGCCGATGATATAAACTCTCGCTCGCTGATGACAAACTGGCTTTCGGGCGGCTCAGTCTTCAATCCTATACAGGATGGCAAAGGCGTACCAATAGAACTTTCGTTAGCTGTCCATAGCGATGCCGGCTTCGACCCTGACGGAAAGACTCGTTGGGGAAGTCTTGCCGTGTGTACAACCGACTTTAACGACGGACAGTTGGCTAGTGGAGTGACGCGTCAGGCTTCAAAGATATTCGCACGTAACCTTCTCGACAACATGGTAAGCGACTTGGGTCCTAAATATCAGGGTTGGCCAAAACGCTACTTATGGGACAGAAACTACTCTGAAACTCGTCTGCCAGCAGTGCCATCTGCTATAATAGAGACCTTGTCGCATCAGAGCTTCCCCGACATGCTGTTGGGACAAGACCCTAACTTTCGTTTCGATATGGCTCGTTCGCTCTACAAAACCATTGCACGCTTTGTCAATGGCATGCATGGTGAGCCAACAGTGATAGAACCTTTGCAGCCTTTGAACATCAGTGTCAGTCTTGTGAAAAATAGGGCCATGGTTAGCTGGACACCACAGAAAGACTCATTGGAAGCTACCGCCACGCCTACATATTATGTTGTATACACAGCTATTGGGACAGGTGGATTCGACAATGGTGTACGCACCGACCATCCTTACTTCTCGCTCGACTTAGAGCCCGGAGTGGCTTATCACTTCAAGGTGACGGCATGCAATCTTGGTGGCGAGAGTTTCCCGTCAGAAACAGTGTCGGTGGTAAGAGAGCCTGACGCTACAAAGACGGTGCTTGTAGTCAACGGTTTCCACAGGCTGTCAAGCCCTGCGGTAGTAAACAATGGCATGAAGGCATTCGATTTGGACACTGATATCGGCGTAACCTGTGGCATCACGGCTGGATGGAACGGCAAGTTCATTGCCGGCAACGATTTCAATTATGTATCCGAGCACGCCATGGCCATAGCCTCTGCCCATAGTTATAATGTTGTGAGTTGCTCGTCTCATGCCATTGAGACTGGCATTGTGGATGTAAACGATTACGATGCTGTTGACCTTGTACTTGGCCTGGAAAAGTATACGGCCTATCAGACAAGGTATTACAAGACGTTCTCACCTGTGATGAAACAAACGCTTACGCGTTTTCTTTCCAATGGTGGTAAGTTGCTTGTTAGTGGTGCTTATGTTGGCTCTGACAATACCGAAAGTGGTCCCACTGGAAGCGATTGGCTTGCTCAAACGTTGCACGCCTGTTGGGATGGAGCCGCGAAAACCGACAAAATTAACGGCATAAGTGGGTTGGGGATTAATAACATAGAAATATATAATACGCCAAACCCCGACCATTATTGTGTACAATTCGCCGACAAACTCTCTCCTGCCTCTGGTGCTTTCACTGCCATGCTCTACGCTGACGGTAGCTCAGCCGCTGTGGGATTTGATGGGAGCCGGGTAGACACCGGCTTGGCTTCAGCTCAAGTCAAGCCTTCGCGCACATTCGTAATGGGATTCCCGCTTGAGAGCATCACCGATAAGCATACGCAAGCCAATATCATGCGAGGCATTCTCGCTTTCCTCATGAACAGATAATGTAAGACATATAACCATTTAACACTTATAACAATGAAAATACAAGCCAATCCATCAGGAACACGAAGCATTGAGGTGACTGGCAAACACCTTGAGACCATTGACAAATATGCCCTTCTCCGCAACCTCATTGATAGCAATGGCATCATCGACGAGGCCGTGCTTGACAAGTTAAAGCTCAACGTGCGTGCACTGCTCGAAGGCTCTGAAGGCTCTGATCACGACTTGCTCGATTTGTGCCTCGACGTGCTTTACAACAAGAACATGAAGGCATTTGGCTTACATGAGCTCGTGTTGCTTTACATTAATTGGAAAAACGAAAGCCAAGACAATGAGAGCGATGGCTCAGGTGAAGTGAACAACTAAGCCTATGCCAAGCAATCAGAAACCATACCCACAACTCACCGATTTCTTGCCAACGACGAAAAAGGAGTGTGAGTTGCGAGGTTGGACGCAACTAGATGTCATACTCTTCTCAGGCGATGCCTATGTGGATCACCCTGCTTTTGGCGCGGCAGCCGTGGGGCGAATCATAGAGTCGGCAGGATACAAAGTGGCCATAGTGCCGCAACCAGACTGGCATGGTGACTTCAGAGATTTCAAGAAGTTGGGACGCCCTCGCCTATTCTTTGCTATATCGCCAGGCAACATGGACAGTATGGTCAACCGCTATACTGCCAATCGTCGTATGCGCCATGATGACGCTTACAGTCCTGACTCGCGCCATGACATGCGCCCTGATTACCCTAGTATAGTATATACTAAGATTCTCAAACAATTATTCCCTGACGTGCCTGTGGTGTTGGGCGGGATAGAGGCGTCGCTGCGGCGTTTCACCCACTACGACTATTGGCAAGACAAGTTACTAAAGCCCATCTTGTGTCTTAGCGGAGCCGATTTCCTGCTATATGGCATGGGTGAGAAGAATACAGTGGCCTTATGTGACGCATTGTCTGAGGGAAGACAAATCAGCGAGATAGGCGACATCCCACAGACTTCATTCGTTAGACGCGAGGAAGACATCCCTGGTGGCATTGGTGATGACGATATCGTGCTCCATTCCTATGAGGATTGCCTACGCGACAAGAAGGCTCACGCTGAGAATTTTAGACATATCGAGGAGGAGTGCAACCGCATGCACGGTCAGCGATTGTTGCAAAAGGTTGGAAACCAGTTTGTGGTTCAAAACCCTATGTTCCCGCCCATGACAAGCGAGGAGCTTGACGCAGCGTTTGACCTGCCTTACACGCGCTTGCCCCATCCCAAGTACAAGGGAAAGACCATCCCTGCCTACGAGATGATAAAGTTCTCAATCAACATGCATCGTGGATGTTTTGGCGGTTGCTCATTCTGCACCATTTCAGCTCACCAAGGTAAGTTTGTGGTGTGCAGGTCGAAGGAGAGTATCGTGAAGGAGGCGAAGAAAATCATTGCTATGCCCGACTTTAAGGGATACATCTCAGACCTTGGCGGACCGTCGGCAAACATGTATGGTATGCATGGGCGAAACCTCAAGGCGTGTGAGCATTGCAAGCGCCCATCGTGTGTGAACCCAATGATTTGCCCGAATCTTATCACCGATCATTCAAAGCTGCTGGACGTGTATCATGCCGTTGATGCCTTGCCTGGTGTGAAGAAGAGTTTTATTGGCAGTGGTGTCCGCTATGACCTCATCCTTCACAAGTCGAAAGACGAGAAGTCTAACGAGGCTGCCATACAATATGCTCGAGAGTTGATAACAAAACACGTTAGCGGTCGACTGAAGGTGGCTCCAGAGAATACTTCTGATCGTGTGTTGAAGTTTATGCGCAAGCCTTCGTTCTCTCTTTTTTATGAGTTCAAGAAGCTTTTCGACAAGATAAATAAGGAGGCAGGGCTGCGGCAGCAAATAATACCCTATTTCATAAGTTCTCACCCAGGATGCCATGAAGAAGATATGGCGGAACTTGCTGTGATAACAAAAGGGTTAGACTTTCACCTTGAGCAGGTGCAGGATTTCACGCCGACGCCGATGACGGTTTCTACCACGGCGTTCTACTCTGGTTATGACCCATACACGCTTGAGCCTCTGTTTTGCGCCAAGACACCTAAGGAGAAACTTGCCCAACGCATGTTCTTCTTCTGGTATAAGCCAGAGGAGCGTCAAGCCATAGAGCGTGAACTGAAACGAATAGGCCGTGCAGACCTCATAGCCAAAATCTACGACGGAATGCCTTATCATGGTCGCGTCAAGTACGACAACAAGGCGGTCGGCTCTTCGTCTGTACAGACCAAGAGACAAAGGCGAGAAAAAGACAGGCGACAGACACAGAGCCAACGCGAAGACCGTCAACAAGCGCAAAGCCAGACTGAGATGAAGCGGCAGAAGCCAAAGAAGGCATCGTTTAATCCCAATTTTCATCCTAAAAGCAAGAACAGAAGATGATTATAGCTGAACAATTCATTAAGGGCAAACATGATGAGGCAAATTGCGAGGATGGCCTCGTGGTGACCTCTGATTTCGTGGCTGTAATAGACGGTAGTACCAGCAAGGGTTCCTGGCGTGTGTACCCAGACAAGAGTAACGGACGCTATTGTATGGAGATCATTGCTGATTACATAAAGCTTATGCCGGCTGACGTTTCTCTCGATGATTTTTGCGACGGTATCACAAGGATCATCCATGATATCTATGTCTCTCGTGGTTTGTTAGGAAAAGATGATTCGCTCATGCTCGCCCCGGTCGACCGTTTGTGCGCCTCAGTGGTGATATACAGCCGACAGCGAGAAGAGGTTTGGATGATAGGCGATTGCCAATGCATCGTCATGGGAAAACTCCATGTCAATGGCAAGCCTTACGAGAGACTGATAGCAGAGAAAAGGGCGGCGTCGTTCAAGGGCTTGGAAAGCCTTCATCCAGACATGACAGACAACGGTGAACTGATTCGTGACTATGCACGAGAAGGTGTCTTGCCGGAGCTTGTGAAATCGATGGACGATGAGAACAAGACTTATGCCGTAATCGATGGTTATCCCATTTACCGTGATGGAATAAAGGTCATCAACGTGAATAAGGGATTATGTGGCGACACGAGTATAGATATCGCTACTGCTGACATCGTGCTTGCCTCAGACGGCTATCCATTTCTTTGCTCCACGCTTGAGAAGAGCGAGAAGAAACTCAAGAAGCAACTTAGAGCTGATCCTTACAACATCGATACATTCAAGGCCACAAAAGGGCTAATGCGTGGCAACGTGTCGTTCGATGACCGTGCCTATGTTCGTTTCTCCCCCTACCCTGCTCAACGCTATTTCCTAACGCTGAGTTTCGATGGTACGGCATATCATGGTTGGCAGATTCAACCCAACGGCATGTCGGCGCAAGAAAGGCTGCAAGATGCTCTGACGAAGATACTGAGACGAAAGATTGACGTGACTGGAGCAGGCAGGACAGATGCCGGCGTGCATGCGCGCACAATGGTATGCCACTTCGACGATGTGGCTGGACGCGACTGCCAACAGTTGATCTATAGGCTCAACCAGTTGCTGCCAAATGACATGGCATGTCGTCGCTTGATGCCAGTTTCAGACTCTCTTCATGCCCGTTTCTCAGCGGTGAAGCGCACCTATCGATATTTTATCCACACTCACAAAGACCCTTTTGCCCGGCATTTCTCGGTAGAAACCCACTATCCGCTTGACTTCGACTTGATGAACGAGGCTGCTGAGAAGCTTACGCATGTTACCGACTTCAGGGCTTTTTGTAAGGCAGACAATGACGCGCGCACCACTATATGTCACGTCAACACGGCACGATGGGTACAGACCTCGCCGACAGAGTGGTATTTTGAGATTAGTGCAGACCGGTTCCTGCGCAACATGGTGAGGGCTGTTGTCGGAACCTTGTTCGACGTGGGACGTCACCGTGTCACCATGGATACGTTCCTTGACATCATTGCCAATGGTACGCGTTCTGACTCTGGTGAATCGATGCCTGCTAAGGGACTTTTCCTTTGGGATGTAGAATACTGATTTTTCAATAACTGAAAGAGGTCGCGTCATATGCATTTTGCATTACGCGACCTTCTTTATTTTTTTGTTGTTTCTTATTCTTCTATAATCCTATTTTTTTATTTTATGGGATTATTCTTCGACAGGCTTAAGGTTGGTGTATACGTTTTGCACGTCATCGAAATCCTCAAGCTTCTCAACCATCTTCTCTATGGTCTCACGCTGGTCGGCAGGAATGTCGGTGAGGTCGTTTGGAATGTAGGTGAACTCGGCTGATGTGATCTCGAAGCCATTGTCCTCAAGATATTTCTGTATTTCACCGAAGCTTGTGGGGGCTCCGTAGATGGTGATTTCTCCAGACTCCTCGTCGGTATCGAACTCGTCTTCCACACCGAAATCTATGAGATCAAGTATGAGTTCATCCATCTCCACACCTTCTTTCAGTTTGAATGAGAACACAGCCTTGTGATCGAAGAGGAACGAAAGTGAGCCTGTTGTGCCGAGGTTGCCGCTGAACTTATTGAAAACCGATCTTACGTCGGCCACGGTGCGCGTTGTGTTGTCGGTGAGAGTGTTAACAAAGATCGCTACTCCATGAGGTCCGTATCCCTCGTAAGTCACTTCCTTGTAATCGGACTGGTCTTTGCCCATGGCGTTCTTTATGGCACGCTGGATGTTGTCCTTGGGCATGTTCTCTTTCTTACAAGTGGCTATGATGGCGCGTAGGCGTGGGTTGTTCTCAGGCTCAGGGCCACCAGCTTTCACGGCAATGGCAATCTCTTTGCCCAACTTCGTAAACGTGCGGGCCATATGACCCCATCTTTTCATCTTTGTAGCCTTACGGTATTCAAATGCTCTTCCCATTGGTTTTGTAATATATAATTCTTGTTCTTGTCTGTTGTAAAGGATGCCGTATTTACCTTAGCTCGGCTCCCAATTGCTTGGTGAGGTTTGTGATGAGCTTTTGCATCATGGTCTCTATCTGCTTCTCGGAGAGTGTTTTCTCCTCGTCCTCGAATACGAAGTTGACAGCATAACTCTTCTTGCCAGATGGCAGGTTCTTGCCTTGGTAGACATCGAAAAGCGTCACACGGCGCAAGAGTTTTTTCTCTGTCTTGCGTGCTATTTGCTCAATCTGCGTGAACTCAACGCTGTCGTCCACGAGCAGTGCGAGGTCTCGGCTTACGGAAGGGTATTTAGAGAGTTCCTTGAACTCCACTTGGTTCTTTTTCGTGGCTTTCATTATAGCACTCCAATTGAGTTCGGCATAGAACACGTCCTTATCCACTCCACACTCGTGAGCAACTTTCTTTGCCAACTTGCCATACTCAGCGAGTGTTGTTCCTTGGCGTGTCTTCAGTGCAAGACCGTAAGCGAACAGGTTGTTCGTGGTCTTATGCTCTACGGCAAGACCTGTGGGTAGTCCAACGCGGCTGAGAATGTTGTCAACGTATGCCTTTAGCTCATAGAAAGATGTGTCCTCGTCGGCGTGTGCCCATGAGCCTTCTACTCGTTTACCTGTAAGCCACATTGCGAGGTGATATTGCTGAGTGTAGGCCTTGATGGACATGTCGTTGTCATCCTTCTCGGGGTCATAGTGGTACACATTGCCAACCTCGAAGAAGCGTAGGTTCTCGCGTTTGCGGTTGATGTTGCGCGCAAGAGACTCCAAACCGCCAAAGACCAACGTCTGGCGCATCACGCCCAAATCGGTGGACAATGGATTCATTATCTTTACCGTGGTTGCCCAAGTGTAATCATTGAGCTCGTCCTTACTATAGTATACGGCCTTGGTGAGCGAATTATTCAGTATTTCGTTGAAACCGCACCCTACGAGCTGCTCGGAGATGATGTTTTCCAGTTTGTGATGTTTGTCCTGCTCGTTTTCCGTTGTGAGCGATGACTTGAGCTGTGTGGGTATCTCCACATTGTTGTATCCGTAGATGCGCAATATATCTTCTACTACGTCGCACGGACGTTTTACGTCTACACGATAGGCTGGCACGGCAAGGTTGAGACCCTCGTTATCCTCATTGTTTACCTTCATCTCAAGACTCGTCACGATGCTCTTTATGGTTTCGGCACCGAGCTTCTTGCCTATCAGACGGTCGCAATACTCATAGTTGAGTCGCACGTCAAAGTTGGGCATGGGCTGGGGATACACGTCTTTTATTTGCATTGAAACTTTGCCTCCTGCGAGTTCTTGGCAGAGCATAGCGGCTTGTTTCAGTGCGTAGATGGTGCCGTTAGGGTCTACCCCACGCTCGAAACGGAAGCTGGCATCTGTGGATAAACCGTGATGGCGTGCGCTTTTGCGAATCCACGTTGGGTGGAAATATGCCGATTCCAGAACCACGTTTCGTGTGGTCTCGTAGGTTCCAGAACCCTTGCCGCCGAATATTCCGGCAATGCACATCGGTTCCTCTGCGTTGCAGATGCTGAGATCATGCTCGCCCAAGGTGTGCTCTACGCCGTCGAGTGTCACAAATTTTGTGCCCTCAGGTTGGGTGCGCACCACGATTTGTTGGCCTGTCACCTTGTCTGCGTCGAAGCAGTGCATAGGCTGCCCATAAGCCATCATTATGTAGTTGGTAATGTCTACGATGTTGTTTATCGGTCTTAGACCTATGGCGTTGAGCCTGTCTTGCATCCATTTAGGGCTTTCCTTTACATCGCAGTCGGTGATGCTTAAGCAGGCGTATCTCTTGCATGCTTCTGTGTTTTCAATCTTCACATCAATGGGCAAGGCCTCGTTGTCAACATGGAAGTTTGAGCAGTCGGGTCTATGCAGGCTTGTCTTGTAGCCACGTTGTTTGAGCCATGCGTAAAGGTCACGTGCTACTCCATAATGTGAGAGTGCGTCGGCTCGGTTGGCAGTGATGTCTATGTCAATAACCCAATCGCTATCGAGGTGGTAATAATCTGCCGCAGGCATGCCTACAACTGCGTCTTCGGGCAGCACGATTATGCCGTTGTGGTCTGTGCCAACACCAATCTCGTCCTCCGCGCAAATCATTCCGAAGGAGTCTACACCGCGCAGTCTGCTTTTTTTTATCACGAACTCCTTGTCGCCGTCGTAGAGCGTGCAGCCAAGGTCTGCAACTATCACTTTCTGTCCGGCAGCTACGTTTGGTGCTCCGCAGACTATTTGCTGTGGTTCGCCTTTGCCCAAGTCGACTGTGGTGACGTGCAAATGGTCACTGTTTGGGTGCGCATCGCATGTTAGAACTTTTCCAACGTATAGGCCTTTCAAGCCTCCTTTAATGGCCTCGACCTCGTCGAGGGCGTCCACTTCAAGACCTGTCGAGGTCAGCGCGTCGGCTGTCTCTTGGGGTGTAAGGTCGAAATCAACGTAATCCTTAAGCCACTTATATGATATTTTCATTTTGAATGATTGATATTTTCTGCAAAATTACTAATAATCTGTGAGCCAAGCAAAACTACTTGCGTTTTTCTTTATCAGGATGCGTAGGAAGCGCCAATCGGTCGAGGATGAACTGCTTTATGCTTGTTTGCGTCATTGTAGGTATCGTGCTGTGCTTGATTCCTGCCCCGTAAGCCACGAGAGCCGTGTGGTCCACTCCGCATGAATAACCGTGAGTGCCGCCATGTCTGGGTTGTATAATGTTGCCCTCGCGTGAGTTGGATATGTCGGCGCCAGACACAGGCTCGATGGCCAACGCAACTTTTGGGTCGCATCCAAGGCGTGTAAGCTCCTCACGATGGATTATGCGGAAGTCAGCTTTCACGCTGTCGGGCAAGTCGGCAAGCAATTTTTCTACCCTTTTGAGCGTCTTCGTGTCGTTGTCTTTTTTGAGGTACAGAAATCCCATTGCGCCTGCACCATGGAAGCAGGCCTTCCAGTCGGAGCCATATTCCTTGCCCAGTAGTCCTGCTTTGACGAGAAGTGTGTTGGGCGCAACCTGCCGGTCAACGTCAACGAAGCCATGGTCACCCGTAACTATGACCAGTGTGCTGTCGAGCATAGAGTGGTCGCGCAGGTTATCGAGTATGATACCAACTGCTGCGTCGGCCGACTCTATAGTGCGCCGTGTGCGTGGGGAGTTAAGTCCTGTTTGGTGTTGCGCATAGTCGGTTGTTATGAGGTGGATAGTTAGCAGTGTAGGATGATAATGATTGACGATGTAGTTAGCCATGTAAGCCTCTCGTGCGTCGCGGTTGATGGAACCTGCCGTGAAGTTCTCGTCATCGAGCTTTCCTGTGGCATGGAGTTCCAAGGTGTCGAGTAGTCCCTTGGGTGAGCAGTTGTCGCGTAAGAATGCCATCTGGTCGGTGCCTGGCTTGATAGACCAGAATTCTGGCACGTTGTATTTAATGTGTCTTGACCTCGTGGACACAGGCCAGAACAGTGATGCCACCGTGCCGCCTCTGTCGCTCACAGTCTGCCATATCGTTTCAGTCTTTATTGAATCGGCATACCAATAGCTTATGGTTCGTGGCGCGTTGCCCATGAACGGCGCATTATAATAAATGTGGTGCTCGGCTGGCAGCGTGCCTGTGACAATTGTGGTGTGTGAGGGGTATGTTCCAGCAGGTGTCACCCCCTTTATCCAGTCTATGTAGAGCCCATTAGCCTTCATCTGCTTCAGGTTCTCCGTGGCTATGGTTGGGTCTGTAATCATCTCTCCGCGCATGCCGTCGATGGTTATGAGAATTACACGAGATGCTTTTTCAGGTTGTGCCAAAAGCAATGCTGGCATGGCGAGCAGTGCCAAGGTCAATGATTTAATGGAAGAAAGGTGCGACATATTCTGTGTTCTTGTTGTCTACTATCACGTTGTTCATGTTATATTTTATCACCACAGTCTTTGTCTCGTTGTCGATGGTGAATGCGTCCATGTCTTGATTCAATGGTATGAACGATGGTATTTGTGCTTGTGTATAACCTTCCGACGGAGTGTTGGCAGCCTCCACCTCACACACGGGAAGGCGAATGCCAAGGTCGGATGCTCGCCTTCCTTCTCCAAAGAAAATCTCCTGACGCATAAGGTATAGAATGCGCAATAGATTGTCTTGTTCGTCACATTGGTTAATCATCTGTTGTGTGACAGATGTTCCCGATATGTAAGGGATGTCGATGAGGTTTGGTGCCTGGCGGTCGAGAATCAAGCCACCACGCAAGGAGTCGCTTGGCGAGGCGGCCACCTTGAAGGCGGAGCTGTTGGGATATTTCTTGTAGCCACCATTGTCACGCTGTTCCACTTGGTCGTTGATACCTTTTTGAACAGGTCTCGCTTTCACCAATTCGAGAAGAGACGTCATGGTTTGTTTGGCTTTGGCAAGGTCGTTGTCAGCAATTTCCGCCTCTGCTATAATAAGATAAGGCTCTTCCGCCTTTGAGATACAGATGGGGCGTTGTTCTAATGGGTCTGTGGTCTGAAAATATTTTGGGTCGAGGAAGTCGAGACGAGGCAGAGGCTGGAACGCCGTGCCGTATGGTAAGCCGTAAATGTAGCCTTGGAAACTATTGTCAACGCTGTTCTTGCCGTCGAACGTCACTTGCTTGATGAAGTCTGTAGAGAAGTCCAATGCAGCTTGTGCGTGGTTTACGGCTGCTTGCTTGTCGCCCAACTTGTAGAAAGCCCTTGCGAGGAGAGTGTTGATGAAGGCCTTTTCATCGTTTGATTGTGCCAGTGTAAGGCAGGTATTAAATGTGTCGATGGCCTTGTTGAGGTTGTGTTTCCAGTCCTTTATCTCACCGCCGTTTTCCTCGGGCAATCCTACGAAGTATTCTCCGGCCAACAAGTAAGAATAACCCTCGATGTAGCGCAAGTTGAACTCTTGTTCCGTTGTCATGGTGTTGTCGGTTTTCGATATGTTGTTTAGCCCGTTGAGTGCCATCTCTCGCAATGCGCCCACCCCACGTTGCAAGGTGGTGACATCTTGGTCGGTATAGAGAATTGTGGGGAAGTCGAACACTTTGCTACTCTGGCTATAATTATTGAAGTAGTTGTCGGAGAGTATTTCTGTCAGTTCCACGAACTTGCTTACCGTCGTGGCGAAAGTGCTGTTTGTGCCGTTAACCCAGCTTTGTAGGGCGTTAGTTGTTTTCTTGAAAGTGTCCTCATCCACGTTGGGGTTAATGATGTCGCTTGGTGATATGAGGTCGCATGCAGAAAGTGTCATTGCAGTCATGGCACACGCCACGGCGTTCTTTATTTTGTTGGTGTTCATATTTATCAAAAGTTGAGGGTTATCGAGCCGAGGAAGCTTCGTGGAGTGGAGTAAGACGAATAGTTGAGACCGCCTACGGCTACGGCACCCTGGGAGCGCGCGCCAGAAAGCGAAGCTTCTGGGTCTACAGAAGAAGCAGTGAGGGCAAAAGGATTGTAGACATTGAAGCCCAATGTCGCTGACTTTACAATGCGTTTGAACTCCCACTC
Source organism: Oscillospiraceae bacterium (assembly GCA_963599465.1). Classification (GTDB taxonomy): domain Bacteria; phylum Bacteroidota; class Bacteroidia; order Bacteroidales; family Bacteroidaceae; genus Prevotella. The sequence goes on along the minus strand of CAVBXD010000017.1, from coordinate 8,071 downwards.
ATAACTTACACCGATATTCCTTATTTTCAGGAAGTCGGACTTTTCTACGAAGAAGTTGGTAAAGTTTAGCCATTGCTGTGCCTGTGTCGTTCCTTCAAGTGCCTCTTCGGGTACGGATTGGTCTTTCAACCCCTTGGCGAATCTAAACTGGCGGTCGAAGGAATGAACGTATGCGCCTGTCTGCCAGTCGCCACTGACGATGAATGAAAGTTTTCGCCAGTTGCCCGTTATTGAGAAGTTTCCATATTTTGTCGGCAATGTCGTGCCAAGGTCTTGCAAGGGTAGTACCTCCTTTAGCGTATTGTCGCTGTTGAGTACTGCCTTGTAGCCACGAAGAAAGCCTACCGGCTTGCCTTTCGCCACGACAGTCTGTATGGTACGAGACGAGAAGCCGCCGATGGCAAATGGGACGGCAGTGCCTATGTCGAGTACCTTGTTATGGTTCGTGTTCAACGATGCATTGACGCGCAGTTTCCATTCTTTTGTGTTCAACACCTGTACGCCCAAGGCTATCTCGATGCCTTTGTTTTCTATTTCGCCCACATTGGCCAGATAGTTGGCCGTCTGGCCGGAGGAAGGCAATGACGGTACGTTGAAGAGTGCGTCCTTCGTTAGGGCATAATAATATGTAAAACCAATGTTCAGCACGTTGTTGAAGAGCGTGGCGTTGATTCCGACCTCATAGCTGTGTTTTTTTTCGGGCGCAAGGTCAGGGTTGCCGTATTTGCCGAAATAAGCGGCTTGTTGGTCGTTGTAAGCCCCGAACGACACTGTGCGTTGGTATTCAAATGGCGGAGGGTAACTGCCCGCTATGCCATAGTTGGCCATAATTCGAAGGTTGTTTATTATGCCGCCTTGTGTGAGCCTCCGCATGAAATGCTCCTCGCTTATGACATATGAGAGTCCTACCTTAGGATAGAACTGCCAGCCAACATTGTCACCAAACGCCGTGTTGTAGTCGGAGCGTAAGCCGAGATCTATGTAATAACGGTCGTTTATTCCAATGTTCTCTTGCACGAAAACACCATAGCTGTAGAGATAGCTGAGCCACTCGTTAGCGGTCAAGGTTCCGGCGCCTGTAATAATTTGCGCTCCGTCGCGCACGTTGCTTCCGTTGTAGACAGACTGGTGGTCATTGGTGCTGAAAAACTGGAAGCCAGCAGTTGTAATCGAACTGAGCCATTCTTTGTGCCTAAACTTGTATTGTCCGTTGATGTCAGCAGTCAGTCCGAAATATTTTCTGTCAAAGTTGTCTATGCTTCCAGCGTTGGAAGTCCCCTCTGGCTTCTGCTGAGTGTGGATGAGATATTCGTTCGTTGTTATGTTTTTGTTGCTGTTAACGCGGTAGTCCACACCGAGTGTGGCCTTGAGGGTGAGGGCACTGATAGGTTTGAACACTAAGCTCTGTGATGTCTGGAAACGCTTGATTGATTCCTTGTTGTTTTGGAGCTTTTCGGCCTTGTCCACAAATTCCTTCATTTTGGAGAAGGCGTAGTCGTTGAGACCATCAATGTTGGCATCGTAGGTCTTGGTCTTTCCGTCTGCGTCTACATAATGGAAGTTAGTGCAAGCTGCCCCCTCTGTGAACCACAATCCTGTATAGTATCCCTCGTTGCCATTGCGTCGGCGGTTGAAATCCTCTACAACGAACCCAAAGGAGTTTTGATATTCAAGCAAGCTGTTGAACTTAACGTGTGAGCCAAAGCGCATGTCATACTTGCGGTCTTTGTTGCCATCGTGGATTAACGTGCCGGTGTTCTCACTCATGCTCGCACCGAAACTGTAACCATACTTTTCAGTTCCTCCATCGAAGCCGAATCGGTATTTTTGCTGAAAGCCCGTTTGGTGGAGGAGTTGCTTCGTGCGCTTAAAGTGATAGAACTGGCTTGAGGCGACATCAGCGCCAATGTCAGCACCGGCATAAAATGAAATTTTACTGTTTGAACCTTTCTTGGTGAAAATCTGTATCACTCCGTTGGCAGCGTCAGACCCGTAAAGCGTTGTGGCAGCGCCTCCTGTTACATATTCTATATGGTCGATGTTTTCCATTGGAATGTCACCAATGGACCCCGAGGTTGCCGTTTGACCATTTAGATAATTGTTGAGTGTGGCACCGGAGTTCATGTTGTCTACACGCACTCCATCTACATATATGACAGGTGTGGAGTTGGTATAGGCGGAAGACAAACCTCGCGACTTAATCATCGACGTGGTCCCTGGTTGTCCTGTGGTGAGGTTTATTTGCACGTTTGGCAGCGCGTCTTGCAACATCTGGTCTATGCGCCCCACTTTCACCTTCTCAAGGTCGGCAGCGTTGACCGTCGTGATGTTAGATGACAGTCGCCGCTTGTTTATCTCCGCTCCCTGCCCAGTCACTACTACCTCATTTATCTTGAAATAATCCTCGTCGAGAGATATGACATAGCTGTCGCCCTGTTTTTCAATATCCTTGCCCGATAGTGTGTTGTTGTTGAGCAGGATAGTCTTTGTTGCATAGCCGACACATGACACGCGTAAGCTTTTTACGCCGTTTGTCGAAATGTGGAAACTTCCATCGGTATCGGTTAGCGTTGCCGCCTTAATATTGTCGTCGGGCACTACAACCACACCAACGAGTTTGTCGGCATTAGCTTTATCGATGATGATACCTTTTATTTCAACCTCTTTTACCTCAGTGGCATTTATTTCTGTGGTTTTTATCTTGCCATATGAAACAGAACTCGTGCACGATAGCACGGCTATGCTTGCGATAGTAGCAATTTCTTTTACGTTGTTACTAACAATCATTATCCTTTTTTGGTTACGTTTTTATTACATAGCACCATTAGCGGTGCAAAGCTACATTTTTTTCTCAAAGGCAAAGGTACATATGCTACATTTCTGACTTGTTAAAATTTTGTGAATATGTTGTTAAAAAACAATCGGGTTATTCATCTTTTAGCACTGGAAGGGAAATATGGTATTTCACGGCCAATATTCTTGTTGCCACTATGAAAATAAATGTGGCAACCCCCGTGATTGCAACATTGACGTGCATATCGGTGAGCACCCAATAGAGCAATCCGCCCATAATGCTCGCCATGGCATATATCTCCTTGCGGAGCACCACAGGTGTCTTGTTGAGCAATACGTCTCGTATGACGCCGCCTGCCGCTCCTGTTATACATCCCATTATGATGGCCACCCAGAAAGGATACCCACACTCTATGGTCTTTTGTATGCCGGTTATGGTGAACGATGCAAGACCGAGAGTGTCGAAAAAGAACCAAGCGTTGTCGAGTCGTTTGAGCATCCTTGAGAATGATATTACGAATATCTGAGCCACTATCGTGCAAACAATATAAAGAGGAGATGTCATCCAAAAAGGTGGAAGTCCCAACATGACATCACGTAAAGTTCCGCCACCGATAGCTACGGCGAATCCGCATACAAACCCTCCGAACCAGTCGAAATGTTTTGCAGCGGCATGACGTATCCCGGAAATAGCAAAAGCTAATGTGCCAAGAATCTCAATTATGGTTTGAACGGAGTTAATCAATTGAGGATCCGTAAATTGCATGGTATTAATCAAACTTTGTTAATGGGTTTGCCTTGAATGAAAGCCTCTACGTTGGCAATGCAGATTTCTAGCCACCGCTGCCGGGATTCCTTATTTGCCCAGGCTATGTGGGGTGTAAGATAAGCGTGTGGTTGCTTGAGCAATGGGTTGTCGGCGTGTGGCGGTTCCATGTCCATGGCATCTGCTCCGTACCCTTTGAGCTTGCCACTGCTGAGAGCTTCTGCGACGGCTTGTTCGTCTACAAGTGCGCCACGGGCTGTGTTTATGAGGATGGCTCCTGGTTTCATCTTGGCGATAATCTCCGCATTGAAAAAATGGAGGTTGTTTTTCGCGAGTGGGCAATGTAGAGACACTATGTCAGAGGAAATGAGCAGTTGGTCGAGCGATGCCTTATGGATGCCTGTGGGCAATTCGGCGTCATCTTTTGATGTATAAGCAACAACGTGAAGGCCAAAGGCGAGAGCTATCTGTGCTACGCGCATGCCAATATGCCCGAGTCCGATGATTCCCAGTGTCTTGCTGGATATTTCCGACAGTGGCGTATCCCAGTAGCAGAAGTCTGGACTTTTCGCCCAGCGTGATTTTCCGCCATGGCTTTCCGTTCTGTTTTGGTTGGCATAGTGAGCCACTTGGTTTGTGATGTTCAAGATGTGGGCAAATGTCATCTGCACGACACTTTCTGTGGAGTAAGAAGGAATGTTGCTAACCACTATTCCATGCTTGTGTGCAGACTCAGTATCGACATTGTTGTAGCCTGTAGCCAAAACGCCGATATATTTTAGTTTGGGTAGTTGAACTATCACTTCATCGGTCATGTTTATCTTGTTGATTAGTAATATTTCCGCATCTTTAGCTCTTTTAATGACCTCGTCTGTTTTTGTGCGGTCGTATACCGTCAAAGTGCCACAAGCCTTGAGAGGCTCCCATGACAAATCGCCAGGGTTGGCTGCGTATCCGTCGAGTATTACAATATTCATATCGTGTTATAGTCTTGGTTCTTATTTATTATTTATTATTTATTATTTATCATTTATCATTTATACCTGTCTCCCCAACAGTTGACCATTCGTTGATATAGCTTTTCTTCAGCTGGTGAATGTTGTGCATGCCAAAACCGCTTGTTCGTAATGTCGTTGGGTAGATAGTGTTGTTGGGTGAAGTTACCAGGATAGTCATGGGGATATTTGTAGCCATCGTGGTAGCCCAACTGTTCCATGAGTTTTGTTGGTGCGTTGCGAATGTGCATTGGCACAGGCAGGTTGCCACTCTTCTTTACCTCCTCTATAGCGTCGTTTATACCCAAGTAAGCTGAATTGCTCTTAGGACTTGTGGCAAGATACACCACCGCCTCTGCGAGAGGTATGCGACCCTCTGGCCAGCCTATCTTCATAACTGCGTCGAAAGCAGCATTGGCAAGCAGCAAGGCGTTGGGGTTGGCCAAGCCTATGTCTTCTGCCGCTGAGATGACAATGCGCCTTGCTATGAACTGCGGATCTTCTCCGCCCTCTATCATCCTTGCCATCCAATATAGTGCTGCATCAGGATCTGAGCCCCGTATGCTCTTGATGAATGCGGAAATAATGTCGTAGTGCATGTCGCCTTGCTTGTCATAGGCAAGTGGATTTGCCTGCAGCTCCGCTTCTACCTTTTTGTCGGTAATGACAATCTCATCTCCTTCCATCGATTCCACGATTAGCTCAAGTATATTGAGCAACTTGCGTGCGTCGCCACCACTGAAACGCATCAAAGCCCCAGTCTCCTTCATAGTGATGTGCTTTTTTTTCAGCTCTACGTCTGTTTTAATGGCATGCAAGAGTATTCTTTGCAAGGCGTCTTTGTCGAGTGGCTTGAGCACGTAGACTTGGCAACGCGATAGCAATGGTCTTATAACCTCAAACGAAGGGTTCTCGGTCGTGGCACCTATGAGAGTCACCACGCCACGCTCCACAGCACCGAGCAGAGAGTCTTGTTGCGACTTGGAGAAACGATGAATCTCATCAATGAAAAGGATTGGTGATGCGTTGTTGAAAAAAGTCCCTTTTTTGGCACGTTCTATCACGTCGCGCACGTCCTTCACCCCACTGGTGACGGCACTGAGCGTATAAAAAGGCACTTTCATAGCGGAAGCCACAATTTCAGCCAATGTAGTTTTGCCGACACCTGGAGGCCCCCAAAGGATGAACGAGGAAACTTTCCCGCCCTCTATCATCTTGCGCATTAAGCCATTCTCACCTACGAGGTGTTCTTGCCCGACGTAATCGTCGAGAGTACGTGGCCGCATCCGTTCTGCTAATGGTTCCATTCTGAGCTTATTGTTAGAGACCGTTCATTAACTTACAAAGGTCTTGCGATGCGTATGCCCAATGCTGTGGTTTGCTTGCGCAGGTATTTTTGTAACAGGTCGTCGTCCTCCACTACCTTATGGTTGATTGATGAGGCATTAAGCATATGAAGACCGTCTTTGTGCCATACGGCAATGCCTATATGGCTGATTTCCAAACCTGCCTTTGAGGTAACGATAGCTATAATGTCACCATCTTGCACGGTCTTTCTCACCACGTTGCAGTTTGTGACAGCGTTTGTGGGAATATACTTTTGCTTTGTGCCTGTAATGGACTGCTCCATCTCTGCTATTTGCTTAACCCATTGCGGCTTGCCTTTAAGCATGGGATAGCTTTCAAGATGAGTGGTCATATAATTGGCATTAACGGTTTGTGTAGCGGAGAAAGGGGGATTGGGCGACTGTATGTTTTTCACGATATTCTCTTTCGTGTTCTCTTGAATCCAATAGGTGAAATAGTGTTGCCTTGCGGGGTAAGCAACGTTGCCATTGCGATAACGTACCTTCTTTAAATTCTCGCAATAGTTCGCGAATGTTAGCTTGCGCTGAGCCATGGTTCTCGACAAGGCCAATACTGTTTCCACATAAGTGGTGCAATCGAGCTGTCGAAGGTTTACTATAATCTTCTCGTCGGCATTCTTCTCCAACGTCTTTGCCACGTAAGGCACGCCTTTGAATTGACGTCCAAAGAAAATCATGTATGATGCCATAGACTTGTCTTTCAAATTCTTAGCTTTCTTGAGCAAAGACACGACCTTTAACGAGTCAGACTTTGTGTAGTCTATTCCCTGTGCCGAGACGTTTGCTGCCATCAATAGCGAGAGTATGCAAATAATCGTTTTCTTCATTTCTTTTTTCTATATTGTTTTTTCAGTCCGAAATTATATCCAGCATATAGATACACGTTGCCGAACATGGTGTTTGCAGAGAAATTGGATGTGTGATAGTCGTATGTGTGGAAAACCGCGCTTGCGCCGGCATACCATCTCATGTTGTTCCACACCAACCCTACTCTTGAAACTTCGTCGAGCATAACATTCTTGAAATTGAAGTTCTGGAAGAAATTTTTCAGGTTGTTTTGTTTGCCAGACAATTGTTTGTAGCCAAGAGCCAACTGCAGCGATATGTTGAACAGCCAATTATGGGCGAAGACCCAGTTGTAGGAATATCCTCCGCCTATGGAGAAGTCGGAATAGCTTATCCTCGTGGAGTGCAACGAGGTGTCGCAAACCTCGGCAGCAGTCCCTTTGCCTACGATGTCATCCATCAAGAGATGAAACTTGTCCCAGTCCATGCTAAGCTTGTGTTTCGAGTAGCTTATTCCGGCAAGCGCGCTGCCTGCTGAACGACGCTGAATGGTGCTTTGGCTATAAGCTGCAGGGTAGGAGAACTTGTTATGGTTGAATATGTAATAGGCGTTAATGCCACGTTCGGAAGTCTCAAAACCTGTGAAGTTAAGGTGTTGTAACGCATCGTTTATCGACTTGTTTCCATAGTCCATACTATTTATGAGATAGTTGTTTCCGGACTTGCGCCAAAAAAAGTCCACGCCAAGTTGTGGTGCGTACAAACTTAGGTTAATGGCTTCTCTCGCTTCATTTTTCAGTTGTTTTATGTCGATGGTGTACCCAAAGAATACAAAACGCCAACCGAAATAAGGTCCAAACTTACAAGACGGCAAAGGGGCTAAGACAATCTTGTGGTCGTCTTTTGTTCTCAACGTATAGCCTTCAAAGCTGGTAGTGTTTTGGAGCATTACGGTGAAATTGTATTTCTGTGGCTCTATATAGTTGGTGTCGACCCGTGAGAAATTGCGCACCATTCTCCTGAAAGAAGACAACTTCTTCTTAGGGGTAGCAGTGCTGTCACTCGTCGGGGGAAGCGCCGCCATGGACGAGATAAAGAGCGAGAGCAGAATGGGAAAACCGCACATCAGATATTATATATAATGGCCGTGTTTACTGGCTTGTTTAATTATAATCACTTGCAAAGATATAAAAAAGGACACAACCTGCAAAATATCTCAACATGAAAATTGAAACGTAAAAAACGATACTAACTAATATCATATACAAAAAGAGTGGCAAATGATGTTATCTTTTGCCACTCTCACAGAGTCGGGATTACTGGACTCGAACCAGCGACCTCGCGCCCCCCAGACGTGTGCGCTA
>CAVBXD010000016.1:0-70589 GCA_963599465.1 Oscillospiraceae bacterium | reverse complement strand
TTTCCTCTAAGCCTCATTTCTATCTTATTTACAGTGCTTTGGCTTGATGTCTGTACCATGTTTTTGAAACCTTTTTATTATATTTTTGGTTCTCAACCATCTGCAAAGGTATGGTGCTTTCTTCTAAACACCAACAATTTTATTGAATATCCGCTTTTGAAACGCAATTTTGGCAAACTCGCAATGGGTCAGTCTATCAATTTTACCAGTTCTCGTTTCATCTCGTTGTCAATTTCCCGGTATCGTACAAATGCACGGCTACCGTCGGTATGCCCGGAAAGCGATGCGACAAGGTTCGGGTCTTTTACCTTCTTATAGAGGTTGTCGATGAATGTCTTTCGGGCGGTGTGGCTTGTCGCAATGTCGCAGATAGGCTTCTGCACAGGTTCGCATGTCATGTTGTCTATGACTGTCACCATGCGGTTGATGCCGAGCAACTTCAGAATCTTTTTAATCTGATTGTTGTACCACATTTATTTTGCTGACGATTTAAACAAAATTGATAAATTTTCTGCCAAAAAGTTGTCCATGTCCTTTATTCTTCTTAATTTTGATTCGATGATTCAGTTCCCCCGAGGTACTGAAGAGTCAAGACATCGATGGATTTGAGTTCTGCGACAACAGGTTACGTGTAGCCCAAAGGTCAATGGATTCAAGAAAAGGGCGTTTACAAGCGTTATCTTCTACTGTCAGAACTTCGCAAACTTTGATTATCCGGAAGATAGGGCAACAGAGCGTCCACGTTGGGTGTATTATATCTATACCCCCTCTTAGAGGGGGTATACCCTTATAATATCTCTTGGCGTGGGCTGTCGCGTTGCTTATCCCGGATAATAGGCAATGCGAAGGCCTTGACAGTGGGATAAGCAGTATCGACTCCCACGCTTTTTTATTGCATCCGGTAGTCATATTAATATCATATATATTTGGGAGTCATTGCACAACACACAAAAAGGCAACCCGAATGGACAACACTCTCGACAAATGCTTGATATCACTAAGTTTCGACGACGGCCGAATCGACAACTACTCTATCCTTTATCCAATCCTGAAAAAGATGAACATGCCAGCCACGTTCAATATCACAACAGGATATGTCACCGGCAAATTGAAACCCGGCTTTCCCTCCGATGTAAAGCCAATGAGCATGGACATGGTAAGGGAAGTCTTTTCCAACAGTTTATTCGAGATTGCCGGACATGGATGGGCACACCTAAACTACATAGACGACATAGAAAAGGGTCTCACCGAGCTCAAGGCCTTGCTGAACACCGACACCCTCACTGACATTGGCGACGGATTTGCAAGCCCAAGCTCATGGCTGGGACACGACACTTGGCAAAAGCTGACTCAACGCAAAGACAATACAGTGAGGTATGCGCGAATGTCTCTGAGATACAAGTCGCACAGAAGGCTCAAGATACTTATAAGAAAAGCCAGCCGTGTGTTTCGGTGGCCATGGCTCTACCGCTTAGCTTACCAAGACTCCTTAATGGACAGCATACCAGACGGGCTGATATACAGCATACCAGTGTTGTCGTCAATTACGGTAAACGAACTGAAAGCTATCGTAGCCTATGCCGTAAAAACAAAAAAGGCATGTGTGTTGATGTTTCATAGCATCGTGCCCGATGGCAAGGTTCATGACAACTGGGACTACGAAGTTGGAAAGTTTGAGACTTTCTGCCGCATATTGAAAGAACTGGAGAACGAAGGAGAGTTGAGGAACTGTACCACGATGGAAGTGTGGAAACAACTTACAAATGCAAGATAAGCCATGTTTGACTTCATATACAGCAAGCAAAGACTAAAAGGGCTGCAAGGCCTCATCGGGCACTGCTATGACAAGAAGCAATCCATTGTACCCTTACTGTGGACCGAGCACTGTGTGGAATGTGCCGCTCCAGCTTGCTACATCACATGTCCACGATTCCGCAAACGTGACGACGGCGACTGCGTGCGTCTTGCAGACGGCTTTACGCCCATCAAAACCAGCGATGGCGTAGGGGTAGAATGTGAGTTCAGAACATGGGCGAAAATAGAGTCGCAACTCAAAACGCGAGCCTTACACAGCCACGCCTACGCCCGACTGTACAAGACCATCACCGCCTTAGGTTGTCTTTTCAGGTGCTTGGCTACATCAGTACCCTTTAAGCCATTGCAGAAATTTATCGACAACGGATGGTTCAGCTACCGACAGAAACTCGTCAATGCATGCCTGATCGGGGCTAAGCCTTTAAGTGGGCTGACGCTTAAAGGCGTGGTAGAAAACAACGACCACGCTACCACCTTTCTCATAGACATAAAGAGTTTCTCTGCCCTGCTCTACCGGAAGGTTTTGGAGATCCCCTTGGGTAAGTCGGCCTTCAGCGTCAGCATTCCGCCATACGAGAGCAAAGACAAGAAAGATCTCTACTTCATCAACCTGCATCCCGTCAACGCCGAGGAGCACATCAAAATTGCATTTCATCGACTTGAACTTCTCCCAACCGACATCACAGAGGGTAAGAAAGTGAAAGTCGTGGTATGGGACCTTGACAACACTCTATGGAACGGCACACTCATCGAGGACGACATAACACTCAACCAACGGCTGAAAGACTTGATTATCAGCCTCGATCGCCGAGGCATCATCAACAGCATAGCGTCAAAGAACAACGCTGAAGAAGCAGAGACGAAACTTAAATCGTTGGGCATCAACGACTATTTCGTGTTCAAAAAGATAAACTGGAATCCCAAGAGCGCAAACATTGCCAATACCATCAGGCAAATGAATATCAATCCCGACACGGTGGTCTTTGTCGACGACAACGCCTTTGAGCGTAACGAGGTTTCGCTCCGCATACCAGACGTGACCTGTGTAGATCCATCGCAGATAGAGACCTTTGCACAGTGCGATAGGTTCAATGCCATGGTAACAGACGACTCAAGGAAGCGCCGCAAAACCTACCGGATGCTCGAAGCCATGCACAAAGAGGAAGAACAATGGACTGGCAACATCGATGACTTCCTGAGGAGTTGCCGCATCAGTGCCACCGTTTCCGCACCACGCGAAGAGGAAACAGGGCGGTGCCACGAACTCTTGCAACGCACCAACCAGCTTAACTCCTCGGGAAGGCGACTCACGATGGACGAAGTGAGGGAGATTGTTCATAGCGACCGCTACGACAAGTTTGTGCTCAGGAGCAGCGACAAGTTTGGCGACTATGGTCTCGTGGGATTTCTCATAGTAGACAAGATGGGCGAAAGAGCCAATATCACAGATTTCGTGATAAGCTGCCGCGTGGCAAACAAGAAAATAGAGCCCACGCTCATAAACTATCTGGCCAAGCGCTACGGCGGCGAAGTGCTCTTCAACTACAAGCGCACACTTCGCAACGGCCCAATGCACGCCATCATAGAGGAGCTTGCAATGCAGTGCGTAGATTCGTCAGAAACCCACGAGACTTATCTGTGCAGGCACAACGATAAATATCCCGACATCGTTGACCTAAGAGAGCACTAGTATTCCACCTTGTCATCCTTCTCTGTCCACAATCTGAAAGCCTCCTGTGCCTCATCGCGCAGCATCACCTCCGAGGGCAACTTACGCTCCTGGCGAGAGAGTGTCAATTCATCATAGATAAACGAGTCGTCGAACCCTATGGCCTTGGCGTCATGCTTGTTGTTGGCGAAATACACCTTCTTCAGCCGCGCCCAGTATATCGCGCCCAAGCACATGGGGCATGGTTCGCACGAGGTGTATATCTCGCAGTCGCTTAGGTTGAAAGTTCCAAGTGCACGGGGAAGGCATTTTCTTTTTATTGTTGTCCGCTATGATTGTCTTATATGGCTATGCGTGGACACATTTCATGTTTTTCTCCAGTTGGGCGGTAGAGCTTGCGCCCACCAACACGCTTGTCACGCCTTTCTGACGCAGAATCCAGGCCAATGCCATCTCCGCCAAAGTCTCATCGTGTTCTTTGGCTTGCTCGTTCCACTGCTTGAGTTGGTTCAACAATTCAGGGGTCAGGGCATTGTGTTTCAGCGAACGCTCCTTTGCCATACGGCTGTCGGCAGGTATGCCATTGATATAACGGTCGGTGAGCAGTCCTTGCGCCAATGGCGAGAAGGAGATGAATCCTATGCCGTGTTCATGGCAATAGTCGAGTATGCCCTCCTCCTGCGGCGAGCGGTCAATCATGTTTAGGCGACCTTGATAAATAAGCAGCGGCACGTCGCGCTCACGCAGGTAACGGTCGGCAAATTTCAAAGCCTCCAATGGCCAACGGCTGATGCCCAGATAGAGAGCCTTGCCTTGCTTCACGATGTCTACCATTGCCTGAAGGGTTTCTTCAAGTGGAGTCTCCGGGTCATAGCGGTGGCTGTAGAACAGATCCACGTAGTCTAACCCCATGCGCTTGAGGCTTTGGTCAAGGCTTGCCATGAGATACTTGCGCGACCCCCAGTTTCCGTAAGGCCCTTCCCACATGTCGTAGCCCGCTTTTGTGGAGATGAAGAGCTCGTCGCGATATGGCCCGAAGTCATCATGCATCAACCTTCCCATGGTTTCCTCGGCACTGCCGTATGGAGGGCCATAGTTGTTGGCAAGGTCAAAGTGGGTGATGCCATGGTCGAAGGCATAGTGGGTTATGTCACGGCTCCGCTCATAAGGGTCTACCGCCCCGAAGTTGTGCCAGAATCCCAAACTCACTTTTGGCAAGAGCACGCCACTCTTGCCACATCTTTGATATAATGCCTCGCCATCGTCGTAGCGGTGGACATCGGCGGTGTATTTTCCTTTTAAATCCATAGCTTAGCTTTGAAAGTTTACCGTTGCAAAGATAAGAAATAGCTAAACATTATCCACATCTTTTAAGCGAAAATGCTATACTTCCGCCTTCACGCGTATGCAGGCATTGGCCACCATTGCCGTGACACCGCCCGTGGTGATGCCGCTTGAGAAAATGCTCTTTACGACATCGGGCGCTTGAGAGAGGATGTCGGGCACGAGCTCCACGCTCATTCCCATCGAGAAGCTGATGGCAAGCACAAGCACCGCCTTGCGGTCAATCTTCGTGGATGCTATGATGCGCACGCCGGCTGCCGCCACTGTGCCAAACATCAGCAGCGTGGCCCCGCCCAACACGCAATCTGGGATAAGGGAGAAAAACTCGCCCACGACAGGGAACAGGCCCAAGAGAAACAAGGCTCCGGCAATGAAATAGCCCACATAGCGGCTCGCCACGCCCGTGAGTTGTATCATGCCATTGTTTTGGGCGAAAATGGAGTTGGGGAAACTGTTGAAAACGGCAGCCAACATGGAGTTGAAGCCGTCGGCGAAGATGCCGCCTTGCGCGCGTTTCATGAACACGGGGCCTTCCACAGGCTCGCCAGAGATGAGTGAGTTGGCGGTGATGTCGCCGAAAGCCTCAACCGCGGTTACAAGGTAGATAAGTCCCAGCCCTACGATGGTGCCGACATCGAAACGCAAGCCAAACTTGAAGGGAACCGGAATGTTGAGCGCGTTTGTGGCCTTGATGTCTGAGAAATGGATCATGCCCAGGCAATAAGCCGCCACACAGCCAATCAGCAAGCCCAGCACTATCGAGCCCATACGCAAGAACCTGTTGCTTGACCTGTTGAAGAAAATGATGGTCACGAGCACCAATATCGCCAATCCAAGGTTACGTGCAGAGCCGAAAGTGCCATCGGCCATTGCCGCCTGACCGCCTCCGCACGAGGTTATGCCAGCCTTGATGAGACACAGGCCTATGAGCGTGACCACGATGCCCGCCACAAGCGGTGTTATGACTTTGCGCGTGTAAGGCAGGAGCCGGCTCACTATCATCTCCACTGTGGATGCCACAAGGCATCCGCCAAAGACATAGCTCAGGCCCAGCGCCACGTCCATCTTGCCATTGACCATGCCAAGCATTCCGGCGCTGATTATTGGACTGATAAACGAGAACGACGTGCCTTGAATGCAGAGCAGCCCCGTGCCGATTGGACCTATACGATGGCTCTGGATGAAAGTGGCGATGCCGGAGACGAAGAGCGACATCGACACGAGAAAGCCCGTGGTCTGGATGTCGAACCGCAAGGCTGACGCTATGATCAACGGCGGGGTGATGATGGCAACGAAAATGGCCAAAAGGTGTTGCAAGGCGGCAAACAAGGTCTCGCGGAGAGGCGGACGGTCGTTAAGCCCATAAATCAAGTCCTTTTGCGCGGCCATCACTCTTCGCGCATTTTTATTTCACAATTGTCGAGCGAGTCGATGATTGCCATGCTCTCGCAGCGTATGCCGGCATCTTCGATGACCTTCCTGCCATGCTGGAAAGCCTTCTCTATGATAAACGCCATGCCAACCAACTGTGCCCCAGCCTGTTGGCAAAGGTCGATGATGCCCTTGGCGGCATTGCCATAAGCCAAGAAGTCGTCTACGAAAAGCACCTTGTCGTCGGCCGTGAGATAATCCTTGGAGATAACGACGTGGTATTCGCGTTGCTTGGTAAACGAGAACACCGTAGTAGAAAGCATGTTGCCCATCGTTGAAGGCTTTTTCTTCTTCGCGAACACCACCGGCAAGTCGAGCAAGAAGCCCATCATGATGGCTGGCGCGATGCCGCTCGCCTCGATGGTAAGTATCTTGTTGATCTCGGTGCTGGCATAGCGGCGAATCATCTCCACCGCTATCTGCTTCATCAGGTTAGGATCCATCTGGTGGTTGATAAACTTGTCTACCTTTAAGATGCCACCTGGGTAACACTTGCCGTCCTTGCGGATTCTGTCCAATAACGCTTTCATTGCATATTTTTATTTAATTAATGCAAAATTACAAAAAGCCGTTGTCTTATGAAAGCAATTGAACAGGCAATATTGAAAGAATGTGAAAAAGGCTCTCTTTTATCTAATAATCTCGATAAAAGAGAGCCTTATATTATTGTTGCCTACGATTATTTTCTTCCGAAGTCGGCAGGTATGTCTCCCCACAGCCTTGTTTGCCACTGTATTATGGGCGTGGTGACGTTGTGCGTACGGAGCCATTTCTCCGCACGGCTTATTAGCGCGTAGAGAGGCTCGGTGCGCTCGTCGCGCTCAAGCTTTGTCTTGCATTGTTTTTTCCTGACCCAGAGAATGGCGTTGTAGGAATCGGAGTAGATAGCCTTGTCGGTGATGCCTTTCTGGTCCATCAATGCCAAGGCGTGCACTATGGCGAGAAACTCCCCGATGTTGTTGGTGCCATACACGGTGGAGCCGTCGGCATAGTAAGGTCCGAAATGAAAAACCTTTTCACCCGTCGACAAGTCCACCCCTTGATATTCCATCGGTCCGGGGTTGCCGGAGCAGCCAGCGTCTACAGCCCAAGCAGTGGAAGCCCCTCCCTGGCCCTCCCCCACTTTGGGGAGGGTATGATATGGTGAAGCATCTCCACGTCCATTCCCAATAGGAGAGAGTGAAGTGTTGCTTCCGCCGTTATTATTGTTTACACCACTATTCATCTATAGTCTACACCACTATTAATTTATAGTCTACACTGCAATTCATTTATTGTTTCACCACAATCCTTTTATAGTTCACAGAGCCACGGAGGGGCCTGTAAAGGATTCCACATATCATACCCTCCCCAATGTTATAAGCCAAATAATAAGAGTTAGCCAGCCTGTAAAGGATTCCACATATCACACCCTCCCCAAAGTGGGGGAGGGTCAGGGAGGGGCCTTCGGGGAGGGGCCTGTTTTCTTACATTCTCTCTGGCACTTCGATACCAAGAAGCTCCATGGCGTTCTTGATGGTCTTGCTCACGTTGCGCGCGAGCTTGAGACGGAAGAGCTTTTCTGCCTCCGTGTCGGCGGAGAGAATGCTGTAATCGTGATAGAACTGGTTGAAGAGCTTGGTCAGCTCGTAAGTGTAGTTGGCTATGCTGGCAGGGTTGTAGTTCTGTCCGGCATCGGCCACTGCCACCTTGAAGGCATCCAACTTCTGTATCAGCTCCACCTCCTTGGCGTTGGGTGCGTAAGAAGCGTCCACCGTGGTGGCCACGTCGCCGCTCTTCCTGAGGATGGAGCGTATGCGAGCGTAGGTATACTGTATGAAAGGTCCGGTGTTTCCGTTGAAGTCGATAGACTCAGCAGGGTTGAACAACATGTTCTTGCGGGCGTCAACCTTCAGGATGAAGTATTTCAAGGCACCCATGCCCACTATGCGCGCAATCTCGTTCTTCTCCTCCTCGGAGAACTCCTTCGACTGTCCGTGCTCCTCGCTGGTCTTTCGAGCGTCTTCTATCATCTCAGCCACGAGGTCGTCGGCATCCACCACCGTACCCTCACGGCTCTTCATCTTACCATTGGGGAGTTCCACCATGCCATACGAGAAATGCACGAGGTCCTTGCCCCACTTGAAGCCAAGGCGGTCGAGAAGGAGCGAGAGCACCTGGAAGTGGTAGTTCTGCTCGTTGCCCACCACATAGATCATCTTGTCGATGGGGTAATCGCTGAAGCGCATCTCTGCCGTGCCTATGTCCTGGGTCATGTAAACCGTGGTGCCGTCGGCACGCACGAGGAGCTTATGGTCAAGGCCGTCGTTGGTAAGGTCGGCCCAGATGCTGCCGTCCTCTTTCTTGTAGAAGAAGCCCTTCTCAAGACCCTCCATCACCTTGCGCTTGCCCACGAGGTAGGTGTTGCTCTCATAATATATCTTGTCGAAGCCTACGCCGAGCGCCTTGTAGGTCTCGTCGAAACCAACGTAAACCCACGAGTTCATCATTTCCCAAAGGTCGCGTATCTCCTTGTCGCCAGCCTCCCATTTCACGAGCATGCTGTGAGCTTCCTTGATGAGCGGAGCCTCTTGCTCTGCCTTCTTCTTGGCATCGTCCTCGCCCATGCCTTCTGCCACGTATTTCTCTGTCAGCTCGGCACATTCCTCCTTGTAGTGTTTGTCGAAGAGCACGTAGAAGTCGCCAATGAGATGGTCGCCCTTCTTGCCCGTCGATTCAGGCGTGCAGCCGTTGCCCCATTTCATCCATGCGAGCATCGACTTCATGATATGAATGCCACGGTCGTTTACGATGTTGGTCTTCACCACGCGGTTGCCATTGGCCTCAAGAATCCTTGCCAAGCTCCAACCAAGAAGGTTGTTGCGCACGTGGCCGAGGTGCAATGGCTTGTTGGTGTTTGGTGAAGAATATTCTACCATGACGAGAGGCGACTCTGGCGTAACGGCTTTCTCGCCATAGTGTGGGTCGCTGTCGATGGTGTCGAGCAGGCCTGTCCATGCCTCGGGCGCGATGACGAGGTTTAGGAAGCCGCCCACGGCGTTGAATGCCGCCACGGTCTTGCAATTGGCAACGAGTTTCTCGCCAATCTCTTGCGCGGTATCTTGTGGCTTCTTGTGCGACATCTTCAGAAAAGGAAACACCACCAGCGTGAGGTTGCCCTCAAAGCCGGGTTTCGTTTTTTGAAGCTGTACCATCTTGTCTGAAACATCTTGCCCGTAAAGCTCCTTGACGGCGGAAATCACCGATGAGCTTATCTCTTTCTCAATATTCATGGGATAATATTGTCTATTTGTATTACCTATATATTAATTTGTTGCAAAGTTAGCAAAATATATAGGAAAAGTGCCACTTTGTCGCTACAAATATCAAACTAGCCAACTACATTTCTGTTAAACCTAATATCCGCAACTCTGCAAACTAATAATTTGCAAAACACCTGAGCAACAAAAAGTTGTCCAAGAGCGGCAACCCATTTGATGAAACAACCTTGTAATCCAAGCGCAAAACCTTTGTAATCTACTATAAATAACTTTGTACCTAAATAATTAACTTTAACTTTTTATTATGAAGATGAAACAGCATCACATGACAGTTGTCGTTACGGCTCTGTCGATGCTCACTTCGATGACGGCTTTCGGACAGAGCGCAAAACTGACCGGCCGTGTGCTCGACTCTGATGGCTCAACCCCCATGGTTGGTGTAACCGTGCAGCAGAAAGGTTCCAAGACGGGAACCGTGACCGACATGGACGGACACTTCACGCTAACAGTGGATGGAGCAAACCCACAACTTACAGTTTCTTATCTTGGCTATCAAACCACGACTCTTTCCGTGGGCAGCAAAAAGCACGTCAAAGTCGTGATGAAGCCAGAGACGAAAAACCTCAACGAGGTCGTCGTGACCGCCCTTGGCATCAAGCGCGAAGAGAAGTCGCTGGGGTATTCCGTGACGAAACTCGACAACAAGGAACTCACCAAAGGCGTATCGGGCAACTGGCTGGAGCAGATGAACGGCAAGGTAGCCGGACTGTCCATGACGCAAGCTGGCACAGGACCATTGAGCACGATGCGCGTCACGCTTCGTGGCGACCACTCGTTGAACTATGGCAACAATGGCGCGCTCTTCGTGGTAGACGGCGTGCCAATACACTCGGGAACAGTGGCAACTGGCAGTGGAGCGACATACAGCAACAACGACGCGCCCGTGGACTTCGGCAACGGGGCAGCCGACATCAACCCCGACGACGTGGAATCGGTGACGGTGCTGAAAGGTGCCGCGGCTACCGCCCTCTATGGCTCGGCAGCAGGAAACGGCGCCATCGTCATTACCACGAAGGGCGGCGGCAACGCAAAGAAATGGGGAGTAACGGTAAGCTCATCGCTCGTCTTCGAGAAAGCAAGCTATTGGCCCGACTTCCAGACAGAATATGGAGCTGGCGCCGACATGGGTCTCAATCCTTACGTCTTCAACACCGTGGATGCCGACAAGTCGGCAGATGGAAAAGCCTACAGCTCAAACTATTCACGCTATAATTTCGGTGAGAAGTTTGGCGAGGGCAAGATGCGCTACCAATACAATTCATACGACTGGGAGACAGGCATGTGGACTCCTACCCCATGGGAGTATAAGGACGACTGGTACAAGGGATTCTTCCAGACGGGTTCGACATGGCGCAACAACGTCTCCATCACTGGCGGCAACGGCAAGGGCACTTCCGGCCGAATAAGTTTCACGGACACTCGCAACAACTGGATTACGCCAAACACCGGCTACGTAGACGATGCCGTGTCTCTCGGATTCGACACGCCCGTGAGCAAGCGCATAAAGATAAGTTCGCGCGTCAACTTCACCAACCGCCGAAGCGGAAACCTTCCGGCAAGCGGCTACTCCTCTGCCAGCCCGATGTATCAACTCGGCTTTGGCTACAACACCAACTCCATCAACGAGTGGAAGAATGAGTATTTCAACGGAAGGTTCACCAAGGAGAACATGGACAAGGGCATGACGGTATACAAGGGCACCGACTCGTTCAACCCCTACCGCACCGCTTACGAGGAACTCAACTCCATGAACAAGACGCGCGTCTTGGGAAACATCCAGGCCACCATCTTACTGCTCAAGGGCCTCAACCTCAAGCTGCGTTCCTCGGTAGACATGACCCACACGTGGAGAACGCAGCAGCGCCCGTTCTATACCAATGGTTTCCAGGAGGGTATGTATCGTGAGCAAACCACTAACGTGTACCGTTTCAACAACGACTTCCTGCTGTCATACACCAACAACAAGTTTGTGGGCGACCACCTCGGGTTCAACGCCTCTTTCGGTGGCAACAGCTACGACTATCGTTACTACAACGACCGCATAACCCTAACCAAGCTGCAGGTGGACGGTGTCTACAACGTCTACAACGTGCCGTCAGGATATAGTCCCGACGTGTTCAGCTATCACTCAAAGAAGAAGGTAAACTCCTTCTATGGCATAATGAGCCTTTCGTGGGACAATACCTATTATGTGGAGTTTACCGACCGCAACGACTGGTCGTCAACCCTCGCCGTAGGCAACAACTCATACAACTATCCCTCCGTGTCTGCCACGGTTCTTCTCGACCAGGTGTTCAACTTCAGGGAAAAAGCCCCTTGGGTAGACATGCTCAAGCTGAAAGCGTCGTGGGCAAACGTGGGTAACGACACGTCGCCTTACTCCCTGGACCGCTATTACGACACCACGTCCTACTACGGAGGCTACAGAATCTCGCGCACCATTCCAAACTCAAAGATCAAGCCCGAGAACGAAGAGAGCTGGGAAGGCGGAATAGAGGGAAAGATGTTTGGAGGCAGACTTGGCTTTGACTTCACGCTCTATACCACAAACACTACAAACCAAATAGTGAGCGTAGCCGCCGACCAGATAACGGGAGCGACTGGCTACACCATCAACGCTGGCAAGATAAGCAGCAAGGGCGTGGAAATATCGCTCAGCGGCACGCCAGTGAAGACACGCGACTTCGAGTGGAACATCTCCGCCAACGCCAGCAGAAACTGGAACACGCTTGAAGCCTTGCAAGACGACTGGGATGAAAGACAACCCTTCCAGCTCAGCAACGGCACGACCATCGGTGGCCGCGTATACGTCTACTCGTTTGTGGGCCGCGAGATGTACCACCTCTACGGCAGAGGCTACACGCGCGCCCCGGAAGGAGCATACTATCTCGACGAGAACGGCAACAAGGTTGACTGCAGCGGCGCAAAGATAATAACCAGCAACGGTTTGCCCGTTAGCCCCAAGTCGTCGCCGCTCATGGACCTCGGCCGTGTGAACCCTACATGGACTGGCGGACTGAACATGAACTTCCGCATCAAAAACGTGACTGTTTCGATGGACTTCGCCGCGCAGGTTGGCGGACACGCTTACTCCACCACCAACTTCATGCTTTCCTACCAGGGCCGCCTGAAGAACTCGCTCAAGGGCCGCTACGACGGACTCGTGCTCGACGGCGTGCAGGAGCATAAGGCTGCCGACGGCACCATCACTTACACGAAGAACACCACGGTGATGACATCCGTGCAGAACTATTACAACACTTATGTATGGGTGCGCGACAACGCCGAGGAAAACACCTTCTCCACCAACTTCATCAAGTTCAAGCAGATGCGTGTCGACTACAGCCTGCCAAGAGCCATATGCAAGAAGACCCGCTTCCTTGAGAGCGCAAGCTTCGGCGTTTATGCCACAAACATCTTCTGCATCACGCCGTTCCCGCAGTATGACCCGGAGACGGCAATGGTGTCTGGAGCTGAAATATATTCAGGTATAGAGACGCTTGCTTATCCAATGACACGTCAGTATGGATTCAATCTCAAACTTTCTTTCTAAAACCATGAAAACAAGATTCACTAAATATATGCTTCCCATCGCCGCGTCAGCCTTGCTTCTCGCCGGATGTACGCAGAATTTCGAGGCTACCAATACCAACCCAAACAAGATTACGGTGGAAAGTGGCAAGCTCAGCGCCTCGGCATTGTTTGAGCCTATTCTCTATGGGGGAACAAACTATCTTACTTATATAAGCTACAACTGGAACAACGAGCTTATACAGCATACCGCCGGCACTGCCTACACCACGACAACGCAGCACCGTTACGGCATAGGCGACAGCAACTGGACGTCGCTGTGGAACTCGATAGCGAGATACGCAAGCGACTGCAACGAGATGGGACGTCTTGCCGAAAAACAAGACGACCCTGCCATACAAGCCGTGGCAAAGACGTTGTATGTAGTGTATATGCAGAACCTTACCGACATGTTCGGCGACATTCCATGCTCCGAGGCTTTCAAGGCTTCGGAAGGCAACATGAAACCCGTGTTCGACTCACAGGAAAAGGTTTACGCCCAACTCTGTCATTACTTGGAGAAGGCCAACGAGACCTACGCCCAAAGCCCATACGTGGACAAGAACTATCCTGCCTTGGACGGCATGTACCAGTTCAGCATGGAG
The DNA here is from genome assembly GCA_963599465.1 of Oscillospiraceae bacterium. Lineage (GTDB taxonomy): Bacteria > Bacteroidota > Bacteroidia > Bacteroidales > Bacteroidaceae > Prevotella. Next base: position 56,835 of record CAVBXD010000016.1, on the reverse strand, counting down.
AAATGGCGCAAGTTCAACAACACCCTGTATCTACGCGTACTTGGCAGACTCTCCAACCGCACCAACACTATTGTAGACAGCACCGCAAACCTCAATGTCGCGCAAAAGATGCAGCAGATAGTTGACAACCCGTCATCTTATCCCATATTCGAGGGCAACGACGACAACGCCACTGTTCATTATAGTGCCATCGCGCCATATTACTCACAGTTTGACCCCAACGAGTATCAAGACAACAGCTTCCAGTGCTTACACATCACTGAGCAGATGATAAAGATGATGGTTGTCAAGGATCCAAGCAACGCCAAGATCGACACTTATGTTGACCCTCGCCTGCCTATCATAGCCACCAAGCGCGGCAGCTACACCTACTGGAAAGGCACCGTCTCGGGCGGACTCATCGAAAACCAGTCGAACGACGACAAGGGCGCCGCCCTGCTCAACCTTGTCACCTTGCGCCGCAACAATTCCGACGAGTTCCTCATGAGCTACGACGAGGCCATGTTCGTGCTCGCCGAGGCTGCCCAGCGCGGCATGATAAAAGGCGGCGAGGAGAAGGCTCGCGAATATTACGAGGCTGCAGTGAAAGCAAGCATTGAGAAATGGTCGGCATTCGCCAAGTCGAGCGTAAACGCCGCTCAGATGCCCGCCGAATATGATGTGACTGAAGAGCAAATAAGCAACTTCCTACAGTCGCAACTCGCATCGTGGGACATCAACGAGAATCATCTCAAGCTCATACTCGACCAGAAATACCTTGCCACGTTCTGGGTGGGCATGGAGAGTTGGAACGACTATCGACGCACTGGCTATCCCGAGCTTACCATCGGTGCCGGCACAGACCCCAACGACTACATTCTCCCGACACGTATGGGCTACCCCAACACCACGGTAGCCACAAATGCCGACAACGTGGAGGAAGCGTTGAAACGCATGGGGGGCGAAAACAACATGAAACTGCCCGTGTGGTGGAGCAAACAAGCCTCGGAGGGAAAATAATTTGCGCTACTTAACGTTATCAATATAGACAATCACCATGAAAATAAAAAATATATTCTTGTCAGCATTGACACTCATTAGCCTTTTGAGTTTCTCTGCCTGCAAAGACAACGACGCACCCGTGGGCGATCCATACCTGACCTTCGATAACATCGAAGGCATCATCAACGTGAGCAAGGCCGGAATAACCCAGTCGAGTCGCAAGGCCGTCACGGTGCGCTCAAACAGTCAATGGAAACTGTCGTTGGAGAATCCAGACGATGCCTCTTGGCTTCATTACTTCATAGATGAGGGCGAAGACGATGGCTTGATATATTATTGGGTGGACAAGAACTCAACTTTCAACCAGCGTGAGGGCAAGATAAACCTTACAGGGAATGGCAAAGTGCTCAACTCGCTGGATATAGTGCAAGAGGCCGACGTACCAAACATCACCATCAAGGATGCCTCTTCCGGCTATACGATGACACCGGAAGGCGGAGAGATAAAATTCGCCATAGATGCCAACATCTCTTGGAAAGCCTCGCTTACGCCTGACGTGGAATGGGCGCGTATCACCAAGACAACAGAAGACTCAATCGTCGTGTCTGTAGACAAGAACGAGGACGACGAGCGCACCGTGAGCCTGTCTCTCGTGGGCGAGGGCGAGCACGGCAATGTAAGCGCCACGACCCTTATCACGCAGAAAGACGAGTCGCTGATTTACAACGACAACTTCAGCTGGTTGCAGGAAGGCGAGGAGAAGCCAACTTATGAAACTCCCGAAGTCAGAATTGACCTGTGGAACGAGGCCGAGAAATCCGTAGGATGGGAATCATATTCCAATTGGGCTTACGGTGGCCACGGCTACGTCAAACTTGGCAAGACAAACTACAACGGAGACATCGTGTCGCCAGCGCTTACCAAGCTCAAGAAGCCTACAAACGTGAAAGTCACGTTCCAGTCAATGGGTTACATCTCCGCTACAGGAGTCAAAGACGCGTCTATCGTAAAGGTTTGCGTGATTGGTCCCGGAGAGGTCAACGGCGATGAGGTCAAGACCATAAGTGTAAACAATGTCACATACCGTTGCGTGCGCTTCGTCAACACCGTCTACCCCAACTCTCAAAACAACGAGAACGGCGCGGATTATGACCCGTGGGCACAACCAGACACTTATCACTCGTTCACTATAACAGGAGCTACCGCTGAAACGAGAATCATGTTCATAGGTGGTGACGCATGGAATTATCTCAAAGGCAAGAACCGCGTGTTCTTGAAGAGCGTAGAAGTGGTGAGGCTCAAGCAATGACCATCTTTCCAAAAAACATAGAGCAATTTTTAAAATATAAAGCACAATGAAGAAACTGATAGTTATGGCAGCGGCGTGCCTCATGACGCTTGCCGCCGCAGCACAGACCAAGATCGTTGCCCATCGTGGCTACTGGGACTGCGCAGGAAGTGCACAAAACTCCATCACGTCTTTGATGCTCTCCGACAAGATTGGATGCTACGGAGCAGAGTTTGACGTACATCTCACGAAAGACAATGTCATCGTTGTCCACCACGACCCAAATGTTGGCAAGATAGACATACAGACCTCAGACTACAAGGCCTTGAAGAAGGCAACTCTGAAGAATGGAGAGACGATTCCGACACTTGAGCAATATCTCGACGCGGGCAAGAACTTAAACTGCAAGCTCGTGCTTGAGATCAAGCAGCAGAAAGTGCAAAGCCACGAAGACAGCCTTGTGCGTCAGGCGGTGGACATGGTCAAGGCCAAAGGCTTGCTCGACAAGACGGTATGGATCTCGTTCAGCGGCAAGGCTTGCGAGTTGATTCACCAACTGTTGCCAGATGCCCACATACAGTATCTCAACGGCGACTGGGATCCCAAGACCGCGAAGGCAAAGGGCATGTCAGGCATCGACTACGAACAGAAGATAATGGCCTTGCACCCGGAGTGGATCAAGGAAAGCCATGACCTCGGACTTGTGGTCAACGTGTGGACGGTGAACGATCTCAACGTCATAAACGATTTTATCAAGGCTGGTGTCGATTTCATTACCACGAACGCGCCCGTGGAGGCTCTGAAACTTGCCAAATAAGATTATTAGCGACCGGTAAAATCAGAATAATTTTCAGGGGGAAAGATTGCTACGTCGCAAGCGGCTACGCGGTGGTTAATAAACGATTCGCATGGGCGGTTGAAACATGGTATTCGCAATCGGCGAAGCCGACATCTTTTAAATCTTTAAAATCCGTGTGAAAAAAACATGTGAAATGCGAACGACCACATGAATCAACATAGAATCTTTTTTTAACGACAATAGAGACAATAGAGACAACTTGTTCGGACCACAATCATGGTCCGAACAAGTTGTCTCTATTTTACATTAGTAGTGGAAAGAGCTGCCACCCAAGAACTCTCTCAAGAGACTCGTTGGCGGAATGTCGCGGTTGGGTATTGGCCTTATGTAGTCGAGGAATTTCCTCAACCTGTATGCCTCTGAGTATTCCTCCGCATTCTCAGGCACCTGCAACAACAATGGTTCCGCCTGCTGCTTTATCACGGCAAGCTCGAAGAGCATGGCCGAGTTGAACATGGCGTCGGCATTCTCCTGATAAGGGAATATCCACTTGTTCTCGCCGGCGCGCACCGATGGCCAACGACGTATGGTGTCCTTCGCACTCACTCCACGATATTTATAGTCGCGAATGATGCGCCTCAAAAGGCGGTTGTCGGTAGTGGGTATGTAGTTGTGGTCGTCAAGGAGAATGGTCGTGAGGGCCGACGCATACACCCTGAACTTCTGGTCTTCGGGTATCTCAGAGGTCAGCTCCGGGTTCAAGGCGTGTATTCCCTCAACCACGAGCACGTTGTTAGGTTCCATCTTCAGTTTCCTGCCGCTTTTTCTCGACTTGCCCGATTGGAAGTCATACTTAGGCAGCTCCACCTCCTCGCCGTTGAAGAGCTTGTTGAATTGCTCGTTTATGAGCTTGAGGTTCAAGGCGTAGATGCTCTCATAGTCGTATTCGCCGCTTTCATCCTTTGGCGTCAGTTCACGGTCCACGAAATAATCGTCGAGCGATATGGGCAATGGTCTCAAGCCGTTGGCAATGAGCTGAATCGACAAACGCTTGCAGGTAGTGGTCTTTCCCGATGACGACGGCCCGGCAAGCAGCACGAGCTTTATGCCTTTCCGCGCCGCTATCTCGTTGGCTATCTCCGTTATCTTCTTTTCCTGCAAGGCTTCCGACACGTTTATGAGACTTGTCGCCTCGCCCTTGTCCACCAGTTCGTTGAAGTCGCCCACGGTCCTCACCCCGATGATGTCTTGCCAATGGTGGTGCTCCTTGAATATCCCGAACATCTTGTCTTGCCTCGTCATCTCAGGCAACACCATGGGATTCTTCAAGTCGGGTATACGAAGCAGCAGCCCGTCGTAGTATTTTTCCAGCCCGAAAAGATATATTTGCGATGTGTTGGTAAGCAACGAGCCATAATAGAAATCCACATAGTCGTCAATCTGATAATAGGTCGTGTAGAGTCGCCCGTAGCTCTTGAGCAACTTCACCTTGGCAGCGTCGCCTTTCTCGGCAAACATGTTCACCGCCGTCTCCGTTGGCACCTCATGGCGACGGATATCAATCCTCGCGTCGATGATCTCGCGCATCCTATTTCTTACCTTTACTATATCATCGTCGGTCACGGCATGCCCTATCGACAGGTTCACGAAATAGCCATTGCTCACGGGAATGTCTATCACCACGCTGCTACCCGGGTAAAGGTCGTGCACCGCCTTGCAGAGAATGAAAAAGAGCGTGCGCGTGTAGCAACGCGAGCCCGAGCCGGATGTCATGTCGAGAAACTCCACGTCCTTGTTGCAGTAGACTCTGTAGTGCAATCCCTCAACCTTGTTGTTGACCTTCGCGCATATCGGTTCCGGGGTCATTTCCACCTCAGATTGAAAAAAAATATCAGATAATGTGCTTCCAGGAGCAATGTTAAGTGTTTTTTTATTATTTTTGCAACGGATTTGTAATGCCTGTTTCATTTGCGACACATTTAAGTTAAATTTAAATGATTCCATGAATGATATTCACGGTGTAAAATTAGCAAATTCCGTCATGCAAAGCAATAGCCGTATTATAAACATAGTTAAAATATGACGATTCTTTTATTAAAGATTGTTGGTGCCCTCGCGCTCCTCATCTATGGTATGAAAGTGATGAGTGAGGCTCTGCAAAAATTGGCAGGCCCCCAACTACGCCACGTACTGAGCGCCATGACCACCAACCGCGTCTCAGGTGTTTTCACAGGCATGCTGACCACTGTAGCCGTACAATCGAGCACAGCCACGACAGTGATGACCGTATCGTTCGTAAATGCCGGATTGCTTACCTTGGTTCAGGCCATATCCGTGATCATGGGTGCCAACATCGGCACGACGCTCACCGCATGGATAATGTCGGCGGGATTCTCGTTCAGGATTAGCGACTTCGTTTGGCCTGTCTTCCTTATAGGGTTGCTGCTCATCTATTCCAAGAAAAACCGTTATGTAGGCGACTTCCTCTTTGGTATAGCCTTTATGTTTCTCGCCCTCGCCACGCTTGGCGAAAGTCAACTTCCACCTGAGGAACTTGACGCGTTGAAGGCCTTCTTCGCCTCGTTTGACCCCAACAGTTTCGGAACCATCTTGTTGTTCCTCGTCTTCGGTACCATACTCACGTGCATCCTGCAAAGTTCGGCGGCACTCATGGCCATCACCATGATGCTGTGCACCCAGGCCGGACTGCCCATATATCTTGGCATAGCCCTCGTGCTGGGCGAGAATATCGGCACCACGCTCACCGCCAATCTCGTGGCGCTCACCGCCAACACCGAGGCACGGCGCGCGGCTTTCGGCCATCTGTTCTTCAATATCTTCGGTGTGATATGGGTGCTGTGCATATTCAAGTATTTCGTCAACTTAGCCTGCGGCTTCGTTGGTTTTAATCCCTCTGTTGACGTTCCTACCGGAACACAACTCACGTTTGCCTTGGCTGCCTTCCACTCGTGCTTCAATATTTCCAACACCATAGTGCTGCTGCCGTTTGTCAAGCATGTGGCTAAAGTGTGCTGCTGGGTATGGAAGCCCAAAGCCAACACCGACGACGACGACTTCCGCCTGCGCTTCATACAGACTGGCATCATGAAGACTCCAGAACTCTCGGTGCTCGAAGCACAGAAAGAGATACAGAGCTTCGCTGAGCGCATTCAGCGTATGTTCAGCATGGTTAGAGACTTGCTCGGAGAGAAGAACGAAGACAAGTTCGTGAAGATCTACGACCGTATAGAAAAATATGAGAACATATCCGACAACATGGAGATTGAGATTGCCAAATACCTCGACCAGGTAAGCAACGCCCACCTCTCCGATGACACTAAAGGCAAGATTCGCTCCATGTTGCGCCAAATCTCCGAGCTGGAGTCCATAGGCGACGCCTGCAACAACATGGGCAGGACCATCAACCGCAAGTTCAAGTCGAAAGACGACTTCACCGAGCGCCAATACGACCACATTCACCAGATGTTTGAGTTGGTAGACGACGCTCTCTCGCAGATGAACGTGCTTATGAAAGGCCACAAGGAAGAGCTCAATGCCACACGCTCGTTTAACATAGAGAACGAGATAAACAATTACCGCAACCAGCTGCGCAACGAGAACCTCACCGACATCAACAACCACCAATACGACTACGCCTCCGGCTCAATGTATATGGACATCATCCAGGAGTGCGAGAAGCTTGGCGACTATGTTGTCAACGTCGTAGAGGCAAGAATGGGCATGAAGGCTTCCGCCTGATACGGCATTATCAAGAATCCCGCGACCTTGACTTGCAAGGTCGCGGGATTCTTGTTTTTATACACACAATACAAACAGCTGATTTTCAAGGTATTGAACATTCCACTAAAAAGCCGTCTCCATTCTAACGTAACGGCAATGCGATTCTAACGTAACGGCATCGCCGTTCTAACGTAAAGGCAACGCCGTTCTAACGTAACGGCAATGCGCCCAAATTTTTGCTAAAAAATTGCTTTTGTTATCTTTTCCACATCCGCCTTTTCAAGGTAGCGAAAACCGTTGGGACCGATAGTGACGAAGCGGTCGGCATAGCGCAAGGCTATGTCGAGGTCGTGGGTCGATACAACGACGAGCTTGCCCATGTCAGCTGCAATGGAGTGAAGCATCGACATTGTGGCACCCTTGCTCTCATAGTCGAGAAACGCCGTGGGCTCGTCGAGAAGCATCACTGGCGTGTGTTGCGCCACCGCACGCGCTATCATTATCTTTTGCCGCTCACCGTCGCTAAGGCTGCTGATGTCGCGATGGGCAAACGCCGACATACCCGTGAGGCTCAAGGCCTGTTCCACCATTTCCTCGTCTTCCTTGCCAAGGGTGCCGAAAAAGCCAGTGTAAGGCATACGCCCCATGGCCACCACATCGTGGACGGTGAGGTTGACGGCATCGGGCTGTTCTGTCAATACGACGCTGAAAATCCTCGCCATTTCCTCCTTGCCAAGCAATCGGCACGACATTGCCGACTCGCCATCTTGCCATTTCGTGTCTCCGGAAAGTGGTGGTTGCAAGCCTGCCAACGTGCGGAGGAAGGTAGACTTGCCCAACCCGTTCCTACCTATGATGCAAACAAGCTTGCCAACGTCGAGCTTGCCAACGAGCGGTCCCGCTATCACCTTTTTGCGGTAACCGATGGTCAAATTATCTATTATTAACCGTTTCATACTGCAAAATTATTAAAAAACATCCGATAGGTTTGTTACTTTCAAAAAAATATATTACCTTTGCACCACGTTTGTACGGACAGGGTCTTAAAACAATCCAAATCCATATTTTTTTGCCCAGATGGCGGAATAGGTAGACGCGCTGGTCTCAAACACCAGTGCCGCAAGGCATCTCGGTTCGAGCCCGAGTCTGGGTACTAAAAACGGTTGATAGTCTTACGATTATCAACCGTTTTTCGTTTTATCGCCTAAAGCATCTCGGAAACCTCCTTCTACCTAAAAAAAATAGCTTCACAAGTGTTAACGCTATGCTCAGCAGATGGTCACAAACAAGTGAGTATCTTATGCCAGACTGCACCGTTAGATGGCAACTTGTAGCCATTCGCAGTTTCTCACCACAACGGCTATTGTCTTCATGCGCACGTAATTATAGCTTAGATACATGAAACCACGATAGGGATTGTCGGTGCCCCATGAATTCTTCGCGATGAAAAAGAGACGGCCTTCTGCGTCGTGAGCTAATCCACACAGCTCCATGCAGTGGTCATCGGTGGTATGGAATTGCTCGAAGGCCCGCTGCCGCTCCTCTTGCGTAGGCTCGTGACGCTCGTTGGGCAGTGTGGCTATGCCACGCCGGAAGTCGAACCAAGGCTCGGATATGTCACCCTCCCAGCACACAGGGTGGCCATGGCGCAAGCTGTTTACAATGGTGTGCATGAGACTGTCGATAGGTACGTTGAGGAAAGTGTCGAGCATACGGTTGTCTGCCGACTCCATGACAAACGCCTGGCCAAAGGGATGGTGGGTGAAGCTGGTCAACGCCACATAGTCGCCCTCAACGTAAACGCTCTCGGCAAACTGGCGCGGGGTATAGCTCACACCAAGCATGAAAAGCGATGGCGGAAGGTAACCTATCTGCCTGTCGAGGTTGTCGCCGAGCCTTTGGTCGAGCATTCGCAAGCTCCTCGACGCACGCGCCACCTGCATGGCGACACGGGAAAGAGATTTATAGTCAATCGTTCCGAAAGGATGGTAATTATCGTAAGGCTCCACGCCATAGCGTTCCATGAGCCTAAGAGTCATCGGCATCATGCCGCGAAGCGACACGCCTACCCTGCCGCGCGTGAGATAACAAGCGCGCACCTGCTCCTGCAACCACAATCGGGCGAGATAATCGGGCGAGAGGTTCACGGAGTCGCCCATCTCCAACCGCTCCGTCTCAATGGTGGCAAGCATGGCGTAAGCCCAGCAAAGCTCGCTGTGCCCTTGGTCTTTCACCGGCGTGGTCTTAAGCACCACCTCATTGCGAAAGACACGCCGACTGCCCTCCGCACCATTGCGTCCACACGAAGCGAACACCAAAGACAATACAACCGCAAAGATAACCGATAGCCTGATATTTGTCCACATATTTATGTTCTACAGCAATAAACTTTCGTAGTTGTCTCTTGTCACGACCTTGAAACCGGCATCGGGATAGGCACGGGAGAACGACAACGGCAATGCAGCCTTTCGCTTTGGATTCCACTTGAATTCCACAGCCGAGAGTTGCCCGTCCATGTCCTCGATATAGTCTATCTCTTGCTTGGTCTTTGAACGCCAGAAATAGCTCTTGGCATAAGATATATCATAGCGGAGCTTCTTCAGCCTTTCCGAAACCATGTAGTTCTCAAACAAAGCCCCCGTGTCCATACGGTTTTCTATCATCTGATAATTGCCTATCACCGCATTGCGAATGCCGCAATCCCAAAAGTATATCTTACGGGCGAATTTAAGTTCATTGCGCAGATTCCTGCTAAAAGAACCCAATCTAAATACTATGTACGATTGTTCCAAAAGCGTGACATAGTTCTCCACCGTCTTGGGATCAAGTCCACAAGTCTGTGAAAGTTCATTGTACGACACCTCCGATCCCATCTGAAAAGCCAGAGCCTGAAGCAGTTTGACCAACCTGTCGCTCTTCTTGATTTTATCAAACATCAGGATGTCTTTGTAGAGATAACTGTTCGCCAGCTCGCTCAATACCATCCTCTCATCACCGGCATTGTTGACAACATCAGGATAACTGCCATAAACCAGACGATGCGCCAAGAGCCTTTTCTCCTCCAGCAGGCCGTTGTGTTCAACCAGTTCACCGAAAGAAAGCGGATACATCCAATATTCCATCTTTCTACCGGTAAGAGGCTCGTTTATCTTGTTCGACAAGTCGAAAGACGAGCTGCCTGTCGCTATCACCTGGACATCTGGGATGTTATCTGTAATCAGTTTGATGCCCAGGCCTATGTTGGTGATTCGCTGTGCCTCGTCAATGACGATGATTTTCTTTTTTCCTATAATCGTGCCAAGCAACGTGGAAGAGGCATTCCCGAACAAGCTACGCACATCCTGCTCATCTCCGTTCAACCACAAAACGTCATCACGCCCTTGGAGAAGATTCTTGAGCATGGTGGTCTTGCCTACTTGCCGTGCACCGAAGAGGATTATGGCTTTCCCTTGCCATAATCTCTGTTGTATCGTGGTTTCCAAAATACGCTTAATCATACTTCATTATTATTAATGTGTCTATTTCACGAATACTAGATGCAAAAATAGGCTTTTTTATTCTCAATTCCGCAAAAAGCTATACTTTTTTGGAATACGTTCCGCAAAAAGCTATACTTTTTTGGAATACGTTCCATAAAAAGCTATACTTTTTTGGAATACGTTTCATAAAAGTATAGATTTCAAGTCAGCTTTTATCGTGTCTTTACCTTCGCAAGGAGGCTTTTTTGGCAAATAGTGTTTACAAGCTTGAAAAACATCACCCTTGTTGTTGCGGCATTCGCAAATCTTTATTATATTTGCAACATAAACCTTATTAAAGACCAATAGCCCTATGATGCAAGAACTAATAGATACCCTCCACAATGAGCAACACACACTCGTGGTGCTGCACGATGGTCACATAAGCACGTTTGACGGTCAGGGAGTGCGCCGTCTATACAACATCATGAACGAGGAGCCCGAACTGCTCTACAACGCCAAGGTAGCAGTCAAGGCCGTTGGGCGGTCGGCAGCCACCATGATGGTAGACGGTGGCGTGGCGCAGGTGTTTGCCGAATACATCTCGCAACAGGCTTACGACACGCTGACCAGCGCTGGCGTAAACGCGTCTTTCGACAAGAAACTCGAGCACCGCGAGTTTCTTGAGGTGTGGAGGAAATTGGGGGAATAAAAATGGCGCAGGGGGATTTTTCCGTGGATAGCCCACAACCTAACCAAATATCTTACTGCAACGGAACGGATATCGTCTAAAAGCGTCACCTTTGCACCATGGCTAAGAAAATATCCTCCTTTGACTACGAAAAGTTAGTCCGTTACATGCTGCCAAAAGGCATCCTTGATTACTTTGAGATTACCGACATCTCTGACGAGGTTACAGACGAGAAAGACGAGACCGGCACCGTCATCCGCATTCTCCACATCTATCTTGATGAGCGAGATCTGCGTGATGTAACGTGGCACGACCTGCAACCCAACGGCTTCACCGAGCCCCGTCAGTTCAACGACTTTCCCCAGCGCGAGCACAAAGTGCTGCTGCATGTGCGCCGCCGTCGATGGCTTGACCAAGACGGGCGCAACGTTGTCCTTGAGAGCCTGCCACTGGTGGCAGCGGGAACCGCCTACTCTGTGGAGTTCGCGGATTTCTTAAAAAAAATGGTTGGATACCTACCCAGTGACGGCCCAATGTGTGGGGCGCTTCTTCCGGACTGACGGCAAGTATCTCGGGTGTGTCTACAAGGAGCACCTAAGCGGCTTCAAGGACTGGGAACAGAGGGAACACGCAGGCGAGTGGGTGCTGCATAACAGGAATATGGGAGAGCGTCTGAGCATAGATGAGACAATGCTCCACCACGACCTGTTCACCTTCCTCACTAACAAGGACGGGCACTGCAAGAAAGGAACACTCATTGCCGCAGTCAAGGGTACGACAGTTGCAGACGTAACGAAGCATCTTAGCCAGATACCGGAGGAAAAGTGGCTTAATGTCAAGGAAGTGACGATGGACTTCTCTGACAGCATGATGGGCATCGTAAAGAAATCGTTTCCCAATGCAGAGATAGTCATCGACCTCTTCCACGTCATGCAGTTGTATGGAAAGAAGGGACTTGATGCAATGCGCATGAAGCTCAAGCGAGCCAATACCACAGAAGTCAAGAGGCAGGAACGTGAGTTCAGAAAACTACAGGACAAGCGTGCCAAGGCACGTAAGCGGTACGCCAGGACCCACAAGCCAAAGAAGAGCGAGAACGGCAAGCGCATAGGGCGTCCGCCAAAGCGCAAGAACGAGAAGTTTGAACCGCAGAAGCTCCGCAATGGCGAGACTGTGGCAGACTTGCTGACACATGTGAGATACCCTCTGTTGAAAAGCCCAGAGGACTGGACGGAATTTCAGAGGGGTGAGATGGAACTGTTCTTTGAGATGGAGCCGAAGATGAAGGCGGCTTTCGGATTGCTGTGTGTCCTGCGAAACATCTTCAGTAAAAGCAAGGACAAGAAGAAAGCCCAAAAGGCACTCCATAAATGGTACAAGAATGTAGGAGGTACACGCATTCGGGAAATAATCTCCGTACGTGACACAATCAAAGTCAAGGAGGAGTATGTGCTGAACTACTTCAATAACAGGTCAACGAATGCATCGGCTGAGTCGTTCAATTCGAAAGTCAAAGGATTAAGGGCGCAGGTGCATGGGGTCAATGACATTGCATTCTTCATGTTCCGTTGCAATAAGATATTTGGTTAGGTTGTGTGGGTTATCCACGGAAAAATCCCCCTGCGCCATAAAAATCGAGTTTCCACCTCACAAATACCGTATAATCCTTCCCTATTAAAAAAGCATATTATTCACCATACTCATAATTATGAAGCAAAATATCAGAATAATGAGCAATATCGCTTACTTTTGGACATTTTAACACGATTCCTTTCTCCATTTCGTTTTTACTCATTAAATTTACACCATTTAATGTATTAACATCAAACATACAGCTTATGGGATTCTTTTTATTTTCAGACTCAGAGCTTTCAGAATTAGAAACTCTGAAAATCATGGGAGGCACAGATTGCATTTCTGAAGCTCAGGCAGGGTGCATCAACAAAGCTAAAGGATGTGGTATAAATACAAATCAAGCATCTTGTATAAACACGGTTTATTCCTGCGGTTAAATTATTACTCTTATAAATGTGAAGTTTGCCTTTTTACATAGGCGAACTTTACATTTATATTCGCATGATTATGAAATACAGTTATTACAACTTGGTATATTATGATGACCAATATAGTTATTGGTTCAATACCCTACATCGCACATTCTTTAGGCTTTCAAGAGAGTTAGGTCACAAATTAGAAGACTTTTCCGCAAACTTGGCAAGCTTAAAATCAGAATGTTATGACATATATAAAAGAATGGTCGATAGTGGCTTTATTGTACCAAGAACAACCAATGAACTAGAATTATTTAGACAAGAAAATTCAAAGGCTATTCATTCAAAAGATTATTTCTTGATTGTCTTGCCAACATTAAATTGCAATTTTTCTTGTTGGTATTGTATACAGAAACATGTAGAATCAATAATGCCAGAAAATGTATTGGAAAGACTAAAAAGACATATTGATTATGCGATAGACACATGCAATATCACAAGTCTGCAGATTGAATGGTTTGGCGGTGAACCATTTATGTATTTCAAACAGATAATAATTCCCTTGTCATTATACGCCATCGCCAAATGCAAACAAAACAACATCCCTTTTCTTAACAGTGCTACAACAAATGGTTTCTATTTAAACGAAAACGTGTCCAAGTCCTTACAAGAATTAGAATTTCAAAGTTTTCAAATAACACTGGATGGTGAACAGAAGTATCATGACAAAGTTAAACATCAGAAGAATTGTAGTTCAGCATTTAAGCATGTTCTTTCCAATATAAATAAATGCTTAACCATTAACTCAGAGATTGTTGTATATCTAAGAATAAACTACACTCATAAAAATTTGACAAAAGAGATAGTTGAACAAGTTAATGAATTCATTAAGCCCACAAATAGAAAGAGGATTATCATCAGAATGAAAAAAGTGTGGCAAGAAAAAATAGACAAAAGTTTTTCTTCCCAAATATCGTACATTCAATCTTTATTTGCCAATGCAGGATATAGAATAGAATATTTTGAACCTCTGCCTTTTTATTCTTGCTATACTAATAAAGAGTACTACAATGCTGTCAATTTCAATGGCAATATCGTAAAATGCACAGCTTGTAATGACTTGTATGATAGCATAACAGAAGGCAAGTTATTGGATAATGGAGAAATTGCATGGAACAAGCCTCGCTCACAATACCAATGCATATCATATGAAAACGCGAAATGCCTTGCATGTAAAAAACTCCCTATTTGCATGGGGGTGTGCCCCCATGACTTCATTAATGGCATAACTACTTGTAAATATGAAGCCGAGGAATTCGACTTTAAAACGACAATTATAAACTATATTAATCAAGCCTATGAAAAGTAGTGCGATTTTAATATTACTCTTGTCATTGTCTGTAAACTTGATGGCGCAAAAGACAGACTCGATAGCTTCTAAAGTTGATTTGAACGAAATTGTTGTTACCGCAAGGAAAACTGTATCAAAAGGTGACCATGAGCTGATTTTCATGTCTGACAAAAATCGTTCATTTGGAACGAATGCCTTGGATGCGGTATCTTCCTTGGCTCAGTTTAAAACTGACATAAACGCATCAAACTTATTGTCGGCTGACAGAAAGAGCATATACATCTTGATAAATGGCGTACCTGCCACTTCCAATGAACTCCGGTCTTATAAGGGCGACGACATCAAATGCGTAGAATATTACCCGGTAGCCCCTGCCCAATACATGACAATAACATCCGGACCGGTGGCAAACATAATCCTAAAAAACAGAATAGACCGTTTCGTATCAGCAGATATTTCGACCAGCAATTCCGTGAATACAGGATTTGGCACCAACCAACTTGGACTAACCTTTGCCGATTCGCTGAACCAGGTGAAAGTAAATTATATTATTGACTATCGCCATATCGGTGACAAAAGACAAGGCTCCGTATACAACTATCCCGAGCCGCATGTTTATGAAGGCGAAAACAATGTTTATGAAGGATGCTTCCAATATCTGCAAACGGCTTACCAACACAATTGGGGCAAGCATTTGTTCAATATAGAATTAAACTATACCCATGATGGCGACAAGCAAAAGGAGCCTACCACAGCAAGATATGTATCAGATGGCAAATACATTACCGCATACAACAACAGCCTTCTGAAGAACCAGCTGCAATCATTCGCTGCCGACCTCTATTATAAATGTCAGTTTTCTGACAAACAGTCATTGGCATTCAACCTTGTCAATACATACTCTTATTCTACTGTAGACAACCGGATAGAACAGGATGGCATTCAATCTACATCATTTTTCAGCAATCATGTCGAGTCGTTGATAGGCAACATTGCTTACGAATTATCATTATGGGGTGTAAAATGGAGTATAGGAGAAAGATCAGAATATAAAAAGAATCGTCAGCATTATCTAAATGACATAAACCTATCTTCCAGCATCAGCAACTTTGCATATCTCGGCTTGCACAAAAGATTTGGCAGAGTCACTGTCTACCCAACCGTTGGCATCAACTCTGTTGAAACAAAAACGGAAGAAAACAACATACATAACACGATTCCGTACCTAAGGCTTTACACTGACTGGTGGGGCAAAGGAAAATTAGAGGGGGTTAGCGTACAGATGACAGCCTTGGTAAACACCATATGTCCAACAAGCGGGCAGTTGTTGTCATCACCAACGTACTTGGAACGTCAATTTGTGTCAATTGGCAATCCACGGCTTCAGCCTTATTGGAATGGCAGCATAACGTTATATCTGTTGTATTTTGGCAAAAACGACAACTACGTCAATTTATCATATGCTCCATCTTACTCGCGCCACCCATTCGCTACCACACTCTATATGAAAGATGGAATGGCTTACTCCCAACCACAGGAAATATCCGACGTGGTAAAGCACAAGATGAGCCTTACAGGAAGTTGGCATCCTTTCCCTTGGTTGGAACTCGCACCATACTTGGAGTATTACCACACATCGTATAGCACCTTACAGCAACACGTGTGTTTGCCTTACTTCCGGTATGGAGGAGGAATTACATTCCCATTGAAAAGCTGGAACCTTGGCATATATGCCAATTCACCAACCAAAGAAGCCGAAGGTGATTTGATAGAGCATGGGAGCGCACAATATGCCGCCAAATTGCTTTACAAGTACAAGAAATGGTCATTTGGCATGGAATGGCATTATTCTGGTCATAACGAATATACATCAGGAAAGGCAAGGGATTTCAACTTTAAAAAGACAACAGAATGGAAACCCTTGCGTTCTATGGTCTTGTTTACTGCCACCTGCTACCTTTCAAAGGGAAAGAAGAGCGAACATGATTACAAATCGCTTAATAACACAAACGAAGACTACGGATTGACTAAAGACAATTCCCCCAAGAAACCTCATTGACATCGAGGCATAATCGGGCAAAGAGACAAACACGTTTTTTGGAGGAAGTTGGGGAAAACAAGAAGTCTCGCCCATTCCCTCCCCTCACGGGGAAGGGTGAGCGAGACCCCAAATATAGATGAGAGAGTTTTATGATCTTTTATGCGTCATGATGTCGAGCACCATGTCATCGGTAGGATTCATGGCCTCCTTGCCAATTGATGTAAGGTTGTGTATGCTCTTGTCAACGTCGTTGTCGACTATGCCCTCAGCGGCAGTGACTTGATGATTCTGCATGGAGAGAAGCGCGGAAAGAAGCGCGGAAGAAACTCCCGAACAAATCTTTATGCTGCACGAAGGCTTTGCGCCGTCGCAAATCATGCCAGTGAGGTTGGCTACCATGTTTTGTATCGCCGCACACACGCGGTCGTAATCACCTCCCATGAGGTAGACTATGCCACAGCTCGCGCCCGTGCTTGCCACCACGCAGCCACAGAGGGCCGACAATGTGCCAAGGCTCTGCTTGATATAGATGGCAGTGAGATGCGAGAGGGTAAGGGCACGAATTAACTCTTCTTCCGTATTCTCGTTTTCCTTGGCAAACACTGCCACGGGATTGGTGGCACAGATGCCTTGGTTGCCTGAACCGCTGTTGCTCATCACCGGAATCATTGCCCCACCCATGCGCGCGTCGCAGGCAAGCGCCGTCTCCGAGATGATGTGCGAGAATATGGAGTCGCCAAAGATGCCATGGCTCAGAGGACGGTCGATGGTTTTGCCAAGACAATGGCCATAGTTGCCCTTGCGACTCTCCTCGGCAGCGCGAATGTTGTAGTCGCGCGCCTCGCCCATGAAGGTTATCTCCTCAAGAGGAGTGGTAATGGCAAAATCCCACACCGTCTTCATGTTGAGACTCAAAGGCTTATGCTCCTCGGCATTTTCGGTGCATTCACGCTTGTCGAGCAGTACCTTGCCATTGTAACTCTCATAAACGAAGTTGGTGTGGCTTCCGGCGATAACCGCCGTGGCACTGTCGTCGTCTGCCGAACAAGTGACCTCGATATACAGTTTCTCGGAGATATTCTCCTTCAACTTGATGTCGATACGATCAGTGTCGGCAATAAACGCCTTGCCTTCCTCAAGCGTATCGGGCGTAAGATCCTTTATGACCTCAAGCTGGTATTGACTCTTGCCCACGATGGCACCAAGTGCCACGGCAATAGGCAAGCCAATCATTCCCGTGCCAGGTATGCCAACACCCATGGCGTTTTTCAGCATGTTGCCACTCAGCAACACCTGTATTTTCTCGGGGCGTTTTCCCAAGTCTTCTGTTGCCCTTGCCGTGCAAAGCGCCACCGCCATAGGTTCAGTACAGCCCACGGCTGGCACCACTTGCCGCTTTATCAACGCGATAATCTGTTCACGAGTATCTTTGTCAAGCATGATTCAAAGTAAATTTATAGATGTTTTCCAAACGCAAACACAAGCGAGGCTTGACAGTCATACGCACCGTCAAGCCTCCACTCTTAATGTTTGTAAGCATCGAGACCCTTCTTGAGGAAATCGAGATAAGCCGATACGTCTTCTTTGTATGAGAACGAGCCTGACAGCACATTGCCCTTGTCGTCGAGCGTGACATAGAAAGGTTGTGCGTTGGCACCGAACTTATGGCTCTGCAGATAGCTCCATTTGTCGCCAACTGTGTGAAGAGTGCGCTTCTGGCCATTTGGCATGGTCACTTCCATCGGCTCTGGCAACTTAGTCTTGTCGTCCACATAAAGCGAGATGAGCACGTAATCTTTCTCCAGCTTGTCAGCCACAGATGGATCTGTCCATACGGAGGCTTCCATCTTGCGGCAGTTGACACAACCAAATCCAGTGAAGTCGAGCATTACAGGCTTTCCCTGTGCTTTTGCCGCAGCCATTCCAGCCTCGTAATCTTTATATTTTGCCTCAACCACGTGGTTGTTGAGATTGAAATCCTGAGTAGTGATAGGAGGCGCGAAGGCAGACACTGCCTTGCAAGGAGCACCCCAAAGTCCGGGAATCATATATATGGCGAAAGCGAATGAGCACAAGCCGAGCATTATCGCGGGAACGGGCATTGGCTTTTGAAGGTCGCCGCCGATGGCATCCTGCTGAAACTTGAGCCAACCCACGAGATAAGCGCCAAGAGCCACGAAGATGACTATCCAGAGAGAGAGGAACACCTCACGATCCATGATGTGCCAACCATAGGCAAGGTCGGCAACGGAGAGGAACTTGAGCGAGAACGCCAACTCCACAAAGCCCAGCACGACCTTGATCTGGTCCATCCATGAACCACTGCGCGGACTCTTCTTCATTAGCGTAGGGAACATGGCGAACAACGCGAAAGGCACCGCAAGGGCAATGGCGAAGCCAAACATGCCAACGGCAGGGGCGAGCCAATCGCCAGAAGTGACAGTCTGAACAAGCAAGAGGCCAATGATTGGCGCGGTGCACGAGAAGCTCACGAGCACCAACGTGAAAGCCATGAGGAAGATTGAGATGAGACCCGTAGTGCTTGAAGCCTTGCTGTCAACCTTGTTTGCCCAACTGTCGGGGAGCTTAATCTCAAACCAACCGAAAAAGCTCACGGCGAAGACAACGAGCAAGACAAACAGGAAGATATTGAACACAGCGTTGGTAGACAACGCATTGAGCGTTGAAGGGCCGAAAACGGCGGTAACGCCAATGCCCAACGCAAGATAGATGACGATGATAGAGACACCATAGATCACGGCATCGCGCACGCCACGCTTCTTGTTGTCCTTGGAACGCTTGAGGAAGAAACTTACCGTCATGGGGATGATAGGCCAGATGCACGGCATGACCAAAGCCAACAAGCCGCCAACAATGCCCATCAGGAATATATAAAACAACGAATGGCTCGCAAGGTCGTTGGTGCCGCCAAACTGTTGGAGCTGCTTGACAACAGGCTGCCAAAGGGCATCCTTGTCGTTTTGGGAGAGAGAGGCTGCAGCGGCTGCGTTGGCTGCCGCAAGAGAGTCGGCATTAACAGAGTCGGTAGCCTGAGCGGTAGACTCCAAGGCGGCTTCATCGCCTACGGCTTCCTCGGCGTCGGACTTGGCGTCCTTGGCGTCGTTGGCCACAGCAGGACTCTTGCCACTCTTCTTTATCTCCACGCTCGTGGGAGGCATGCAGTTCTGGTCGTTGCAAGCGCCATACTCAAGGTAAGCGTCGATTTGATAGTTTGGCTTGGTGAATTTCACCTTTTGCACAAACTCCACGCTACCCTCAAAGTAGCGAAGGTTCATCTCAAAGAGTTGGTCAAACTTCTTTATCTCATTGCCGCGAGGCTCCAACTTGCCAACAAGCTGCACGCCATCGAGCTTGTTGACATTGAATGTGGCCGAGGTTGGGCCATCGCTGCCCAAGCCCGTGCTATAAACATGCCAACCACTACTGATTTTTCCTGTGAAAACGATTTCGCCCTCTGCCGTGTTGTTTGTCTTCAATGCGGAAGAAAACTTCACGGGGTCCAGCATTTGGGCATTGGCCATGATAGCTACAAGCATCAACAGAGCCAGAGTCAAAAGTTTTTTCATTTTTTTATGATAATCTTCGTTTTTATCGTGGGTATTTGCCGTTATAAATATCGCCATTATACCCTAAATACGCTCTTGAAAGCAAAAGGGGTATAGGCGATATAAAACATTAATATTTTTTAACCTACATAACGCCTATCCAGCGCAATATGTCGTTTAGGTTTGCTACAACCATAAGCAAGACAAGCACCGTAATGCCGACATACTCCGCCTTGATAAGGAAGTTCTCGGATGGCTTGCGACGGGTAATCATCTCATAGAGAAGGAACAACACGTGGCCACCATCGAGCGCGGGAATAGGAAGGATGTTCATGAAGGCGAGAATGATGCTAAGAAATGCGGTCATCATCCAGAAGGCATGCCAATCCCATGTCTGAGGGAACAATGCCCCTATGGCCCCAAAGCCTCCAAGACTCTTGGCTCCATCGGCGGTGAACACGTATTTCATGTCGCTGACATAACCCGACAACACATCCCAACCATATTTCACACCTGCGGGGAAACTCTCAAAGAAGCCATAGCTGACGTGGGTAATCTTATCCCTATACATATACCCCGGCCCACCTACGGCAAAGCCGAGTTTGACGTCGGAAGTGAGCATGGTCGTGACCGTGTCGCGCTTGGCGTTGGCCTTACCTATCACGAGCGTTACAGTGCGAAGTCGCACGCTGTCCTTATGGGTACTGACGGCGGCAAGCTGGTCGCTGATTACACCCACCGCCTCGGTGAACTCATTGTATGAATCGATGGCCTTGCCGTTGACGGCAAGTATCTGGTCACCCTTGCGCATTCCAGCCTGCCAAGCCGGAGACGGCACAGACTTGTTGTCCGTCACAGGTATGGTCTGGAACACCGTGTCGGCAACCGCCGGAACAAAAGGACGGACAAATTGCGGAGTCACTTTAAGCATGTCGAGCAAGTTGAGGTTGCCAGGCAGGTTTATGCGCACCTTCTTGCCGTCACGCATCACGTCGCAATACTGAGCCTCTGATATGTCACGGAACACGTCGCCGCCGAAGTCCTTGAACTGGCGTTTGTCGGTGCCAAGAAGGATGTCGTGGTCCTTGAAGCCGTAAGACTTGGCCTCCTTGTTGAACTTCATTCCTTGTGTCATGTCTGCCACACGGACGTAGCTCTCACCCCAGTGGAACATTATCATGGAATAGATGAAGAGGGCGAGGACGAAGTTTACCGTGACACCGCCCACCATGATGATGAGACGCTGCCAAGCTGGTTTCGTGCGAAACTCCCATGGCTCCGGGTCGCGCTTCATCTGCTCGGTGTCCATGCTCTCGTCTATCATTCCGGCTATCTTGCAATAGCCGCCCAAAGGCAGCCAACCCATGCCATACTCGGTGTCAGACTTGCGAGGCTTGAAGCTGAAGAGCTTGCCGCTCCACTTGCCCAAACTGAGATCGAAAAAGATGAAAAACTTCTCAACTCTCACGCCACAGAGCTTCGCAGCCACCATGTGGCCTCCCTCGTGAAGAAACACAAGGAGAGAGATGGACAAGATAAATTGTAATAGTTTTATGAGGAAAATTTCCATTTTATTATTATTAATGTGTTAAGCTTTCAGCAACGAGGTGGCAATCTGGCGCGCCTCAGCGTCGGTTTGTAAATAAGTGTCGAGATTTGGTGTCTTGTCGAACGATGCCTGCTTCATGGTCTGGCCTATGATGTCGGCCATGCCAAGGAAAGAACACTCGCCACGGCGGAAGGCGGCATTGGCCACCTCATTTGCGGCATTCAATATGCATGGCATGTTGCCTCCCTCCTGTATTGCCTCGTAAGCCAAGCGCAAGCACGGGAACTTCCGCACGTCGGGTTTGAAAAACTCAAGTTTTTGGGTATTGAAAAGGTCCAAGCGGTCGCCATTAAGCGGAAGACGGTTGGGGAAAGAGAAAGCATACTGTATGGGAAGTCGCATGTCGGGGACGCCGAGCTGCGCCTTCACCGCGCCATCCTTGAACTGCACGCCACTGTGGACAACGCTCTGCGGATGCACCAACACCTCTATATTCTCGGCTGGCACGCCAAAGAGCCATTTGGCCTCCATCACCTCAAAGCCCTTGTTCATGAGCGACGCTGAGTCGATGGTGATCTTCGCGCCCATCTTCCATGTCGGGTGGCGAAGGGCATCGGCTGCCGTCACGGTAAGCAACTGCTCATGGGTGAAGTTGCGGAAAGGCCCTCCGGAGCAAGTGAGGAGAATCTTGTCTACCTCGTTCATATCCTCGCCGACAAGACACTGGAATATGGCCGAATGCTCCGAGTCGACAGGCAAGAGGTCAACATGATATTTCTGCACAAGATCGAGCATGAGCTCTCCAGCCACGACCAACGTCTCCTTATTGGCAAGGCATATCTTCTTGCGTGCCTTGATAGCCCGAATGGTCGGCTCCAGTCCGGCAAATCCCACGAGAGCCGCAAGCACCATGTCAACAGGTCCCGCCTCAACTATCTCGCAGAGAGCCTTATGGCCGGCGTAAACCTTCACGTCGGTGTCGGCGAGCCTGGCTTTAAGTTCCTCGTAGCGAGCTTCGTTGGCAATCACCACTGCGGCGGGATTGAACTCACGAGCTTGCTCGGCAAGTTTCTCCACGCTGTCGTTGGCGGTCAACGCGTAAGCCTCGTAAAGGTCAGGATGCTGCCTTATGACGTCAAGGGCTTGCGTGCCTATGGAACCAGTGGAGCCAAGTATGCAAATTTGTTTCTTCATCTAAACGTTATCTACAATGGTAATAATCCTTCGGTGGTTGCCTCTACAACGACAGCAATCCCTCGGGGATGTCAACCGTGATTGTTTTGGACTTCTTGTCTATGGCCTTGACCAGCTCATGGCTTGCCGGAATCAGCATTTCCCCATCTGGGGTGTCTACTACAAAAAGCGGATTCGCGGTGGAGTCGTCGAGAGCCGTCACGTCGCCTACCACACTGCCTGTCGACGCGTCCACGAGCTTGAAGCCGGAGAGTTCAGCCTTCGATACGGTATCGTCATCATCATCGGAAGCATCGCGCGGATAATAGACCTCGCTGCCCGTGAGGTCGGCGGCTTGCTCAAGGGTGTCGATGCCCTCAAACTTGACCAGTGCCACTACATCGGAACTGAACCGGTATTCCTCGAAGAAGAACGGCACCAACAATCCGTCAATCATGACAAAAATGAAATCAGCGTCCTGACGGTCGAACACGTCATCCTCGAAAGAGAAGGCTATCTCCCCTTTCACTCCATGAGGCTTGCCGAGGCAACCTATGCGGTATGTGTCACTGAGCTTAATCATCGACACGCTGAATGTTTGCCCCAAGGCCGTTAAGACGCAATTCTATATCCTCATAGCCACGGTCTATCTGGCCGATATTCTCGATGCGGCTCGTGCCTTTAGCGTTCATGGCGGCTATGAGCAAGGCGATGCCCGCACGGATGTCGGGACTTGACATACGCCCCGCACGAAGCTGGACACGACGGTCATGACCTACCACCACCGCACGGTGAGGATCACAAAGTATGATTTGCGCGCCCATGTCGATGAGCTTGTCTACAAAGAAAAGGCGACTCTCAAACATTTTCTGATGAATGAGCACTGTGCCTCGTGCCTGCGTTGCCACCACGACCAACACGGAAAGCAAGTCGGGGGTCAGTCCTGGCCAAGGTGCGTCGGCAAGAGTCATTATCGTGCCGTCGATAAAAGAGTCGACGACATAATGTGGCTGGTGAGGAACAAACAAGTCGTCGCCCTCCACCTTTATTTTCACGCCCAATCGGCGGAAAGCGTCAGGGATGGGGCCGAGGTTGCGAAGCGACACGTCTTTTATGCGTATGCCATTGCCTACCATCGCCGCCATGCCAATGAAAGAACCTACCTCTATCATGTCGGGAAGCACACGGTGAGTGGCTCCATGCAGATGGTCAACGCCTACAATCGTCACGAGGTTGCTGGCTATGCCAGAGATATTGGCTCCCATGTGGTTGAGGAGGTGACAGAGCTGCTGAATGTAAGGTTCGCATGCGGCATTATAAATCGTGGTCGTGCCTTTTGCCAGTACCGCTGCCATGATGATGTTGGCAGTGCCGGTGACCGAAGCCTCATCGAGGAGCATGTAGGTACCCTTGAGGCGGTCGCCATGAATCTGGTAGACATCGCGCGCCTCGTCAAACTCAAATCTTGCTCCAAGGTTCTTGAATCCAAGGAAATGGGTGTCGAGGCGACGGCGACCTATCTTGTCGCCGCCAGGCTTTGCCACAGTAGCCTTGCCGAAACGTCCGAGAAGCGGCCCGTACATCAGCACCGAGCCACGGAGACGTGAGCATTTCTTTACGAACTCCACGCTATCGAGGAAATCAAGGTTCACGTCATCGGCCTGGAACGTGTAATCGTGACGACTGTTGCGCGTCACCTTCACGCCCACGTCCTCCAACAACTTTATGAGGTTGTTTACGTCAAGTATGTCGGGCACGTTGGTTATACGCACGGGCTCAGATGTAAGCAACGAGGCGCATATCACCTCCAACGCCTCGTTTTTAGCGCCTTGCGGGGTAATGGTTCCCTCCAGTTGGTGCCCGCCTTCTATTATGAATGACTTCATAAGTGCTGTCTATTTTTTCTTGCGTTTCTTGCCATTGTTGGTTGGCGCCAAGGTTCGCATGTCCACTCGCTCAAACTTGAAGTGGTTGAGGTCGAGCTGTATCTTCCCGTCGGTGAAGTTGGCAAGGTCGTTCGCCACTTTCTCGTCGTCGCAAAGCCCATGTCCCCATTGCACGAGATCACGCTTCATCTGGTTTGCGGTAAGCGCCGTCAGTTGGTCGCGTTCCTCGCCAGGCTCCATGGTCTTCAGCTTGCTGAAAAGCTCGAAAACCAACTTGCCATAGTGACGCACAGGTATGGTGCCGGTTTCATATTTGAGCGGCTGCGGCTTCTCGCTTATCACCTTTGCCTTGGATATGTCAACGGGCCAATCGATGTCGAGCTTGAAATCGCTTATCAGTGCCAGCTGATCCCATAGCTTCTGCTTGTAGTTGTCGGTTTGCACCAGCTGTGGGTTCATCAGCTCCATGGTGTCTATTATGGTATAAGCGCAGCTCAGGCGTGCATCACGGTCGGGCAGCGACATGCAATAGTCGACCATCTTCTGTATCTCGCGCCCATATTCCGGCAACACGAGCTTGTCTCGTTGGGTGTTATAGTCTAAACCTTGGATGTTCATGAAACAAAATAAATGATGTAATCAAAGAAGTTTGCGGGGCAGCTTTGCCACGAAATTCTTCAAGTAGAAAGGTACGAAGTAGGCCACGTCCTCAAATGCCTGTTGCGCCATGCGCTTCTCCGCCAACGGCATCATGTTCTTGGCCAAAGGCTCAATGCCATCGATGAAACGGGCGTTAGGGTGCGTTATCACCTCCTTGCATTTCTTGGCTCCGTCGCCGAAGAAATACACGGGGGCCTTGTCGAGCCACTCCTTGTAGGTGTCGGCTTCCACAACGTCGGCGTGGATGGGGCGCACCTCATGCAGAGCACGGTCGAATATCTGGGCATATACTTCCATGCGGCGAGCGTCGAGCATCGGGCAAAGCAATGCGCCCTCGTCCACCATCTCGTGAAGGAGCACAGGCACGCAGAGTATTTCCAACGTGGGCACTCCCAAGAGCTTGAGGCCACGACCATAACAAATGCCCTTGGCCATGCTCACGCCAATGCGAAGACCAGTGTAACTGCCTGGCCCACAACTCACGGCAACGGCATCAAACGGTATGCCATGGTTGTCGGTAAACGATAACGCCTCGTCGACAAAAGAGCCTAAACGCTCAGCATGATTAGGTCCAGAGTGATCCTCCTTCTCAAAAATACAAGCGCCGTCCTGGCTCACCGCCACTGAACAAACATTGGTGCTTGTCTCAATATTCAATATACAAGACATATTATACGCGTATTATGTCGATATTATTCTTAATAAAGTGCAAATTTACTCCTTTTTCCATCCAATTTTGTACTTTTGCAGAAATTTAACGCATAAATAAGTATGATACTCTCTATGACGGGCTACGGCAAGTCCGTAGTGGTTTACAAAGACAAGAAAATCAATGTTGAGATTAAGTCGCTCAACAGCAAGACCCTTGACCTCTCCGCACGCGTGGCACCCCTCTATCGCGAGAAGGAAATGGAGATAAGGCAGTATGTCGCCAAGAAGCTCTCACGTGGTAAGGTAGACTTCGCGCTTTGGACTGAGAAAGACACGGTGGTTGACGCCACGCCTATCAACGGTGCCCTCATTGAGGACTACTACAAGCAGCTGAAAGACATAGCGGCAAAGACGGGCATCCCTGAGCCTACCAACTGGTTCAGCACATTGACCCGCATGCCCGACGTGCTCACCAAGACCAATGTCGAGGAACTCAGCGACGAGGAATGGGAAGTGGCGAAAGGCGCGATAAAGCAAGCCGTGGACAGCCTCGTGGCGTTCCGCAAACAGGAAGGCGCGGCGCTGGAGAAGAAGTTCCATGAGAAAGTAGACAACATCGAGAACCTTCTCCACAGCATCGAGCCTTACGAGAAGAGCCGAGTGCCGAAAATCAAGGAGACGATAATAAAGGGCCTGGAGCAGATCCCGGAAGTGCAATACGACAAGAACCGCCTTGAGCAAGAACTTATCTATTATATCGAGAAGCTCGACATCAGCGAGGAGAAGCAACGACTCTCCAACCACCTGAAATATTTCCGCGAGACGATGGCCGAAGACCAACCCAACGGCAAGAAGCTCGGGTTCATAGCGCAAGAGATGGGCCGCGAGATCAACACCACCGGCTCGAAGAGCAACCAGGCGGAGATGCAAAACATCGTGGTGAAGATGAAAGATGAGCTTGAGCAAATAAAGGAGCAGGTATTGAACGCATTGTAACAGACTATATTGACATGACTGGAAAACTGATTATTTTTTCCGCGCCAAGCGGGTCAGGGAAGAGCACCATCGTGCAGTGGTTGATGAACGAGCATCCCGAGTTGAACCTCGCCTTTTCAATAAGCGCCACCACGCGCGCGCCACGCGGCACCGAGAAGAATGGCGTTGAGTATCTTTTCCTCACGCCAGAGGAATTCAAGGAGAAGATCAACCACGACGAGTTTCTCGAATACGAGGAAGTGTATGCCGACCGTTTCTATGGCACGCTGAAGTCGCAAGTGGAGAACCAGACCGGGCGAGGCGAGAACGTGGTGTTCGACGTCGACGTGAAAGGCGGCTGCAACATCAAGAAGCATTATGGGCAACAGGCTTTGAGCATCTTCGTTCAACCTCCATCAATAGAGGAGCTTAGGCACAGGCTCGTGAACCGTGCAACCGATGCCCCTGAGGTGATAGAGCAACGACTTGCCAAGGCAGCCTACGAGCTGACGTTCGCCAAGGAGTTTGACCACATTGTAGTCAACGACGACCTGGAGAAAGCCAAACAAGACACTTACCGTCTCGTCAGCGACTTCCTTAAAGCTTAGCCGCCAATGCCCGACAGCCAGCAAAACCTCCGCATAGGCATTTTCGGAGGCAGTTTCAACCCCGTACACGTGGGGCACATAGGATTGGCGAAGCAGATTCTCAACCTCGCCCACCTCGACGAGGTGTGGTTTCTCGTGTCGCCACTCAACCCTTTCAAGAAGGCGGCGACCGACCTTCTCGACGATGACAAGCGATTAGACATCACACGACAAGCTCTCGCCGGGGAGATGCGGCTCGTGGCTTCCGGCTATGAGTTTCACCTGCCCAAACCATCGTACACATGGAACACGCTGAAACATCTCAAGGCCGACTTTCCCAACTGCCAATTCACGCTAATAATAGGTGCTGACAACTGGCTTGCCTTTGACCGTTGGGCAGCACCCGAATATATACTTTCCAATTGTGAGATAGCCGTCTACGCACGCCCCGAATGCCCAATAGACCCGGCCACGCTTCCAAGCAACGTGAGGCTATACGACACCAGCCTATACGACATAAGCAGCACACGGATAAGGGAGAATATCAGACATGGACTTCCCGTCACTGGTATGGTACCGGGCAGCGTGGAGACGCTCGTGGAAAGGCTATACCGGCAAGGAAATGCTCTCACCAACTTATGATAAGGATGAAAGTAGCTTAAAAAGACATGAAGAAAAACAGACTCTGCTACATCAGCCGCAACTATTACAACCTGACGAGCGCAGGAAACAAGGCTAAGACTGACTACGAACACATTTTGCAAAGTATGGGGGCAGTCAACCTGGGACTTCCATGCCGAGTGGGTAACAACCGTATCGCGGCGTTCTTCTATAACCTGGCGAGCATAATCATGTTTGCCCTTCGAGTCAAGAAAAACGATATTGTAGTGTTGCAGTATCCTGTCAAGAAATATTTTTCCTTTATTTGCAATATCGCTCATTTAAGAGGAGCACAAACCATCTCCTTGATACACGACTTGGGATGTTTTCGACGTAAGAAACTGACCGTCAAGCAAGAACTGCAGCGATTGGAACATACAGATTATGTGATAGCTACCAATGAAGCGATGAAAGTTTGGCTTCTTCAGCACGGCTTTAAGAAGCCAATGGGTGTTTTGGGATTCCATGATTATTTATCGCCTGTCCCGGTTGCCCAAAACAGTTGTGTGATTCCGGGAAAGTGGAACATTGTTTATGCCGGGTCATTAAATCTTCGCAAGAATGCTTTTATACTGAAGATGAAAGAATTGGACAAGGGCTTCAACTTTCATCTCTATGGCAACATGACCGACTACAACGCCATAGCGGAAGACAAAAACATCATATGGCACGGCTTTGTTACTGCAGACAGGTTTATTGCCCAAGTAAAGGGAGACTTCGGATTGGTTTGGGACGGTGACTCCATTGAAGAATGCCGTGGCGACTTTGGAAGTTATCTGAGATACAACACTCCGCATAAAGCATCTTTCTATTTAAGGGCAGGGCTTCCTCTTATCGTGTGGAAGCAATCGGCCATAGCTCAATTGGTAAAGAAAGAGGGGGCTGGTATTGCAATAGATTCGTTGAACGAGCTTTCGAGCCTGCTCTCTCAGCTCACGCCGGAAGAGTATGCAGACATGAAGAAAAATGCACAAAGACTGTCTGTCGCGATAAACAACGGAGAATATCTTAAAAATGCCATTGGCGCAAGCAAGACTATAGACATTTGACAAAACTCTTAAATGAATTTCTTTCTTATGAAGACTGTACTGATAGATTTTACACGATTGGCGGAAAAATGCGGGTTTGGCGAGATTGCAGACAACTACAGTGAAAGGATAATCCGTGTACAAGAAGCTGAGAATCTGCATTTTGTTTTCCTTGTGAAACAAGAACACGTGGGGTGTTTGGGAAATAGTGTGGATTATGTTTCCGTAGAGAATCTCAAGCACGACCTTAAGAGGCTCAACAAGAAGATAGACCTTTGGCATACGACAGACCAACTCTTTATAAAGCGCAAACATTGCAGGGACATGAAGAACTTGCTGACTATTCATGATCTCAACTTCCTTCATGAAAAGAAAGGAATCCACAAGCTCAAGACTCTATGGAAACTGAAATGGCATATCTGGCGTTCTGATTGCATTACCGTCATATCCGAATACGTGAAAACAGATTTGCTTAATCACGTGAATATCGGGCAAAAGCCTCTTTACTTGATTTATAACGGCATAAAGGATACAGACTATGAGCAACAGGAAAGGCCCCGTTTCGTAGACAGCGATAAAAAAATCTTGTTTACCATTGGGCAGACGCGTGCAAAGAAAAACTTCCAGTCGTTGATTCCGATGATGAAATTTCTTCCTGATTATAAACTGTATGTGTGCGGCAAACCTTATGGCAAGTATATACACCATCTTGAGGCATTGAAAGAGGAATGGGGAACTGAAAATGTGGTTTTCACGGGGGAAATCAGCAACAAAGAGAAAAACTGGATGTATGCTCATTGCGATGCGTTCCTCTTCCCGAGCTTTTTAGAGGGTTTTGGACTTCCTGTGTTGGAGGCCATGAGATTCAACACCAAAGTTTTTGCCTCACGCTTTACCAGTTTGCCAGAAGTGTGCAAGAACCATGCCACCTACTTTGACTCTTATGAGCCCGAGCTCATGGCCAAGGTGGTGGAAGAAGGTATCGCTTCTTGGAGCCGCGACTCTCAAGAAGCACAAGAGGCCCAAGAATACTCCAAAGGATTTACGTATGAAAAATATACGCAAGCCTACATTAGTTTGTATAAAAAGATTCTTGACGTGTAAGAGTTTTTACACAGAATATAAATATGCCCTTTTTATTTCTTGAAAAGGGCATATTTTATCACATGCAAGAAATGCTTGACTTTAAGCTCTATGAGCCTGCCAAGCTTTCTTTGCCTCCAGCTGCCTTGAATCGTGTGAACACCTATCGTTTTTGAGTCGATGGGATAATGATTGTTTGGGGCAACATAACATGTGGGGTAAACGGTCAACTCCGGTAAAACTTGCAGCTCGTCTTTCATTTTCCAACCAAACTCCTTGGCCACTGCCGACATCGTATAAGGCGAAATGGTATCGTTGAAAGAACCGTCAGGATTTTCAAAATGTTTGTGTTGATAATAGTCTACCATCTTCTTACAGAAAGCATTGCCTGCCGTGCCCATGAAAAACGCTGCCTGTAAACCAAACTCCGCCTTGTCTTTCTCGTTGAAGGTGACAAAACCGTCCTTTGTTAAAAGTTCGTCGAAGCGTTTATGCAGAAAGATGTCACTGTCCATATACACCCCTCCTTCTTGATAAACAGCATAAAAGCGAACGACATCAGCCGCAAAAGCCCATTTTCTAGCTTTCAGAGCCTCGTCTATAAAGTCGAAACCTATGGCCTTGGCTTTTTCATAGTTCCACACTTTAATCTCAAAGTCTGGCAAGATGCGCTTCCAAGTATCAAGACACACCTTTATCTCCACAGGATAAGGGTCGTTGCTAAACCAGCACAAGTGTATAATCTTTGGTATCATCACTAATGACGTTTCTGAATTCTTTCCACCAGTTTTGTTTAATGTATGCAAAGATAAACAAATCATTCTTTGTGGGCAAGCTCGTGCATGGTTAAATTGCAGCTTTTTATCAAAGACCTGGCAGAAAGCGAGGCTTCTCGTAAACAAGCCTTCATCCTCATTCCTTTCGGCTTAACGGTGAAACCACAACGCGATTGCGCAAAATAGTGTCACCAAGACTCGTTGGATGTGATGTTTTTTTTACCTAACAACAATATTTTTGTGTAACTTTGCAAAAAAGGCAATATGATAAAGATTAAGCTCCTCAACCCACGATATGCCAACCTCAAGGATTTTATCCTTGCCCTGCCTGACCGCATGGACTTTGAGGGGGAATACGTGTACGGCGGAAAGCGCAACCTGATAAAACGGTTCACGGCTCCCGACGGCGAGTCGCTCATAGTGAAACGTTTCCATCGCCCACGGTTTGTCAACAAGTTGGTGTATTCATGGGGAATACGCAAACCCAAGGGCGTGAGGGCGTTCACTTATGCCAGCATACTTCGCGAGCACGGCGTGGAAACGCCTGAGCCGATAGCCTATATTGAAGATAGAGAATGCGGAATGCTTAGGGAGAGTTGGCTCATAACGCCGGAAATCCCATACAGGCATCTCCTCTACGAGATGGGCGACGCGGAGCCAAAGGCATATGAGCCCATGGCAAAGGCTCTTGCGGCTTTCACGGCGCAAATGCATGAGAAAGGCGTGATGCACAAGGACTACTCCCCGGGAAACATTCTTTGGGACACTGACGCTAACGGAAAGACATGCTTCTCCATCGTTGACATCAACAGGATGTATTTCGGACCTGTTGACATGAAGCGGGGATGTGCCAACTTCGCACGCCTTTGGGGTCCGAAAAGGTTTATCGAACTTCTTGCCACGGAATACGCACGCCTGCGCGGATTCAATGAGCAAGAGGCCATTGGCATCGTCATGGACTGCCGCAGGAAGTTCTGGACAAGATACAGGAAACGTCACGAGATAAAATTCAAACTGGAATTGTAATACACCTCAAAATAAATCGCCTCATGGCTTTAAAGCCATGAGGCGATTTATTTTGGTTCAGTTGAGGAGATATTTGTTAAGGAATGTCTTCACCCACTGTCCATACAGTTCCTTATAATCCTTGAAACTCTTGGCATGAGCCGAGCCGTGGAACACCACAAGCATCTTTGGCGCGGGCTTGGCGGCATATAATGGATAAACCATGCGTGTTGGCACAAAGTCGTCGTTGCCTCCATGTATGAAAAGCATCGGCTTGTGGCATTTCGCCACTTGTTTCAACGGCGATGCCTCTCCAAACGACCAACCGTAGCCAATCTTGCATAGGGCCGATGCCGTGTAGAGCAGCGGGAATTCAGGAAGCCCGAACATCTTGTCAAGCTCATAACTGAACTCATCCCAAGCTGAGGTGTAGCCGCAATCTTCTATAAAACACCTGATATAGTCGGGAGTGGCCTCACCAGATAAATTCATCGTCGTGGCACCGCCCATCGACCATCCGTGTATCACGATTCTCGCATGGCCTGTGGAGTCTTTGAACATCTTGTCGGCTATCATTGCCCATCTCAACACGTCGTTGCGGTCGTTCCATCCCATCTGCATGGCCTTGCCGCCACTCTTCCCGTTGGCATGCAAGTCGGGCACAAGCACATTCATGCCCAATTCCCTGTTATAGAAGCAGGCAAAATGGAGCATGTCCACCGCGCTGTCGGTATATCCAGGTATTACGATAGCCGTGAGAGCCGTCTTGCGCGGAGCCTTTACAAAAAGCGCGTGCAGGCGCGTGCTGTCGGCAAGGAAAAGCCCCGTTCGCTCATTTGTCATCGTGACAAAAGTGTCGCGAAGGTGCTTATGGCTGGCCACCGAGTCGAGCCAAGACACCATCCACGGATAACGGCCGCGCATCATGGCATATTGACCGGCATAGTCGCGGCTCTTGTTGTTTGCCGGATGGAGAGCGAAGCTCAACAAATAAACGCTGCCGCCAATGACAGCCACCATGAGCAACGACAATAACGCCAAAAACAATCTCAGCGCAAGCTTCCTACAACTTTTCATACGTTTATCCTCTGTTGTTCTTGTGTCGCAAAGTTACGAAAAAGAATCAAGAAAAACCTTGATTAATATTTATTAACCAATAAATATGCAAGCTATTTACGGACTTGGCATTATAAAGAAAAATGCTTTTTATAAAACAGTTAAAAACAGGATACAAAACAGTTAACAAACAGGATATAAGCTATCATGAATAAGAAACAACAATGGATTGTCAGCATTACGGCCATCACGATTTTAATCCTATCAATTGTTCCAATGTTATGGATAAGCCAATACTTGCATCCATTTGCCGACGATTATGTATTCGGTGCAGAAGTCTATAAGACATGGAACGAGACCCACTCTTTCCTCGTTTGCATCCAAAGCGCGTGGAATGTGGCCATGAGCATGTACCATTCATGGCAAGGCACTTATTCGGCTTGCTTTCTCATGGCCTTGCAGCCTGGTGTCTTCGGGCAATATTGGCTTGGTCCATTCATCTTACTATTCAGCCTAATGGGATCCACTTACGCATTACTTTACATGGTAATGCGTAAGTTACTCCATGCCTCTAAGTTGGAATACCTCTTCATATCGACTCTTTTTGTAATCATTTCCCTACAGTTCCCATATTCTTATTACGACGCGTTCTATTGGTACAATGGCGCGATGTATTACACGTTGTTTTATAGTCTGTCATTGTTCTTGGCATCGTTGCTCATCGGTTACGGGCAAGCCAATACGAGGGCAAAGAAAATAGTCATAGGCTTGGCATCTGCCGTACTTGCCATAGTCATAGCTGGTGGCAACTTTGTGTCTGGCCTTGGCATGGGAGCCATCTTGTTCACTTCGATCATTGTCATGAGAATAGAACAAAAAAAGTGGCCACGCTTCTACCTTGCCATTCTCGCCATCTTCGGCTTTGCCTTTGCCATGAGCGTGTTTGCCCCCGGCAATGCCTACAGGCAGGTCACCATAGACAGCAAACCAAACGTCGTTGCCGCATTCTTCATGGCCATTGGAAAGAGTTTTGAGTTCTTTGCCGACACATTCAACATAGTCAAGATATTACTATTGACTGTTATCGCCCCTTCCATCATGCGAATGGCTGCAAAGGCGCGCTTAAAGTTCTCGCATCCTTGGCTGTGCGTCGTTGTCAGTGTCTTGCTATACAGTTCATTCTTTTTCGCCCATTGCTATGCCATAGGCACAAGAGGCCCGGGAAGAGTGCAAAACATTTACTCCTACGTAAACCTTTGGCTCATCTGCGTCAACATATATTACCTTTCCGGGGCACTCATTAAAAGGGCAGAGGCGAAGGCGCCTCTGAGCTATGCCATTTTACAGGTTATAAAGGCGCTTCAACAAAAATACGCCCATGCGTTGCGCTATGCGCCCCAATACGCTATCGTCGTCTTGATATTATCCGTAAGCATCAAGCAAACGACAACCAACCGGACCGTATCTATGATAAAGAAAGGCACGGTCTTTAAATTCGACAAGGAAATGAGAGAGCGTGAGTTGGCACTTACAACCGACAACAGGCGCTCTATAACGCTGAAGCCTCTCTCTGTCAAGATGCCTTCAGATGCCTTCAACGACATCACGATTTATCCTGGCTACTGGATAAACCAAGGCTTGGCACGCTACTATGGCAAGGAAGAGGTCCTGGCAAGCTATACTCCCAAGGAGACACAAGAGTCGCCCTACATGTTGTTGGCACGCTGCAAGAGGGATGTAGGGCCTGGCAATCTGAAGTTTATCAAATTCAAATGACCCTTTTATTTCACCATTGACTTCTCGGCGTTTCTCAACCCCGTGACACTTGTCATGAAAGCCTTCGCCGAACCAAACTTCAGATGAAGGTCAAGGCGCACGGGTATGTGGTTGTCATCGTCCGACACGAAGAAATCCACTATCTTTTCCCACTTTTCGCTGTCGTCTTCCTTGTCCATGTAGGCAAGTTTAAGGCAGCGATAAGTGTGTCCGTTGTCTGCTTTTATGTTCACGGTGCCTTGATAGCGCAGCTGCGCCGCGTAAACCTTTGTTCCGTCCACTATCGGGAAGTTGACGGCGTAGCCTTTCTTCCATCCCGTAGGATTAAACGATCGCGCACGCATGAAGATGCTCATCATGTCGTAGACACATTCGTTTAGCGTGCGTTGCGACCTCGAATGGGTGCCATCGTGCTTCAGCCTGTGCTGCTTTACGTGGCACTTGTCGTTTGAGTAAGAATAGTATACCTCGTCCACCGTGTAACGCTTGCCCTCCTTGGCACCCTTACGATAGTATAATGGTGCCATGTCGAGCGAGTTGTAACACAGAAGCGTGTCGCGAAGCACGAAGAAACGGTCGGCGCGCTTGTTGCCTCTCGTTATCAAGCTTCCCTTGTAGGCTTGCTTGCCAAGAAACTTTGTCTGGTCAATGTCGAATGACGCGGTACCCACCTTAACCCAAACAAACTTCCAGTTGAAATAAAGGTTGTAAGAAAGCCTCTCGCCCGACTTGAAAGCCGTGTTGTGGAACGTGCATTGGGCCGATGCCGACACGCAGAAAAATGCGAGCAGCGAGAGAAGAAATATCTTTAAACGTCTTGTTGCTTCTGTCATCTTGTTTCTTTGATAAGTTAATGTCATTATCATTTAAGTTAAAACAATTATATCCTTTAAGCCCTTTCGTCAAGGCTTTGGAATATATTGTATTCCGAGTTTCTTGGCACGGTCGAGGTTCTTGTGCTGGATGGTTTTCTGTTTGTCGGCCTTTTGTTTTGTTATGGCCTCCGGCTTTTGTTGCCACAGCGGTTTTGCCGTAGGACTCCACGTGAGGGTGAGGTCCCACTTCTCCTTGCATTCAATGAGTTCCGGATAATAATACACCTCCTCCGGCTCTATGCCCTTTTCATAGTCGCCCGTGTCCCAACGGTTGTTGTTGTTGGCGTCCACTATCATGCGCATGTAATATTTCCCTGCCTTGAGATAATAAAACTCAGCCTGCCCATTGTCGGTATAAACCTCCTTGACCTTCTTGCCTGAATTGTCGAGCAGTTGGGCTATGACATGTTTTCCGCTCATGCCCGACAGGGTCATTAATATAGAGGCGTACGTTTCCGACGGGCGCACCTTCAGCCCTATCTTCAACTTCTTCGACACGTCTCCATACAATGAGACGAAGGTGGCGCTGTCTGCCTCAAGGCTATACTCCATCGCAGGTCTCCACTCGGCGAGCAACCGGTAGTTCCGGCTGTCTATTTTCTGCAATTCGTATCGCTCGGCATACCAAAGCGAGTCTTTCTCCGGATGGGAATAAAGATGTATGTGGGCAGTGTCCACCGGCATCAACGGCACACCACTGCTCAACGTCACGTTTTGGTCGGGATCCAAGTCGCCCGACGGTGTAATCTGGAGCTTCAGTTCCTCACGCGGCATAATGCTGTCGTAATCCATGCCTTTCTTTTTCCTTTTTTCTTGCTCCTTCTGCCATGTCTTCAGCTTCTTCTCCGCGTCTTTCACGCGCTTCTCATACGATGTCTTGGCTATGAGCTGGAGCGTGTCCACCTGTTCACGCAACACGCCCAAGGTGTCGGTGATATTATGGGTAATCTGCATCCTCAGCGTGTCTTGGTTGACGAGAGCGGTGTCGCGAAGCCAATAGACTACCGTGTCGCGCTTTTCCGTGGATTCTGTCAGGAACGCGTTGTCG
This sequence comes from Oscillospiraceae bacterium, assembly GCA_963599465.1. Lineage (GTDB taxonomy): Bacteria > Bacteroidota > Bacteroidia > Bacteroidales > Bacteroidaceae > Prevotella. Next base: position 20,140 of record CAVBXD010000016.1, on the reverse strand, counting down.
GAGTTGAAGTTGAGACCTGTTATCTTTGGCAACGTGCTGTCGCCATAACTGTAGAACAAGGAGAAGTGGTTGGCATCTGTGCGGTCGCTCTTCACGAGATACCTGTTGGTCAGAATCTCATTGAACGCTCGCAGACAGATATTATCGGGAAGGAAATGGGTGTAGCCTACCACGCTGATAGAGGCTATGTGCAACGAGTCGGCCCATATCGTGTCCTGCCGCGTGTCTGGCTTAAACGAAGGCTCTATGATGTCGTGATTGAAAGCCAGCATCTCACTCTTCTGGTTGAACATGTAGTTGCCATCGGCATCCTGCAAGGCATATACACGGTATTTGCCTGGCGCGATGCCTTTTATGGTGAAGTGTCCGCGCGAGTCGGTCCTCGACACCCTCACCATCGGTTTCTTCTGGAACGCGGAATCGCTAAGGTCATTGTAAAGTCCAACCAAGATGCCTTTCACCGGCTCCAGGTCTTCTGCCCCCACTACATATCCCGACACTTGCAACGTGTCGATATGGTCGCCCGTGGAGAAGGTGTAGGCGTAATCGCCGAGAGGGTTTCCCTCGTTGTTGTCGCTTATGGCGTTTGAGAAGTCTATGGTATAGGTGGTGTTTGGCTTGAGCGAGTCTACAAGTTGCACGCTTATGCTCTTGCCTGCCCCCTTTATCTCCGGGGCCTCAAGCTGCGGTGGCGACACCACTACATTCTCGGTGGGGTTGTCTATCTTGATATACTCATCAAAATTGATAAGCACCTTTTTCTTCTTCACGTTTGTGGCCCCTTCAGCAGGATCCGAGCCGATGATCTTCGGCGGTGTCTCGTCGTACCATCCGCCGTCGGGATTGCCCATGCGCGCGCAACCTTGCAGGAGCAGCAACACGAGAAGTCCCGCGAGCGACAACGTCACGAAGAGTCTCGCCGTCTTGCTCTTGTCGTTTAAATTATTGTTGACAATCATATGAAACGTCTATCACAAGTCTATCGCTGTTTATCAAAAACACCCATAGGCTCATTGCTGCTTGTAGTTGCCGTTGAGTTCAAGCAGTTCATCCATGTTTTTTCTCGAGTTGCTCAGCCGCGGCACCTTATGCTGCCCGCCGAGCTTGCCTTTTCCCTTGAGCCATTCCTCAAACAGGTGTGGATGCGCCTTCACTACCTCCAGATGCTGAAGCGTTACATCGTGGAAGCGCTTGGCCTCATAGTCGGAATTTATCTCCTGCAACTTTCTGTCGAGGCAATCGGCAAACATCTTCATGTCGTCGGGCTCTTTCGAGAACTCTATAATCCATTGGTGGCGACACTTGGCGTTCTCGTCCATGTAAACGGGGGCGGCAGTGTATTCAAGTATCTGGGCACCCGTGCGCTCGCAAGCGTAGGCAAGTCCTTTCTCGGCATTGTCCTGCACGAGCTCCTCGCCAAAGGCGTTGATGAAACACTTGGTGCGGCCGGTGATGACAAACTTGTATGGCCTTGTAGACGTGAAGGTCACCGTATCGCCTATCATGTAGCGCCACAACCCACACGACGTGGATATTACCATGGCATAGTTCTTACCGGTCTCCACCGCTTCCAACGGGATGATACAGGGATTGGGATTGTCTATGTCTTCCATTGGTATGAACTCATAGAACACGCCATAGTCGAGCATGAGAAGCATCGACCGGTCTTTGGGGTCGTCTTGTATGCCAAAGAATCCTTCCGAGGCGTTATAGGTCTCCATGTAGTGCATCTTCGGCGACGTGATAATCTCCTCGTATTGCTTGCGGTAAGGCTCAAAGGCTATACCGCCGTGGAAGAAGACCTCAAGGTTGGGCCACACGTCCTCGACGTGTTTCTTGCCAGACATCTCCAGCATCCTCACAAGCACGCTCAGCATCCACGATGGCACGCCCGAAATATTGGTTACGTCCTTATTCAAGCACTCCATGGCTATACGGTCACGCTTCAGCTCGAAGTCGGAAAGCAGGGCGGTGCGCTTCTTGGGCACGCGAATGAGGTTGACAATGGGATTGATATTCTCTATCAATATGGCGGAGAGGTCGCCAACGAGCGAGCCTTCAACGTTATAGTTTGGCGAATGGCTGCCACCAAGGATGAGCGACTTGCCATCAAACAGGCGGCTGTCAGGGTTGTTGCGCAAATACAACGCCACTACGTCGGAACCGCCCTTGTAGTGGAGGTTGTGCAATCCTGCCGACGACACGGGGATGAATTTCGACTTGTCGTTGGTTGTTCCCGACGACTTGGCATACCATCTCACCAGTCCTGGCCACAACACGCTGGCCTCACCGTGGCGCATGCGGTCTATGTCGCCTTTCAACTCTTCATAAGTGTTTATTGGAACGCTCTTCACGAAGTCGTCATAGCCTTTGATGTTCACAAACGCGTGGGAACGGCCATACTCCGTGTCGCGACCCTTGGAGACAAGGTAATCCAGCACCGACCTTTGCAATTGCTCGGGTTCCGTGAAATGCTTCTCGAGCTCTTTCTGGCGGGGGCAGAAAAACTTACTTGCTATCTTTGTAAGACCCATTTCTACAAATCTATACTATTATGGTGTGCAAATTTAAACTAAAAGAACGACAATGGCAAAAAAAAACTCATGTTTATGATTTTGGCATATTTAATTGTCGTAACTTTGTGCATTATTATGTAAAAAACAAATAAAAGAGGAAACTGTACAACTTTTTTAAACTTATGAAAAACATTAAGCACACTATCGTCTCGATGTTGCTTTTGCTCGTAGCGGTGATTACCGCAAGCGCGCAAATGCCTGTCAAGACGATACCGGTGGACACGGCTTACCGCATTGGCAAGCTGTCAAACGGACTGACTTACGTCATCCGTTACAACAACTGGCCAGAGCATCGCGCCAATTTCTACATCGCCCAAAAGGTTGGGTCGCTTGAGGAAAACGAGGAACAGCGTGGTCTCGCCCACTTCCTTGAGCACATGGCGTTCAACGGCTCCGACCATTTCAAGGGAAACAACCTCATTGAGTGGTGCCGCTCAAAGGGCATAGAGTTTGGCGGCGACCTCAACGCCTATACCTCTATCGACCAAACGGTCTACAACATCGACAACGTGCCCACATCGTCGGCCTCAACACTCGACTCTTGCCTGCTCATCCTGCGCGACTGGTCGTGTGGCCTCTCTCTCGAACAAGACGAGATTGACAAAGAGCGTGGCGTCATCCACGAGGAGTGGAGACTGCGCACGTCGGCACAAAGCCGAATGCTGGAGAGAAATCTCGAGAAGCTCTACCCCGGCTCAAAATACGGCAAGCGCTACCCCATAGGATTGATGTCGGTGATCGACAATTTCAAGCGCAAGGAACTCGTGGACTACTACCACAAGTGGTATCACCCAGACCACCAAGGCATCATCGTGGTGGGCGACGTAGACGTGGACAAGACCGAGGCGCAGATAAAAAAGCTCTTCGGCGACATCAAGAACCCCGCAAACGAGGCTAAGATCGTTGACGAGCCCGTGCCCGACAACGCAGAGCCTATCGTCATCATCGACAAGGACAAGGAGTATCAGCAGTCGCTCGTAATGATGATGATGAAGCACGACACCGATCCCGACTCCATAAAACAAGACATTGAATACTCTCTCTCGCAATATGTGAAGCAGGCTGCCTTCAACATGCTTTCTACGCGTTTTGCCGAGGCTGCATTGAAGGCCGACTGCCCATTCGTGGACGCATCGGCTGGCGACGGCAACTACCTGTTCTCCAAGACTAAAGATGCCTTCTCTATCAACGTCATGCCAAAAGACATGAGCAAGACGGCAGATGCCATGAAAGCTGCTTACCTCGTGGTGAAACAGGCTGCCGACCACGGCTTCACCGCCACGGAATATGCCCGCTTCAAGGAATCAATGAACTCCTCGCTCGACAAGATGTGGGAAGGCCGCGACAAGCGCAGCAACACGTCTTTCTACAATCAGGTTCTCGAATGGTTCCTCAACAATGAGGCTATGCCTTCATTGGAGTTCAACTATAAGTTGATGAAGCAGGTAGTGCCCATGATTCCGCTTGAGGCCATCAACCAAGTGCTTCCGCAGCTTGTGGCAAAGAGCGACAGCAACCTCGTGATCGTAAGCTTCAACAACGAGAAAGACGGAGCCGTGTACCCAACAGCCGACCTGTTGCTCAACGCCTTGCACGAGGCAAGGGCCACCAAGGTGGAGGCATACGTCGACAACGTGAAAAACGAGCCCATCATGAAGACTCTGCCCAAGCCCGGAAAGATAAAGAAGGAGGTGAAGAGCAAGAAGTTCGACTACAACATCCTCACTCTCTCAAACGGTGTCACGGTGCTGCTGAAGAAGACCGACTATAAGAAAGACCAAGTGTCGATGAGCGGAAACGGTGGCTCAGGAGATGGCAACTACGGCAAGGCCGACTTCGCCAATATCCAGATGTTCAACAGCGTCATCGACAACAGCGGCCTCGGCGAATTCTCTTCCATGGAGCTGGGTAAGGCTCTCGCCGGAAAGATTGCCAACGCGTCACTCCGCATGGATGTAAGGAAAATGAGCCTGAGCGGAAGCGCCACTCCTAAGGATGTGGAGACGATGTTCCAGCTCGCATACCTCTACTTCACCAACATAAAGAAGGATCAGGATGCCTTCAACAACCTCATGCAGCAAAACGAGGTCGTATTGAAGAACCGCGACCTTGACCCGTCTACTGCCTTCTCCGACTCGATAAGAAAGTCTATCTACGACGACAACTGGAGAATGCGACCCTTCTTGATGAAAGACCTCAAGAGCGTGTCCTACGACCGCATACTGCAAATGGCGAAGGAGCGCACGGCCAACGCCAACGGTTGGGTATTCGAAATCATTGGCAACTTCGACGAGGCTACCATCCGCCAGCTCGTTTGTCAATATCTCGGCTCGTTGCCATCAAAAGGCAAGAACCCCGAAAGCAAGCGTGAGGTGTTCCCGACAAAGAAGAACATCGACAATACGTTCACGCGCAAGATGGAAACGCCAAAGTCTACCGCGCAGATGTTCTGGTTCAACTCCACACTGCCTTACTCCATGGAGCGCGGCATCCAGGCTTCAATGGCCGGCCAGATACTCTCCATGGTTTACCTCAAGCAAATACGCGAGGAGGCAAGCGCAGCCTACTCTTGTGGAGCGCAGGCCGGCATGAGCTTGGCATCAGACGGCTACCACATGGCGCAGATCGCCAGCTATTGTCCGATGAAGCCTGAGAAGAAGGAAATAGCCATCCAGATAATGGATCAGGCAGTGAAGGACCTCGCCGTGAAATGCGATGCCGAGATGCTCGACAAGGTGCAAACACTCATGCTAAAGCAGTATGACAGCGCGCTGAAGACCAATGGCTATTGGGCAAGCATCATCTGGGACAACTATACCATGAAACGCGACGAACACACGGAGTATGCCAACACCGTGAAGGCACAGACACCTGAAAAGATTTCCGCCTTCGTGAAGGAATTCCTCGCCGGTGCCAATAAGGTGAGCGTCATCATGCTGCCAGAGTAAATCAACAGACACTTCTTATATTATCGAGTAGGAGGAAAACGAAATGGTTTTCCTCCTACTTTCGTTTTCCGGCCTCTCACACACGAACTGAAAGCAGAGCTATAACCATAGATGTTTCATCAAGCAAAAACGGGCTTTTGATATTAAAATGCCACGTTTTATAGCATTTTAATATCTTTTTTCATACCTTCGTACCCGTTTTTATAACAATAACAAAACAACAAGCTTATGAAACAAACTCTACACCGTTTTTCCTTGTCGCTTTGCGCCCTGGCTTTATGGGCTGGCACCGCAGCAGCACAAAAGGTAGGGGTCTCAAGCGTGGCCTTCCCCAAGGCACAGGCCAGCACATCGCAACCGGTAAAGTTTACCCTGCACAACTACAACACAGTGGCCGTAACCTCCACCGGCAAGGTGGGCATAAAGCAGGGAGACAACGTGCTGTGCGAGGAAAGTATCGACATAAGCATCCCAAAGATGGGCAACCTCGAAGTGCAACTCCCTATACGCCTTCACACCGACTACGGCCAGCAATATGCCTACACCGTGTATGTTGACATAGACGGCAACACCGCCACCAATTCCAGCCAGGACGTGAGCTTTACCATGCCCACCACCATAGCCTTTCCCTTGACATGGGACTCCTCCTTGGCAAGCAACGGCGTGTCGGGATACGGCAACTACAAGTATTATGAGGAATCAGACATGTTCGTGGCACAGGGTCGCGTGTCTACACTGGCCACCGGCGGCGTGGAAACTCAGCCTGTGGCTTTTGAAAAAGGTCAGAAGGTGAAGTGCGCGTTCAGCCACTACAGCGACCTGAAGCACACCGTGTACGCCATTGCCGACTATGGCGAGAAGATGGACACCGTGTTTACCCAGGTTTACGACGCGAGCGGCAAGATGGAGCAACAGGAGTTCAGCTTCATTGCCGACAGCGCCGCCATAATTCGCCTTACGGGACGTGGCACAGGTTCGTTCAATACATACGGACAGCTGCATCTCGGAAAGCTCTCCCTCACCGAAGCCGTGCCCGACTTGGCAGCAGATGCCATAACCGCGCCCGCAGTGCAGGCAGTGGCCACCACCAGCGGCGGATACGAGGTGACTTTGAAGGTGCACAACGCGTCGCCATTCGACATCGCCAACCCCACATTCCACTACCAGTATGATACCACGACAGCAGACGAGCAATACAGCGGCACCATAAAGGCGTTTGAGACCTTGGCCTACACCTTCAACACGAAGCTCAAAGCACAGACGGCTGGCACCGCCACGCTCAAGGCTTGGGTAACGTCTGACGACGACCAAGTGGCCGACAACAACAGCGTGGAGAAGCAGCTCACCGTTTACGCGCCACAGAGCTTCCCCTACTCTACCGGTTTCGACACTGGCAACGACCTATGGACAACGTCCGACGGCAACTCCGACGGCTACACATGGGACTTCGCGTCCGACTCCAACCTCGGCAACATAGCCTACTTCCCCGCGGCAGCCATCTCCAGCGACGACTGGCTCTTCTCGCCAGCCATAAGCATGCCTTCGGGTAAATCGCGCATATCGTTCTACTATGCCGGAGCCAACAAGTCGTCGCACACGCAACACCTGCGCGTGCTCATGGGCACGGAGCCTGACCTCGACAAGATGACCGAGGTGCTCTTCGACGAGCCTATCACCGTGGGCGGATGGCTCAACGGCTACTCTCTCATAAACCTCTCTCAGGGCGGCACACGCTACTTCGCCTTCCAAGCCACGGGGCGCAGCGAGCAAATCATACTCGACAACGTGAAGATAGACCGTGGCGACGACCTGTGCATAGGAAGTGTGCAATTCCAAGAGGAGAGCGGCTTTGCCAAGACCACGTCCAAGGTGTCGCTCACGTTCATAAACCATGGCGTAAACCCACAGAAGAACATCAAGTTGCGCTATTGGCTCAACACCGCCAACTCACCCTACGCCGATGGACAGGAGCCATATGCGGAGGAGACGGTCACGGCTGAGGTACAGCCCGGTCAGAGCTACACCTACACCTTTACCAAGGAGGCCGACATATCAAAGACAGACTCGGTATACTCATTGGTGGGTGCCATTGCCACAGAGGTGGGCGACGACCGCCAAAACGACATGATAATGGGCACTGCCAGCGTGGAGAACTGGGTTATGCCTTCCGCCCCATACGAGCAGAGCTTCGAGGACATGGCCACGGCTCAGAAGCAGTGGACTTTCCAAAACACAGGCACCTCCAAGTGGCTTGTGGGCAACAACTCGGCAGGCGCATACGAGGGCACTAAGGCTCTCGTGCACCAGGGCAAGGTGACCGACGGCAGCGAAGACTGGGCCTTCTCTGAGCCCATAGAGCTCAAGAAGGGCACCTACGACCTCTCGTTCTTCTACCGCACTACCAAGAACTTCAAGACTGGCACACCGCAGCAGACTTTCCGCGCCATGCTTGGCACGGCAGCCGAGGCCGGAAAGATGACCGAGGAGCTGCTCAAGGAAGAGGACTTCCTGCTGCCAGGACAGTGGTGCAAGAAGTGTACGCGCACTGTCACCATAAGCGAGGACGGCGTTTACTATTTGGGCTTCGGCAACACTACGCCAAACGCCTCGGGCATGACTTTCATAGACAACATCTCTATCCAGGAACACTCTGACGGTCAGACCTTGCCTTACTCCACCGACTTCTCGTCTCTTCTCGACGAAGCTGGTTTCTACAAGTATTACCCATCGTCCACAATGGTGCAGTGGAAGCTCACCGACCAGGACGACGGATCCAAGGCTGAAGTGGCAGAGCGCACAAAGACATTCAGCGACCTGCAGTACAGTTCCGACGGCTATCTCGTATTGCCTAAGTTCCAAGTGGAGCCTGGCAAGAGCATTGACCTCACGTTCAGCTACTCGCTGGTGTGCGCCGACACTCCCGGCTTGACGCTTGACGTGTACGACGGCACCGACAACAACCCTGACGCCTTCACGTTGCGCTCCTCACAGCCTGTACAGGCAGACGGTGCGTTCGTGACCAAGACCGTGACGCTTCCCGCCATCGAGGGGCAGGAGAGCTCCAACTACTACATAGCCTTCCGCACAAGTGCTCCCGAGGATGGGGCAAACATGAAGGGCGGCTACATCTACACCGTTAAGGTGCGCGACATAAAGGTCGAGTATGGCACGGGAACCGGCATCGACAACATAGCCGCCGCCAGCGACAATGACGTGACCATAGCAGGCAACGTCGTCACGGCAAGCTCTACCTTCAGCATATACGACACGACAGGAAAGCTCGTGGCCAACAGCGTGCCGTCAAACGGTGGCGCCGTCTACAATGCATCAGCCTTGAGCGGCGTGTACATCGTAAAGACCGCCAGCGGCAAGGCCGTGAAAGTGGCATTCTGATTTATCGTGACGCTTTAATTTTTAGCGGAAACAAACAACTTGAAAAGGGGCACGCGCATGACGACGCGTGCCCCTTTTCCGGTTGTTATGGTCCTCGGCCTTTTGCCTACTTCCTTATGACGTGCTTTATCACGGCATAGCCACCGACAATCTGCAATGCCATACCTGGCAATCCCATGCGCACGTCTTGCAATGCGGCGGTCAGACTTCCGGTGAGAGCCCATTCTGCAAGAGAACCGAAAAACTGGTAAAACACTACCACGGCGGCGAGTATGGCTATGCTCACCGTCTTTGTACGTTGGGCGGCAAATCCCGCGCCAACGGCAAGCAACACCGATTTGGCAAGTATGGCAGGCAACACGCTTACGGGTGGCATGCCAAATAGCAGACTGTTGGCTATCGGCGACGCTATGGCGGTAAGCAAACCAACGCGCCAACCATATTTGAACGCGCCGGCAAGCGTGAAGAAATATATTGGAAGCCATGTCATGCCACCGTTGGGCACAAGATGGAACAGTTGCGGCAAAAGCAGGTTGCCGATGGCGAAAAGCATGGCAAGCCAATAGGTTCGTGCCTCACCGTAAGAGTAGGAGTAGAGTTTTACAGTTGATTGATTATTCATGACTTTTTTAATTCTGAGAGTTTTTCCTTTATTTTGACAACGCACTCTTCTGCCGTTTGGCAGTCGCGGCAAGCAAGTTCCATTGGGCACCAGCCTGTTTGTTGCCGGTTGATGACATGAGGCACTACCTTGTCGTAGCCAACCACTATTTCCGGCGCATTGCCATTGAACAGTTGTATGGCTTGTTCACTTATCATATCCGCATGCACCATGCTTACCTGTCCTACAATCATCAGGGCAGCGGCAGCCTTACCCACGACCTTGTCGGCAATGACTGCACCGTGAAGAGTCTGAGGCTCGGTATGGAGCAATCGCATAAGGTCGCTGACGCCCCGTCCGTCGAAGGCAAGGGTGGAGCCGGCGGCTGTAGCCACAACGAGAGCGTGGTTGCCCGAGTGCAAGACGTTTATCAGTTGGTTCATATCAAAGACCTTGCTTAGAGTGTGTCGCCGCTTTGCCGCAGTTGCTCAACAAAAGTATCTATCTTCGCCAACTCGTCGGGTATCTGTATGCGCTGCGGACAGTGGGGTACGCACGCTCCACACTTCACGCAGCGGCTCGCCTGGCGGAGCTTGGGCACGCTTCGGTCGTAGCCTATGAGGAAAGCGCGGCGGGCACGGCGATAGTCGGGGTCTCGGTCGCCCTTGTTGGGCATGTTGCCCTCCTTGATGCACTTATTATAATGTGAGAAGATTGCGGGGATGTTGAGACCATAGGGGCACGGCATGCAGTAGTTGCACTCGTTACAGGGCACGGTGTTCAAATTGTAGATATCGTTGGCTATCTCCATCAGGAAGGCATCCTCCTCCTTGGTCAGCGGCTTCAGCGGACTGTAGGTGCAGAGGTTCTCCTTCAGGTTTTCCATATAGCTCATACCGCTCAGCACGCAGAGCACGTCGTCGGGAGTTCCGGCAAAGCGGAAAGCCCAGCTCGCCACACTCTTCTCCGGCTCGCGCGCCTTCATCTTGGCGATGATGGCATCGGGCACGTTGGCGAGTCGTCCGCCCAGCAGCGGCTCCATGATGACGGCAGGGATACCGCGCTTCTTCAGTTCGCCGTAGAGGTAGACGGCATCGGTGTTGCGGGGATTGATCTCGTCGGCATAGTTCCAGTCGAGATAGTTTAGCTCTATCTGCACAAAGTCCCAGTGATATTTCCCCTCATCGTGCCATTTCAAGGCGAGGTCGAATACCTTGATGTCGCCGTGATAGGAAAAACCGAGGTTGCGGATGCGCCCTTTCTTCTTCTGTTCCACGAGCCAGTCGAGGATGCCGTTGTCGATATATCTGCCATAGAAAGCCCCCATGCCGTCGTCGCCCATGCCGATGGCGTGGAGCAAGAGATAATCTACATAGTCGGTCTGCAGATATTTCAGCGAGTTTTCGAACATCTCCTTGGATGCCTCAGCCGTCCACGTGGCGGGGTCGAAGTTGGAGAGTTTGGTGGCGATGTAGTAGTCCTTGCGATTGTGGCGGTGGAGGGCGGTGCCTGTGGCTGCCTCCGACTTGCCCTGGCAGTAGGCTGGCGATGTGTCAAAGTAGTTGACGCCATGCTCCATGGCATAGTCTACCTGCCGGTTTATCATCTCCTGGTCGAGTTCGGCGTCGGGATTCTCGCGTCCCGTCCCGCCACCCTTTACGGGCAGTCGCATCATGCCGTAGCCGAGGATGCTCACCTTATCTTTTGTGTTGGGATTCGTGCGGTAGGTCATCTTCCCGACAGGAGGCTCCTGATAGTTGCCCTTGGCGGTCAGCTCGCCGCCCTTGCCCTTGCAGGCAGAGAGAAGAGTAGAGCTTGCCACGGCTCCGGCACCGAGCGATTTAAGGAAATCGCGCCTGTTTATATTGTTGCTCATAATGCTCTTGTTTGATTACATCATTTTTATATATACTTGTGCACCTCGTGTCCCTCCACATGGATGGCGCTAAACGGCTTTGCCGGACAGAGGTTCTCGCACGCTCCGCAACCGATGCAGCGGCTCTGGTTGACTGCAGGAAACTTAGACGAGTTCTCATCATTTGGGTCAGTCGGTATCATCAATATCGCGCCGGCAGGACAGTGGCGGGCACAGTTGCCGCACTCCACCCCATCGGTAAACACGATGCAGTTTTTCTTGGTCCACACGGCATGGCCTATCTGTATCGACGATTTGTCTTCCGCCTTTATGGGTTTGATGGCCCCGGCAGGGCACACGTCGCTGCATCGGTGACATTCGGGACGGCAGTAGCCGCGTTCGTACGACATGGTGGGTTGCATGAGGTGCTCAAGGTCGGCAGATGGCCGAAGCACGTTGTTCGGACACTGGCTCACACACAACTGGCAAGCCGTGCAATGACGCGCCATGTTTTGGGCAGAGAGCGAGCCAGGCGGCGTTATAGGCGTGGTGCGCTTGGGTGCCTCCTTCTGTGTCACGGCAGCCAGTCCGCCATCCACCTTTTTCTTTTCTTGCGCCAAGGCCGCGGTTGTAGTTGCCATCGCGGTGGCGAGCAAGAAAGAGCGACGTCCAGCGTCTGGAGCAGAAAACTCTTCGCTCTTTACTCTTTTCCCTTCACTTAACCCATATCGCATTGCCCCCTTGTGGCAATTGTCAAGACAGTCGCCGCACACCACACAACGCGAATAGTCAATCCTGTGGTTCTTGAAGTCTATGCAAGAAGCCTTGCACCCCTTGGCACACAATCCGCAACCAACACACTTGCTATTGTCGATACGAACCTTAAACCATGAGAAACGCGCAAAGAAGCTCAATACCGTGCCCACGGGACAGATGGTGTTGCAATAGGTTCTGCCACCTCGCCATGCCAGCACGCCAACCACGGCAAACGTGATGGCGGCTATGATGAACGTGGGCATGCTGCGCACCCATACGTCGCGACTATAAAAAGCATAGCTGCCGGCACGCTCGGCAATGCAGGCGAGCACATTATTGGCAAAGACGTATATTGGCTGAAAAAGGTTCTGCGCCATTCTGCCGTATGAGCTGTAAGGGGCGAGCAGGGCTACAAGCGAACCCAAGCCAGCGACCAAGGCCACGACAAAAACGACAAGCACGCCATACCTTAGCCACGACTTAGCTGGCGAATAGCTAAACCGGCGACGCTTGCGTCCCTTGCCGCGCCGCCCGCTGAACCACGAAACCACATCCTGCATCACGCCCAACGGACAAATGACGGAACAATAGATGCGGCCAAACAAAAGCGTAAGCAACAGCAAGCCTGCGACAATTCCAAAATTCAAAGCCAGCACCGCCGGCAAGAACTGAACCATGGCCATCCACGACAGCCATCGGTGCAAAGTCCCCGTGAAGTCGAGGAAGAGCAGTGTTATCAACATGAAAAACACCACGGCAAGAGTCACCCTTATTTTCCTTAGCATACCGATATAATATATTGTTATGGTTTTATTTTGCAAAAATAAGGAAAATCCATCAAACACCCCTTACCAAAAACACCGATTTATTAAACAATCTTACGCTAAAACATATTATTACCGTCAGCTAAAGCTCTAAAGAGCCTAAAATCTCATGCCCAAAGTTCTACTTTACAGGACTCCCTTTTTCCAAAAGCAAGCGTGCAAAAGGATAAACTGTTATATATCAAGGTCTTTTCATGGTTTTTCGGCCACATTTTCGGCTTACCACAGAAATGGCGTCACCATTCTAACGTAACGGCAATGCCGTTCTAACGTAACGGCAATGCCATTGTAACGTAACGGCAACGCCGTTCTAACGTAACGGCAACGGGGCACGAGAATAGTCTACATTTTAGGCATCAAAACTATAATGCGGCCGCAATTCTCCTCACCTTTGAAAGGCGTTCCATAAAAGACGCGTCTTTCTTGGCGGTTTGCATATTATACATTTTCTTTGGTCACAAATTGGCCAGCAACACATTACTTTGGCTGACAATGGCATAAAACCATCAAAAAATCTTTGCCAATTAAAAGAATGTGAGTAACTTTGCAGTCCATTTAAAAGACATGTTTAACAATTGTGGAAGGATTTGGCTGCTTGCAACCACACAAAAAAATGCTAAAACTGGGAAATGTCCCTCAGATTTCACAGTTACTTGCGTTGGTCCACGTAAAAAAGTAATGCAACAATGAGTTATTTGTTTTCTTCAGAGTCTGTGTCAGAAGGGCATCCCGACAAGGTAGCCGACCAGATTAGCGACGCACTTCTCGACCAGTTTCTCGCCTACGATTCGCAATCGCACTGCGCTATCGAGACATTCAACACCACTGGTCAGGTAATCATCATGGGCGAGGTTCGCTCGAAAGAATATATCGACCTGCAAACGATAGCCCGCAAAACCATCAACAAGATTGGATACACCAAGTCGGAATACCAGTTCGACGGCAATTCCTGTGGCGTTCTCACTGCCATCCACGAGCAAAGCGACGACATAAACCGTGGCGTATCGCGTCAGGAGGAGGACAACCAAGGCGCCGGCGACCAAGGCATGATGTTCGGCTACGCCGTCAATGAGACAGAGAACTACATGCCCGCCACGCTCGACCTCGCCCATGTCATCGTGCGCACCCTTGCCGACATTCGCAAGGAAGGCAAGGAGATGACATACCTCCGTCCCGACTCAAAAAGCCAGGTGACAATAGAATACAGCGACAACGGCGTGCCACAACACATTGACACCATCGTGGTGTCTACCCAGCACGACGACTTCGTGAAACCCGCCGACGACACGCCCGAGGCGCAGCTCAAGGCCGACGAGGAGATGCTTGGCAAGATTCGCGAGGACGTGCTCAACATTCTCATACCCCGCGTGAAAGCACAGCTCGGCGAGAAGGTGCTCGCGCTGTTCAACGACAACATCAAGTATTATGTCAACCCTACCGGCAAGTTCGTCATCGGGGGTCCCCACGGCGACACCGGACTCACGGGGCGCAAGATTATCGTGGACACCTATGGAGGCAAGGGCGCTCACGGCGGCGGTGCTTTCTCGGGCAAGGACCCGTCGAAGGTTGACCGTTCGGCAGCCTACGCCGCACGCTACATAGCCAAGAACATGGTGGCGGCAGGCGTGGCAGACGAGATGCTCGTGCAACTCGCTTACGCCATTGGCGTGGCAGAGCCGGTGAGCGTTTACGTGAACACATACGGCAAGAGCCATGTCGACATGAGCGACGGCGAGATAGCGCAAAAGATAAAAGAGATGTTCGACCTGAGGCCACACGCCATTGAGCGCACGCTCAAACTGAGGCAGCCTATGTATCTTGAGACAGCCGCCTATGGACACATGGGAAGGAAGAACGAGGTTGTGGAAAAGACTTTCACGTCCCACTACCATGAGACAAAGACCATGAAGGTGGAGCTCTTCACTTGGGAGAAACTCGACCAGACAGACAAGATAAAGAAAGAGTTTGGCTTGTAGACCAGTAAAGGCCTGCAACAAATAAACCAAAATGACAACAGAGCAAGACTCAGCACAAGTGGCCGTGCAACCCGAGGTACCCTCGCAGAGCACGGCTCCGTCTCACCACGAAGGATGGCACTCGCCAGCGCAGATCATATCCTGGCTGCCCGAGACCGCGACGCCTTGGCAACAAGACTCGGCAATAAGGGCCAATTATAAGTTCGTGGAAAAAGACTGGCTGCACATGCACAACCCCATGCGCACGCCAACCACGAAGGCTGACCCGAAATTCTCGGCCAACTTGACCAGCCCCCTCTACCACGGCCACTCGCTCGTGCAACCAGACTCGATATACAGGCCCGAATACGCCATATATCGCCGTGGAGTAGCGGGAGACCCCGTGCCATACACCATAGCGGGCGACTCACTGGTCACCTCGGTGCTGTTGTTTTGCTTTGTCATAGCCACCATCACCATAGCCCAAGCAGGACATTTCCTGGAAAGGCAACT
The DNA here is from genome assembly GCA_963599465.1 of Oscillospiraceae bacterium. Classification (GTDB taxonomy): domain Bacteria; phylum Bacteroidota; class Bacteroidia; order Bacteroidales; family Bacteroidaceae; genus Prevotella. The sequence goes on along the minus strand of CAVBXD010000016.1, from coordinate 4,719 downwards.
AAAAAACTTCTTCCGCACGCAAAGGGAAGGAACGACTGTAATAACGGAAACGAGCAACGAGATGAGATTCCAACTCTTCCTCGTGGCACAGACGTGCATGCTGCTCGCGTTGATACTCTTCATCTTTTCACACGACTTCGCCAAAGAGTCGTTCGCTATAGCCCATTATCAGATACTGGGGATCTTTACCGCCATCAACATGGGCTATTTCATAGTGAAATTCCTGCTTTACAGCATCGTGGACTGGGTGTTTTTTGATAAGAAAAAAAATTTACAATGGACAAAGTCGTTTCTCTTCATAATATCTACGGAAGGAATACTTCTTTTCCCCATTGTCTTACTGTTCGCCTTCTTCCACATAAGCGTCGGCAGTGCGGTCGTTTACACCCTTTTGGTAGTATTTATAGCCAAGATATTGTCTTTTTATAAAACATACATTATCTTTTTCGCTAAACAAGCCGCCGTTCTGCAAAGTTTTTTGTACTTTTGTGCGCTTGAACTGATGCCGTTGGGGATACTTTGGGGTATTATAACTGCGGCCAGTGGCTATTTAAAGACAATTTTTTAGGACAAAATAGGATAATTTGTAGAATTCAATTCCAAGATGATAAAGAAGATTCTGATATCCCAACCGAAACCGACAAGCGAGACCTCTCCTTATTTTTCTTTGGAGAAAGAATATGGGGTAGAACTGGTGTTTAGACCATTCATCAAGGTGGAAGGACTTTCCAACTTGGAGTTCCGCCAGCAGAAAGTTAGCATACTTTCCCACACAGCCGTGGTGTTCACCTCACGCCATGCCATCGATTTCTTCTTCAAGTTGGCAAAAGAGCTGCGCCTCAACATCCCTGAGGAGATGAAATATTTCTGCGTCACGGAGACAATCTCTCTTTACATCCAGAAATACGTGCAATACCGCAAGCGTAAGGTCTTTTTTGGTACCACAGGCCGCATCGACGACCTTATCCCGCTTATGGTCAAGCACAAGGCTGAGAATTATCTCGTGCCGCTGAGCAGCGTTCACAACGATGACATAGCCAAGAAGCTCACCGCAAAGGGACTGCGCTTCACCGAGTGCGTGATGTATCGCACACTCTCCGACCCATTCACCGAGGAAGAGATCAAGCATTTCGACTACGACATGCTCATCTTCTCCACACCCACAGGCGTGAATTATCTGACACAGGCTTTCCCCGACATGAAGAAAGACCAAGTGAAGATAGGTGTCTTCGGCCCTGTCACGGCAAAGGCCATCAAAGATGCCAACCTCAACGTGGATCTCATGGCAGGCACGCCAGAATATCCTTCCATGATTAGCGCATTGAAAGCTTTCCTCGACAAGGAGAACGGCAAGAAAGCATAAAGCGGCAAGCCAACGACAACAAGCATGGGTAACACATTGCCAAAAACAGAGCGACTGTACCACAAAAAGCTCATTGACAGTCTTTTCAAGGGAGGCAAGAGCAAAAGCATGACTGCCTTCCCGCTCCGTTTGGTATATATGCCCATGGAAAGTGGCGACTGTTGCCAAATGCTCGTGTCGGTGCCAAAGCGCAACCTTCACCGCGCCAACAAGCGCAACCGCGTGAAAAGGCAGGTAAGGGAGGCTTACCGCATACACAAGGACATCGTCGGTGACAAATGCCTTGCATTGGCGTTTATCTGGCTCGACACAAAACTGTGGAATAGCGCCGACGTGGAACAACGAATGGTGAGCCTGCTCAACAGGGTAAAGGAGAAGATAAATGGAAACGGCTAAAAGCATTATGCAATTCGTCAGCCACGCCATATCGTGGTTGCTCGTGCTGCCGATAGTCTTCTACCAAAAGTTCATCACTCCATACACCCCAGCCTCATGCCGGTTTACACCGACCTGTTCGGAATACGCAAGGCAGGCGATAATGAAGCACGGGCCTATCAAGGGGCTTGCCCTCGCCATCTGGCGCATACTGCGATGCAACCCGTGGGGTGGCAGTGGCTACGACCCAGTGCCTTGACAAGACCCGAAGCACTCACAAGACACTACGACAAAGCTTTTAAATAAATTCCCGCCTCGCAAGGGGGGAGCATAAACAAAAACCAATATCAATGAAAAATTTTGTTGAAGAACTGAAATGGCGCGGCATGCTCGCACAGATAATGCCAGGCACGGAGGAGTATCTGCAAACTCATCTCGTGTCAGCCTATCTCGGCACAGACCCTACCGCAGATTCTCTTCATATCGGTCACTTGTGCGGCATCATGATGCTCCGCCACTTGCAATCATGCGGACACAAGCCTTATCTTCTCGTGGGTGGGGCAACAGGCATGATTGGCGATCCTTCGGGCAAGAGCCTGGAGCGCAACCTGCTCGACAGCGCCACTCTCTACCACAACCAAGAGGCGATAAAGAAGCAAGTTGCCAAGTTCCTCGACTTCGACAGCAACGAGCCTAACAAGGCAGAGCTCGTGAACAACTACGACTGGATGAAGGACTACAAGTTCCTCGACTTTGTTCGCGATGTCGGCAAGCACATCACCGTGAACTACATGATGGCAAAGGAGAGCGTGCAGCAACGCCTCAACGGTACGGCCCGCGACGGTCTCTCGTTCACCGAGTTTACCTACCAGCTGCTTCAGGGCTACGACTTCCTTTACCAATACCAGCACTACGGCGTGCGCCTTCAGCTTGGCGGCAACGACCAATGGGGCAACATGACCACGGGAACGGAACTCATTCACCGCACCCTGGGCAACGACGCTGAAGCTTTCTGTCTCACCTGCCCGCTCATCACCAAGGCCGACGGAAAGAAATTCGGAAAGACGGAAAGCGGCAACGTTTGGCTCGACCCAAAGCGCACCACTCCATACGCGTTCTACCAGTTCTGGCTCAACGTGAGCGACGACGACGCGGAGCGTTACATCAAGATTTTCACAGACCTCGACCAAGAGACTGTCATGCAGCTCGTTGACGAGCACAAGCAGGACCCCGGACGCCGCATACTGCAGCGCCGTCTCGCCGAAGAGGTTACCACGATGGTACACTCAAAGGAAGACCTCGACATGGCGATAGCAGCATCAAACATCCTCTTCGGCAAGGCCACCAAAGACCAATTGGCAAGCCTCGACGAGGCAACACTGAACGACGTGTTCAAGGACGTGCCCCACTACGACTTGCCGAAAGAACAGCTTGGCGGCAAGGCCATCGACCTCTTCTGCACCGAAGGTTTCAACATCTTCCCTTCAAAGGGCGAGATGCGCAAGCTCGTCAAAGGTGGCGGCGTGAGCCTCAACAAGGAGAAACTCGCGGCTTTCGACCAAGAGATAACGGCAGAAGACCTCATAGACGGAAAATATCTTCTCTTGCAAAAAGGAAAGAAAAACTACTTCCTCATCACCGTGAAGTAAGAAAGCTGCAACCAATCGTTCATGATTGGTTACGAACACGAATATTAAAAATAGGGCGACCCTTCACCGGGCCGCCCTATTTTGTTTTCTCTCAAATTTTTCTTGTTCTCTAAAGTTTAGTTTTAGAGCTGGAACTTATAACCTACCGTAACCTGGAACACACTGTTCTTGCTGTTCACATCATCAAATGCCTTTGTCACGCCCCAATTGTAGCGAGCGTCCAACACCACGTTGTTGATCTCATAAGAGAGACCCACAGGAATTGACAGTGCCACAGACTTGATGCCATCATACTCACTCTTGCTTGAGCTTGTGGTGTTGCCATTCTCGGTAACGCTGTGGCCCACGTTGAAACCAGGCTGCACGCCAAGCTTCACGGCAAGGCCCTTTGTGAGGTAAACATTTGCCAAGATTGGCACGTTGATATAATCGAGCTTGACCTTACCGTCGAAGTCCTTCACCTTAAAACCCTCTTGAGAGTAGTTTACGCCAAGAGAGAGCGAGAAGATGTCTGAAGCCTGATATTCGCCCTCAAGACCGCCTACGAAACCAAGGCGGCTTGTAGTGCCGTCCATATCAGTGATGGCAGCAATGCTGACACCAACCTTTGGTTGAAGTGTGAAAGAACCGACAGCGTGCTGAGCGAATGTTGCGGTTGATGCTGCGAGGAGCATCAGAGTGGAAGCTAAAACTTTTTTCATACTCTTGTCTTCTAAATCTTAATTATGTTGTTTAATATGTATTTACCAATTGTCCATTATACGAAACGTGACTTTGCATCGTCCCTTTCTGAAAGACGATGCAAAGATAGAACCAAAACTGTACATACATTGTAGGAAATCCCTACTGTGAGGTTGGGGTTTCCCTATTGATGGCGGGTGCTTGACTTACGTCAATCATTGCTACACGTTTGATAGCCATAGCGGGCCGTTGCCCATTCCGATGCGCATGTCCTTGCTGCGCTCTATGGCGGCGGAGACGAAATGCTTGGCGTGTCTCACGGCATCTGCCAAACTCTCTCCCTTCAGCAGACAGGCGGCTATTGCCGACGACAAGGTGCAACCCGTGCCGTGCAGATTGGGGGTGTCTATCATCGCACTCTCATACCTTACCGCTTCTCCATTGGGTAGGCACAGGTAGTCTACCGAAACATGTTCCGCGTTTTCTCCGTTCTGGTTTAGTTTCCGATGACCTCCCTTGACGAGGAAAGCCGTATGGTACTGCCGCGCCAGCGACAAGCCGGCTTCTTTGTTGTCCGCCTTTCGACCGAGCAGACATTCCGTCTCCGGCATGTTGGGCGTAATGAGCGTGCAGAGCGGAAACAACACTTTC
>CAVBXD010000015.1:0-72437 GCA_963599465.1 Oscillospiraceae bacterium | reverse complement strand
CTTTCTTTGTCCTTCGATAGGAAAGTGTATCATTGTCCCAATAGTCAAGCATAACCTCAATGTCGGTACGAACTTTGAGGTCAACACCCTTGTCCCGAAGTCGGAAACAAAGGTTAGCTTTCTTAGGAGCACCCTTTTCCTTGGACTTGCATTCCTTTGTAGTGATGGTAATCTTCATATTCCTCTTGCTTTTTGTTTCTGCAGCAAAGGTAATATCTTTCCCGTAAATGTTCCCACATATCCCCAATAAACATCAATCCGTTTAAATCTATTTATGATTTGGCTATTTGCATTTGTTTTTCTCATTATCAGTTGTTTGCAGATATTACCATCAAATTTCGTTATGTCAAATCAAGGCTATTTTAGTATATACAGTTTCCACGCTTTTTTTATAGTTATTATGTTTATTCTAAACCCATCCTATCAAATATAAAGTATCATTTTTCATCACTACACAGCATCTTTTCGCCTATTAACCGCAATGAACAAATAAATGAATATCGTTTCAAAATTCGATGCCAAAGTATCGCTCCAAAAACTCTCGATAATTGATAGGCATGAACTGAGAGACAGCCTTATGATCCTCCCAACAACCCTGACGTTCAAAAAACAACTCGCGGACGAACCATTCGTAGACATCAGTATATTTTTTGACGGTCTTGTTATCGGGATGGGAGTCGATGAACTTTTGCGCCGCACGACAGTAAGCCTTCACCATACCTGGGTATCGCTTGAAATAATCTATCCGTTTCTTGTAGTATGCCAACGGGCAACACATGCAGCCCAATCGTCTTGTCGGGTCTATGCTCCCGTCCTCACGATAATAGAGCGGATGGAGTTTTATTCCTCTTTCCTCTACAAACGCCACCACGTCTTCATCAGTCCAGTCAAGAATGGGATAGAACGCCTCCGCTCTTTGTTTCTTCCGTCCAGTGCCGTAGACACGGCATTCGGTAGGTTCCTGATAGCGGCTGTCACGTTTCGTACTCTCAGACTTGCGGATGCCTAAAATTACACGGCCGAGGACCTTGTATTCTTTCAGCACACTACAACATGACCGTTGGAAGCGGTTGGGGAAACCAGTGGCCGCCATCCATTGAAAGAACGTCCGTGAAGGACGCACTATTTCTACCCCCCCCATCAGGACGTGACGGATAGTGCCAGGTGGGTCGATGGTTGTGTTCTTGTAGATGGCGCGATAATGAATACCACTCATACGTGTCAACTCCAAGATAACGTCGCTATCCTTGCCACCCGAATAGGCTACTTCTACAACAGAACCGTCTGCACCGGCTGACCGAATGAGTTTGACAGCCCTATCCACCTTTTTCTTTAATTCGTTTGTCATTACACTCTTGCTACAATTGGTTTATATTCGTTAAACATATATGCCAAAAACTCTCTCCACGGGCCCATCTTATACAGCGAGCTGTCTCAAAGGGCAGGGCAGCCCTGGTTCTTGGCACCGTTAGGCATCCTGACGTTCACCCAATATCCTTATGCTCTGGGGATGCTCCAGTCGTTCGTCTTTCTTCACGCACCCCACAATACCACGGAAGACATTGGGGTTAGTCGCCTTGCCACCTACAGCACGACGGGTGCGCAATGGATGATCATCAGGGTGAAGAGCGAAAGCTTGACGAGAGGGGTCGAACTTCGACTGTTCAACTTCCTGACGCATATTGCGAGACGGGAGAAACTTCCACGTTAACTTATTGGGCAAGCCCACCTCCTCGACATGGCCATCGGGGAAACGGCGGTTGTAGTGGCGCTTTGGGAGCTCCTTGACGGTAAGCGTCCCGAAACTCTCCACGGTGACACAGCGATACCGTCCCTCGCAAAGCATATAGCGCATCTCATCGAAGAGAGCGGGAATAACAACCTGGCAGGTAGCGATATTGATACCACTGCGTTTCGACACCGCCAAGGCGAGTTTGTATAGATACTTCTTTTGTTCCATATGCCAATTACTGATTACCGAAAATCATCAACTGTGAATAAGTTTTTTATTCATTAAGACTTGTTAATTATGCGAGACAAACGCCAATTTATACCACCAACTCATAATCGTTCGCTCTTATGATACAGCTGTCCCTCAAGCGTCGCGTCTGACCACTCTGTATGAACTGCACCAGCCGAGACGGGTAAGCACCCGGGCAATGGGGCGGGACATCCACACTGAGAGTGATGACCTCCTCGCCTCGAATGCAGTCACCGTTGGATGCCGCCACATACCACACCCTCCATGGGACTCGCTCGTGGTTGCAAGTAAATCTCTCAGCGACACGCCGAAGCTCAGATAATGCAAGTTGTTTCATGACATCTTGTAAATCTTTAAAATCCGCGTGAAAAAAACATCTGAAATATGAACGCCCACATGAATCAACATAGAACCATGAAAATTGTGCCTGTATTGCGTAGCAATACTTAAAAATGTAGGAAAACAACAGGGTAAAAGGTAAACAATATTCAGCATTCTCCCTATTTGTCGCACCAGCGCATCAACGACAAAAAACAGAATTTCCCTTTTTGTCGCACATATATGCTAACTATTTGAACTATAAAAGATTATACAGTAGTTGTTGAAGCACTAAATAACGACAAGTCTGACGCTAAAGAGATAAAATAGCACCAAAATACAGGTGTTTTGTAAAGATTTAATCACCAAAACGCCCCAAAACTCCCTATTTGTCGCCGAAAGGTTCCCATTTTGTCGCCGTTAACATTTATTTATTCCCTATTTGTCGCCAGAAGGTTCCCTTTTTGTCGCACCAATCTTCCCTATTTGTCGCGGCATGTTCCCTATTTGTCGCCGGTATAGGTCCTTATACGTTGTTTATCAAATAGTTACGAGGCTCTACTAATCTATGATACTAATGATGCATTATACAGATAACTATCTATGGAAAATTTTTAGTTTTAAATTATTATTTTTTTCCTGCTGCTCAGTTGCTTTTTATTCTCGTCGTGTTTATGCTGCTGTTATCCTTTTTTTGTCGTTTTTCCTGTTCTTTTCAGCCTATTAACAATAATTTTACGCTTTTCTCATATAATAATACGCATATATAAATAAACATATAAACAATAATACAATTATAGGTCAGTTTAACATCTATAAATAAACAACCATATAAAAGAATAAGCAAACATAAATACCGATATATAAAACCATAAAAAACAAAACATACATTTAATTATAAATAGATAGTAATAATACGTAATTAAATAAAGCAATATATAAAAACACAAACAAACACTTAATAATACATATCAATATATAAACAAACAGAGAAACAAAAACCTATATATAATTAAGTATATTAAAGCAGAAAAATATATTCATGTAAGCAAAAATAAACAAAGCCATATATAAACAAATACGCAAATACTTAATTTATAATTTATAATTTATAATTTACATTCCCCCCTCCCCTATTCAAAAATCCTTGTTTTCATCGTAAATATTGCTATTCTCAGATAATCAGAGCTTTATACCCTCTGATTTTCCATCTATAAATAATTGAAAACATAAACAAGCCAACAAATAAATATATAAGCATACACGAATTAACGAGTATTTTTAATTTAAAAAACATATACGCATATAAAAACAAATATATAAACAAAGAACAAAGTACGTCTCTCTATATACAAATAAATATAAACACCAACAATTAGAAAAAGAAACAAATACAAGAATAAACAACCACTAAAACAAACAAATGAATATGGAACAAAATAAATACCCACAAATACCTATATTACTTAAAATATATGTATTCTTATCTTTTTCAATAAAAAATGAACAATATATTTGCACCGTTATATTTTTATGCTTAAATTTGCAGATGTAATTAATTGAAGCATTAAATGTACATACGGATGAAGAACCCTATATATAATAATGTATAGAAAGCTTTATATAAAAGCATAAAAATATAAAGAACCTATCGTTTGTTTATATATCTGAATCTTTACACCCGTATACATACATATTAATGTTGTAACATAGAAAAATATAAATATAGATATGAGGAACAGGAAGATCGTTTTCGCAAATCAAAAAGGAGGCGTAGGAAAATCCACGCTTTGCATTCTTTTTGCCAACTATCTCGCTTGGAAGAAGCAGCAGGTTTGTGTAATCGACACCGACTTGCAAAAGACCATCAAGATGCAGCGCAAAAAGGACATGGAGCTCTACCCTACCCTTGACCCACCTTATGAGGTCCAGGATTTCGACGTACAGGCTCCGGACGTGATGCAGCAGCTCATGGATTCAGCTGCCGACACAGAGGGTTTTGTTCTCTTCGATTCCCCGGGTAATGTTTCCGAGGATGGTCTGGTGCCTCTGTTCACAAATGCCGACTTCATAGTCTGTCCTTACGAATACGAGGAGAAGACCCTCGACTCCACTGGAACTTTCGTACAGGTTGTCAACGCCCTTCGCGCCGCTACCCCATCTATGAGTGCTCGTCTCTTCTTCGTTCCCAACCGTATAGACGTGCGCATAGGTACTGCCGATGAGCTTAGAATGTGGAAACAGACCGATGCCATCTTCAAGCAACTTGGCGCCGTCACTCCCCGCATCACGGCGCGCGCGTCGCTCAAGCGTATCAACACCATGGAAATTTCAGCCTCACAGCGCGATGCCGTGAGGCTCGCGTTCGATTTTATGATAAGACGCATGAGGGAATAATAAATATATAAACATATATATAAGCAGATAGATATAGTATTATATAAACACATTCGAAAATAAGAAAATAAAAATATAAGGTTATGGCTGCAAAAACAAATAAGACGAGAGTGACGTTGCCTGGAAGCTTGGCAGATTTGGTAAGAGATCTTCAAGACGGAGGTTCACAAGGCGTGAGAAATGCACAAGAGGCCGCTGTGACTAAGATAGAACAGGATGCGAGTCAACAATATGAGCAAGAGGCTGATAACCAGCCAAAAACAGTTACTGACAGGGTAGGCGGGCAGTCTGTTGCCGAGGTGTCCGTTGCCGATAAACAGCAGATGGTTGACACCCATGAAGACGTGAGCGCAAAAGACACTACAACGGACGCTCGCTCCAACAGAATTATCGGTGGCGAACGCCAGCGTGCTGAAAGCGACGACGAGACTCAACGTCGCGGAAGACCACAGAAGGAGAATACTATGAAGACCTACCAGATACAAAAAGACGATTCCGCCGACTCCTGGGAGCTCTTCCTCGACCTTGCCAAGCAATACAAGACCGGTGGCGGCCGTCCTGCCACGATTTATATCGACCCGGCACTCAAGAACATTCTCGACCGCATGAAATATCCCCTTTCGCTCACCACATCCTCAATTCTCTCAAGCATTGTGGCGCGTTTCATCTACGACCACGAGGAAGACGTGCGCAAGGCACTCTTCTCGCAAAACATATTCTAAACATAAAAAAATCCGCGGCGCTTCCCAGCGACGCGGATTTTTTTGAGCTTGTAGGCCCACGTGTATATATATAATGTAGGTCAGTTATAGGTAGTTATAAAGTTATCTTGGAGCGATGTTTCTTTCTGCTCTTAAATACGATGCAAAGTTAGGCATATTGTCAAAAATACCCTTAAAAAAGTGTCAATATGTTGTAATGGTTATTTCGAAAGTGACGAGATGTAATAGCAGAGTCTTTTGTTTGACGCAATTTGTAAGGATTTATTGGTTGATTGCTAACAAATTGAAAGAAAATGGCAAAACTTGTATAATTTCTGTAGAAAAATTTTTTGTATACTATCATTTTGTTGTAACTTTGCACCGAGAATAGCACAAAGCGTTCAATTAAAAGAAATAGAGCTTAACAAAATGTCAATAGGCGCATCGTTTTCAGATAAACCTTCAACGGGAATTGCCACGCAAAAGGTTGCCAAGATACCTTTTACTAAAATGCACGGCGCGGGCAACGACTATGTTTATGTCAACACATTGTTATATGATGTCACTGACCCGTCGTCCACGTCGATAAAGTGGAGCGACCGTCATTTCGGCATTGGCTCTGACGGCTTGGTGCTTATTGGCGCGCCCTCGGCAGGCGTTGACGCCGATTTCTCGATGCGGATATTCAACGCCGACGGTTCCGAGGCTATGATGTGCGGCAACGCCAGCCGTTGCATAGGCAAATATGTCTACGAGCGCGGCCTTTTCAAGGGCGACACCGTGCGTCTGGAGACGCTCTCGGGCATTAAGGTGCTCATGCTCCACGTGGAGGATGGCAAGGTGAGCAGCGTCACTGTCGACATGGGCGAGCCTCGCCTTGAGGCACCCGAACAGTACACGGGCGTTGTGCCTGAAGGCACCGACGGCGTGTTCGTGTCGATGGGCAATCCCCATTATGTGAATTTCGTGAATAAAGTGAGAGAGATAGACGTTGCCGCTCGGGGAAAAGAGCTGGAGTTTTCCAGCAGCTTCCCCGAGCGTTGCAACATCGAGTTTGCCGAGATTCTTCCTTGCGACGGCAGTGCCTCACAAGCCATTCGCACCCGTGTGTGGGAGCGAGGCTCAGGCATCACAATGGCCTGTGGCACTGGTGCGTGCGCCACGGCGGTGGCAGCGGCTGTCAAGGGCAAGGCGGGAAGGCAAAGCGACATCGTCATGGACGGCGGCACACTGCACATAGAGTGGGGAGCCGACAACCACGTCAGGATGACAGGCCCAGCTGCATTCGTCTTCGACGGAGAGATGGAACCATGACAGGCGACAAAACAACCAAGAGAATAAACAACCATCAAAAAGGAGAGAAAAAAATGGCATTAGTAAACGAGTATTATCTTCGTCTTCCAGGCAGTTACCTCTTCGCCGATGTCGCCAAGCGCGTCACGGCCTATAAGGTATCGCACCCCAAACAACGCGTCATCAGCCTTGGCATTGGCGACGTGACACGCCCGTTGGCACCAGCCGTGGTAGAAGCCATGAAGAAAGCTGCCGACGAGATGACCCAAAAAGACACCTTCCGTGGCTACGGCCCAGAGCACGGCTACGACTTCTTGCGCGACGCCATCCTGAAGGGCGACTTCCTTCCTCGTGGCATACACCTCGCCAAAGACGAGATATTCATCAACGATGGCGCCAAGAGCGACACCGCCAACATCCAGGAGCTTCTGCGCTGGGACAACAGCGTGGCGCTTACCGACCCCGTTTATCCTGTTTACGTCGACTCCAACGCCATGATAGGGCGTGCCGGAAAATACGTTGACGGCAAGTGGGAAGACATCACCTATCTGCCCTGCACCGCCGAAAACAACTTCACCCCCGCGCTTCCCGACCACCGTGTCGACATGATTTACCTGTGCTACCCCAACAACCCCACAGGTACGGTGCTCACCAAGGAAGAGCTTCGCAAATGGGTCAACTTCGCACTCCACAACGAGGCAATCATCCTCTACGATGCCGCTTACCAGGCCTACATCCAGGACCCCGAAATACCACACTCCATATATGAGATAAAAGGTGCACGCAAGTGCGCAATAGAGTTCCACTCCTATTCCAAGACCGCCGGCTTCACGGGTATACGTTGTGGCTACACGGTCATCCCCAAGGACCTTATGGCAAAGACGCTCGACGGCAAGGACGTGTCGCTCAACGCATTGTGGGAGCGTCGCCAGTCTACCAAGTTCAATGGCACTTCCTACATCTCGCAGCGTGCCGCTGAAGCCACGTATAGCGAGGAGGGCCACCGCCAGACACGTGAGACGATAGCCTACTACATGGAGAACGCTCGCATCATGCGTGAGACGCTCATCGGCCTTGGCTTCGATGTCTATGGCGGCGAGAACGCCCCTTACATTTGGGTGCGCACGCCAGGCGGCGTAGGCTCATGGAAGTTCTTCGACACGCTGCTTTATGGTTGCGGCGTGGTGTGCACGCCAGGCGTGGGCTTCGGACCCTCAGGTGAGGGTTATTTCCGCCTGACGAGCTTCGGCAACCGTGAGGACGTGGAAGAGGCAATGGAGAGAATAAAGAAGTTGTAAGAACATTGTCCCATAAGCTCCCTACTACAGAGCGACAAAAAATATAAAACAACAAACACGAATAACACATCCCCCATGTGGGGCTTTAATATCATTTTACAAGTATGACCAACGAAAGATTTGATGCCGTTGTGGCTGCATCCCACAAGAAGCCAGTAGAGGTGATCGCTCCCGTGGAGCGTCCTTCAGAGTATTTTGGCAAGAAGGTGTTCAACCGTGCCAAGATGTACAAGTATCTGCCCGCAGATGTCTATCAGAAGCTGGTAGACGTCATCGACAATGGAGCCACGCTCGACCGTTCCATCGCCGACGCCGTGGCAAAGGGCATGAAGCAATGGGCCGACGAGAATGGTGTGACCCATTACACCCACTGGTTCCAGCCCCTCACCGAGGGCACTGCCGAGAAGCACGACTCTTTCATCGAGCACGATGGCAAGGGTGGCATGATAGAGGAGTTCTCTGGCAAGCTCCTCGTGCAGCAGGAGCCTGACGCTTCCAGCTTCCCCTCTGGCGGCATCCGTTCCACTTTCGAGGCCCGTGGCTACTCCGCATGGGATCCCACGAGCCCTGTGTTCATCATCGACGACACGCTCTGCATACCAACTATCTTCATATCTTATACAGGCGAGGCTCTCGACTACAAGGCTCCGTTGCTCCGTGCGCTCCACGCCGTCAACGTGGCTGCCACAAACGTGTGCCACTATTTCTATCCCGACGTGAAGAAGGTCATCTCCAACCTCGGCTGGGAGCAGGAGTATTTCCTCGTCGACGAGGATCTCTACGCTGCCCGTCCTGACCTTATCCTCACCGGCCGCACACTCATGGGCCACGAGAGCGCCAAGAACCAGCAGATGGACGACCACTATTTCGGCACCATCCCAGAGCGCGTGCAGGCGTTCATGAAAGACCTTGAGATCCAGGCTCTCGAACTCGGCATACCCGTTAAGACACGTCACAACGAGGTGGCACCAAACCAGTTTGAGTGCGCTCCTATATTCGAGGAGACCAACCTCGCCGTTGACCACAACATGTTGCTCATGTCGCTCATGAAGCGCGTCGCCCACAAGCACGGCTTCGAGGTGTTGCTCCACGAGAAGCCTTTCGATGGCATCAACGGCTCGGGCAAGCACAACAACTGGTCGCTCGCAACCGACACGGGCGTGCTGCTCCACGGTCCAGGCAAGACACCTGAGGACAACCTCCGCTTCGTGGTCTTCACCGTTGAGACGCTCATGGCAGTGTATAAGCACAACGGTCTGCTCAAGGCAAGCATCATGGATGCCGGAAACGCCCATCGTCTCGGCGCCAACGAGGCACCACCAGCAATCATCTCTTCTTTCCTCGGAAAGTCGGTATCTACCGTGCTCGACCACATCATGAACGCCGACAAGGACGCTCTGCTCATCAAGGGCAAGGAAGGCGTGGAGATCGACATCCCTGAGATTCCAGACATCATGCGCGACAACACCGACCGCAACCGCACGTCGCCATTCGCCTTCACCGGCAACCGCTTCGAGTTCCGTGCCGTGGGTTCATCTGCCAACTGTGCCAGCGCGCAGATGGTGCTCAACACCGCCGTCGCCGAGGCTCTGACAAGCTTCAAGGAGCGTGTTGACGCACTCATAGCAAAGGGCGAGGACAAGTTCACAGCCATCCTATCAGTGGTGAGAGACGATATCAAGGAATGCGCTCCAATCCACTTCGATGGCAACGGCTACAGCGACGAGTGGGTAGAGGAGGCCAACAAGCGCGGTCTCGACACCGAGAAGTCGGCTCCGATAATCTTCGACAGCTATCTCACCCCCGACACCATCAAGATGTTCGAGTCGATGTCGGTGATGAAGGAGAACGAGCTCAAGGCCCGCAACGAGGTGAAATGGGAGACCTTCACCAAGAAGTTGCAGATCGAGGCACGCGTGCTCGGCGACCTCTCGCTCAACCACATCATACCTGTGGCAACCCACTACCAGGCCATGCTTTCAAAAGACGTGCAGAGCCTCATGGCCATCTATGGCGAGGAGAAGGGTAAGAAGCTCTCAGAGCGCATCATGAACATCATCGAGCAGATCTCAGAGCGCACGGCTATCATCGAGAAGAACGTGGAGGATATGGTCAACGCCCGCAAGGTGGCAAACAAGATTGCCGACGAGCGCGAGAAGGCCATCGCATACCACGACACCGTGGAGACATGGTTCCAGCCCATCCGCTACCAGATCGACAAGCTTGAGCTTGTGGTTGCCGACGAGCTTTGGACATTGCCAAAATATCGTGAACTGTTGTTCATCAGATAAATAGTTAGCAATCTATTTCTTTTATTGGTTGTTTAATCTTGAGCGGGGCGACGTCGTGAGACGCTGCCCCGCCTTTTTTCGCTTCGCTCGTTTCTTGCGCTTTTTTCGCCTTCTCATTAATGTGAATCGTGGAAAGTGCATATTTGCACGTTTGGATAACAGTTTTGGACTCACCGTCAAGCACTGTTTGCGGTTTTCGCCTAATTTTGCGCCTGTTACAAAACCAAACGAATCAGATATGAAAAAAACAATCGCACTTTTTAGCCTGGCACTTTTCTGTGCCCTCCCCAGCGCCGCGCAGTTGCAACGCCCCACAACCCCCAACGACACCCTTGTACCCGTTCGCGAGCTGGGCGGTGGCAAGGTGATGTTCAGCATCTACGCGCCCAACGCCAAGACCGTAGGCTTTGGCGGCGATGCCACGCCGTGGGGCAAGCCCCTGGAGTTTAAAAAGGATGCCAGCGGCGTGTGGCATGCCGTCATCGACGTCAACCGCGCCGGTGTCTACCGCTACAATTTCACGATCGACGGCGTGAGCGTGCAAGACCCCAAGTCGGATCGAGTGACCGAGAACTCAGCCCTTGCCAACATTGGCGATGGTAAGCAGTTCTACGACCAGCGGCAGGACGTCAAGCACGGCGCCGTGGCCCAGCGTTGGTACTATAGCCGCACGCTTGGGCAGATGCGCCGTATGCACGTCTGGACGCCGGCTGGCTATGAGAAGTCGGCGGAGAACCTGCCCGTGCTCTACCTCATTCATGGCGGCGGCGACAACGACGCCTCGTGGCCAGGAGTGGGATGCGCCGGAAACATCCTCGACAACCTGCTCGCCGAGGGAAAGATGCGTCCGATGATTGTCGTCATGCCCAACGGATCCATAAACACCACAACCCTTGAGGGTGAGGTGCCTCTCTTCGAGAAAGACTTGGTGACCGACATCATACCATACACCGAAGCCAACTACCGTGTCGTGGCAGACGCGGCTCACCGTGCCATCGCCGGACTGTCAATGGGCGGCATGGAGACACTGGAGACGCTGCTGAACGACCACGAGAAGTTCGACTACTTCTGGGTGTTGAGCAGCGGCTGGTTGTATAACAAGGACACATTCGCCAACTACCAGAAGCTTCTCAACAACTTAGCTCCCAAGTTGGGCCATGTTAAGCAGTTGGCCTTCTTGATGGGCGGCGAGGAGGACATCGCCTACAAGAACTGCAAGAAGGCTCTCAAGCTCTTCGATAAGGCAGGTATTGCCTACACCTACGACGAGGCTCCCGGCGGCCACACGTGGTACACGTGGCGCAACAACCTCTACGAGTTGGCTCAGAAGATTTTTAAGTAAGACCATCCCCCTCTCCTCCAAATGGAGGGGAACTTTCAGCATTCCTTTCCGCCGTTCTCCTGCCCTTCTTTTTGAATGGGGTGGGGGAACGGTTTGTTCTTCCACTGGCTGGGTGACACCCCAAACTGCTTCTTGAAGGCGGTAGAGAACGAAGAGAGCGATTTGAAGCCCGTCAGACAGGCAATCTCGGAGACGTTGTGCTTGCCTTCCTTGAGCATTTGCGCGGCGCGGTTGAGCTTGTAGACACGAAATAAGTCGGCCGGGCTGGAGCCTGTCAGGTCCTTAATCTTATAATACAACTTGCTTCGCGAGACGTGTATCAACTCCGACACGCGGTCGGCGTTGAAGTCGGCGTTGTCCAGTTCTTGCTCCATCACCTTGTAGATCTCGTCCATGAACAGCTTGTCTTGCGGCGACATCATCTGCCCCGTCTCATCCGTTATCTCGGTGCTTTGGCTGAGCAGTTCTTGCAGTTTTCGCTTTGCCTCGTTAGCCTCGCGAATCGACATCAGCGCCCAGCGGCGGTTCCACAGCACGTAGGCAACTATGGCTGCTGCTGCAACGATGTAGATGAGCCACGCCCACCACGTGTTCCACGGAGCGGGTTCCACGTTTATCTCCAAGGAGTCTTCGGCAATGGGGTTGTCGAGGTTGTCGGTGACGGCACGCACGCGCAGCGTGTAATGTCCCGAGGGCAGGTTAGAGTAGAACGCCTCGTGACTTGTGCCGCCGTTGATCCATTCCTTGTCGTAGCCGTCGAGCTTGTAATAGTAGTGCGTGCGCTCAAACTCGCCGAAGTCGATGGTGGAGAAGGAAATGCCGACGGTGCGCTGCCAGTGGCTCAAGCGCACTGTCGGCTTCAAGTCGAGCCGCTTGTCCAGGCAGCCGTTTTTGTCGCCTGGGGTTACGATATAGTTGAACACCCTCAGATACCCGAAACGTAGGGTCGCCGTGCGGTCCTCATAGACATTGAGCGGATTGAAGATTGTTATGCCGTGGGTGCCGCCGAAGACCATCGTGCCGTCGCTCATGCGGCACGACGCGCGGTCGTAGAACTGGTTGCCGCCTATGCCGTCTTCCTTGAAGAACGCGTCTACCTTGTCTGCCTGTGGATTATAGCGGTAGAGGCCACGCATTGTGCTGACCCACAGGAAGCCTTCCTGGTCTTCCCTTATGCTGCAGATGTCGGAGCAGAGGATGCCATCCACGCACTTCAGATGGTGGGTCTTCGCGTTGTAGAGCAGCAGGCCATTGCCTATGGTGCCTATCCACACATTGTCGCGATTGTCTGCCAGCATGGACGAGAGAACGAATTGCGGCCTTTTCATGCACTGCCTCACGTCGGCAGAGTCTACTGCCAAAGGCGTGACCGCCCCCGTCTTCGGGTCTATCACCCTTATGCCTTCAAAATAGACCCCCGCCAGCACTTTCCCACTTCTGAGACAGGTCATCGCCGAGATAAAGCCTGTGGACTTGTCGGCAACCTTAAACGACCTGCGTGAGCCGTCGGCGGCAATCATCTCCACGTTTGGGTTCAATCCCGACACCCACACGTTGCCGTCCCTGTCTTGCTCAAAGTCGAGCGCTCGCGGCAAGTTTAAGGCCTTTTCCGTGTGCAGCTCGCGCCCGTCGAAACGTGCTTTTACGAGACAATTGTCCGCGCCTATCCAGATGTTGCCCGAGCGGTCGGCAAACACTTCGAATGGCATTTTGCCATCAAGCTCCGGCAGGTCTATGCCTACGGGCTTGCCGACACCTTTCGGGCAGACCGCAATCGCACCGTCGCCCCTCAACATCCACAGGTTGTCGTCGTTGTCGGCTGCCACCGACATGACGGCATCCTTGCCAATTGCATCGCGCAGCGGGATGTCGGAGCAGAAACGTTCCTGCGAAGTGTAGTGTGCGGTTATGCCTTGATTCTCACTGCCCATCCATATATTCCCATGCGAGTCGGCGAACATCAGCTTTGGCCTGAAGCCCGCTGGCTTAACGCGCATGTTGCCCATCGTCACGTGGTTCTGTCGGGGTGCGAACTCTGCCAAGCCGCAGTGTGGCGCATAGAACAAGATGCGGCCATCACCGTGGTTCGTGGCGCACGTCGGCGCCCCTTTACTGTAAAGCCCCGCCTTGCGGATGCCAGAGGGCAAGCCTTGCAACTTGCCTGTGGCGGTGTTTATTATCAGCACGTCGTCGGCGAACATCAGCCACAGAAGTCCATTGTCGTCGATGAGCACGTCGGAAAGGTAGTCGCCGTCTTTCATCGTCTTGCCAAGTCGTATGCGGTGCTGAAGCTTGAAAGAGCTGGTGCTGAAGCAGTCTACCCGGTCGTAACCCACGAGCCACAGATTGTCGTTGCGGTCAATAAACATGTTGTCGCCTTGAGGGACGAACTCTATGTCGGTTATGACTGTGCGGAAAGTCTTTTGCCTCTCATCATAAAGACACAATCCCGCCTGACTCTTGAGAAAGATCCTCCCTTTGCTGTCTTCACGCACTTCGTAGCTTGGCACCAGTTTGCCGTTCACGCGCACCTTCTCAAACCTGTCTTGCTCGTCGCGCACGCATGCGCCACCAATGGTCGATACCCACAGACGGCCGCGTGAGTCGCAAAATACGCCGTACACGTGGTTGTCGGGAATGCCCGTGGTGTCGTCGGCGCAGTAGTATTGCGCAAAGCTGTGGCCGTCATACTTGTTAAGCCCGCGGAAGGTGCCTACCCAGAGGAAACCCTCCTTGTCTTCGGTGATGCACGTTATTTGCTGGCACGAGGGCTCGGTGGCTATGATGGGATTCGTCTTGATGCCAGCGTCTGGCTTCCCCATGCCGCCGGAACACGACTGCATGGAGAGGGCGGCGCACATGGCAAGCACGATGGCGCAAAACTTTGTAGTCAACGTAAGGTTCTTAATTATAGTCAATGTGAGGTTCTTGATTAAAGAGTGTTTCATGTCGCAAAGATAATAAAAAATCAACTCACACGCATGGCAATCGGCATTGATTGTTGTAAAAAATTTTTGATGGATCGATGTTGATTCGTACGGTGCACGGCGATTTTCTCCCTCCCGAATCGGCTTTTGAGGCGTTTTTGGACGACTGGTAAAGTTTTGGAACCCCGTGAAACAATATAAAACGCAGCAAAAAGCCTTTGCGCTTTCGTTTACCTAATTTTGCCAGCAGTAACTTAATTAAAAACTTAAGCCATGAGAAACGTTTTATATGCATTAGTAAGCCTCTCGCTTGTCGTCGCCTCGTGCGGCAACGGCGGCAAGAAAGGCGCCAGTCAGCCTTCAACCGGCACCACCGCCACGGTGGCCGATTCCACCCTCAACATAATCGCCTTGCCGCAAGGCAAGATTGCCGGCAGCGAGAGCGGTGGCGTGTATATATACAAAGGTGTGCCATATGCCGAGGCGGGCCGCTTTGAAGAACCGCGCGATCCCCGTCCGTGGCAGGGCGTGCGCTCATGTCGCGCCTATGGGCCCACGTGTCCGCAGCCCGCGCGAACCGGGTGGGAGAGCGATGAGCAGGCTTTCGCTTTCGATTGGGACGACGGCCATCCCGGTGAGGATTGTCTGCGGCTGAACGTTTGGACATCGACACTGAAGAACAAGCACCTGCCCGTCATGGTGTGGATACATGGCGGCGGCTTCCAGGCGGGCAGCGGTCAGGAACTTCCCTCCTACGACGGCACGAGCCTGGCATCGAGCGGCGAGGTGGTGGTAGTCACGCTCAACCACAGGCTCAACGTGCTCGGTTATCTCGACCTGTCGGCTTTCGGCAACAAGTATGCCTCAACCGGCAACTTGGGCATGCTCGACATCGTGAAGGCCCTCGGCTGGGTCAAGGCCAACATAAGCAAGTTTGGCGGCGACCCCGACAACGTAACCATTTTCGGTCAGTCGGGTGGCGGCGGCAAGGTGTCCACGCTGCTTGCCATGCCGTCTGCAAAGGGACTTTTCCAAAAAGCCATAATAGAGAGCGGCTCACAACTGAAGGCCATGGACAGGAAATATTCGCGCCGCATAGGTGCCAACGTCGTCAGAAGGCTTGGTTTGGACCTCTCCACGATAGACAAGATAAAAGACGTGCCCTATGAGCGTCTGATGACCGCCGGCAACGCCGCGGTGGCAGAGGAAAGGCAAAAGGCAGAGAAAGAAGGTTGGGACGGCTTCATCTTCGGCTGGTCGCCGGTTGTCGACGGCACGGTGTTGCCTCAGCATCCATCCTCGCCCAATGCGCCGCAGATTTCAAAGGATGTGCCTGTGATAATAGGCACCACGCTCAATGAGTTCTGCCGTTCCGCCTTCGACCCATCCGCGCGTGGCATGACCGACAACGATGCCATGGCTATATTGCGGCAGCAGTATGGCAGCAACACCGACGCGCTCATAAAGGCCTTTGCCAAGGTCTATCCCGATATGAAGCCAAGCGACATCATGGATGTCGACCTGAATTTCCGCCAAATGGCCATTGACCAAGCACGGCTGAAGACCAGGCTGAAAGGCGCGCCCGTCTACATGTACCTCTTCGCATGGCAGTCGCCGGCACTGAATGGCATCTTCAAGGCAGTCCACTGCATGGAGATTCCGTTCGTCTTCAACAACACGGCACGGCAGGCAGGCATGACCGGCAATACGCCCGAGGCACGGGAGCTGGCGCGGAAGATGAGCGTGGCATGGATAAGCTTCGCCAAGACCGGCAAGCCTACGGCTGAAGGCATGCCCGATTGGGAGGCGTACAGCCAGGAAAAGGGAGCGACGATGATTTTCGACAACAACTGCCACATGGCTTACAACCACGACAGCGAGCTTATCAAACTCGTGAAGACATTAAGGGTGAAAGAATAAAGGTTAAATTAAAATATAAAGCAATGAATAGAAGAAAACTAAGCGTGCTGGCAGTTTCCGCGCTACTCGCCACGCAAACCATGGCACAGGGCGTGCGCCCCGCCATCCCCCGCGACGAAGCGTTGGAGGCCAAGGTCGAGGCCACATTGAAGAAGATGACCCTTGACGAGAAGATTGGGCAGATGCTCACCCTGAGCATCGATGTCTTGGGCACAAGGACCTATGAGAACGCCAAGGTGGACCGCACCAAGCTCAGCAACGAGCTGAAGCAGTATGGCGTGTCTGACAGCCGCATCAGCGAGATGATGAAGCTGGACGAGAAGCACCTGCTCAAGGAACTCGAACCCATGGGGCTGGAGGTCTACACTCCCGACACGAAAATAGCTTGGAAGCTCGACGAGGCAAAGCTCGACGAGGCCATCAATAAATACAAGGTGGGCAATTTCTTCAACGCTCCCGGCCAAGCTCTCTCCGTCGACGAGTGGCGCAAGATTGTTGGCAAGGTACAGAAGAAGACCATGAAGCAACTGGGCATTCCCACATTATATGCCCTTGACAACAACCATGGCGCGTCCTATCAGCAGGGTTGCATTCTCTTTCCACAACCGATAAACGTCGGCGCGTCGTTCAATCCGTCTATTGCCGAGACCATGGCGAGGGTATGTGCCTATGAGACGCGTGCCGCCGACGTGTCGCAAGTCTACAACCCCGTGCTTGACCTTGGACGCGACCCACGTTGGTCACGCATCTGGGAGAGCTTTGGCGAAGACGCTGTCGTCAACGCCCGCATGGCGGAAGCCGAGATCAGAGGCTACCAAGGCCAAGACCCCAACCATCTCGGCGTGTGGAACGTGGCGCCTTCGGTGAAGCACTATCTTGCTTACGGCGCGCCGTGGAGCGGCAAAGACCGCACGCCCGCATATCTCTCGCCCGCAATGCTCCGCGAGAAATACTTCGCACCGTTCAAGGCAGCCGTGCAGGCAGGCGCGTTGAGCATTATGCCCAACTCCTCGTCGATCAACGGCGTGCCAGTGCACAGCAGCTACAAATATCTCACGCAGTGGCTCAAGAAAGACCTCAACTGGGACGGCATGATTGTCACCGACTGGGGCGACATCACCAACCTCTACTCGCGCGAGAAAGTGGCTAAAGACAAGAAAGAAGCCATACGCATGGGCATCAACGCCGGCATCGACATGTCGATGGATCCCTACAGTACCAACTTCTGCACGCTGCTCAAAGAGC
This sequence comes from Oscillospiraceae bacterium, assembly GCA_963599465.1. Classification (GTDB taxonomy): domain Bacteria; phylum Bacteroidota; class Bacteroidia; order Bacteroidales; family Bacteroidaceae; genus Prevotella. Next base: position 54,724 of record CAVBXD010000015.1, on the reverse strand, counting down.
TTGTCGAGGAAGGCAAGGTGTCCATGGAGCGCATCGACGACGCTGTGCGCCGCGTGCTGCGCCTGAAGTACCGCCTCGGTCTTTTCGACAAGCCAGACACAGGCGGCAAAGGTTATGAGAAATATGGCTCGCGCGAGTTTGCCGACGAGGCTTTGCGTGCCGCCGAGGAAACCGAGGTGCTGCTGAAAAACGATGGCATACTGCCCTTGAATGTCAAGACGTCAAGCGCCAAGCCTAAAAAGATTCTCGTCACCGGTCCCAACGCCAACCAGATGCGCTGTCTCCATGGAGGCTGGTCATACACTTGGCAGGGCAGCAACGAGGAGGATTTGTCAGCACAATACAACACCATTTACGAGGCCATGTGCAATAAGTTCGGCAAGGAGAATGTCATGCTTGAGCAAGGCGTGACCTACAACGAGACCGGCTCATGGTTTGATGAGAACGAGCCGCAGATAGGCCGTGCCGTCAGTGCGGCTCAGCAGGCCGACATCATCGTTGCCTGCGTTGGCGAGAACTCATATTGTGAGACTCCCGGCAACCTCACCGACCTGACACTCTCTGAGAACCAGCGCAACCTTGTCAAGGCGTTGGCAAAGACAGGCAAGCCCATCATCCTCGTGCTCAACGAGGGTCGTCCGCGCCTCATCACCGACATTGAGCCGCTCTGCAACGCCGTTGTCGACATCCTTCTGCCTGGCAACTACGGTGCCGACGCCCTTGTCAACCTGCTCGCTGGCGATGCCAACTTCTCAGCGAAGATGCCATATACCTATCCGCGCGAGATAAACTCACTTGCCAACTACGACTACAAGGTCTCCGAGGAAGTGGGCACCATGGAAGGCATGTACAACTACGACGCAAAGGTGTCGCTGCTTTGGCCGTTCGGCTACGGACTTAGCTACACCTCTTATAAATATAGCAACCTGCGTGTGGACAAGACCAAGTTCTGCGCCAACGATCAGCTGATCGTAAGCGTGGATGTCACCAACAGCGGTGCGCGTGCAGGCAAGGAAGCCGTACTGCTCTATTCGAGCGACCTCGTGGCGACAAGCGTGCCCGACAACAAACGCCTGCGCAACTTCACGAAGGTGCAACTGCAGCCAGGAGAGACAAAGACCATAACGTTTAAACTGCCCGCTAAGGACCTTGCGTTTGTCGATGACGACGGCAAATGGAGGCTCGAAGAAGGCGATTTCATGCTGCGCGTGGCAGGCCTTTCGCAGCAAGTGACATGTACCGCGACCCAAGTTTGGGATGAGCCAAACATCTGATTAAGAAGAAGATTTCCGCATTTTGGACGCGTCAACAAACTTTTGGACGCACCAAAATGCGGATTGGAAAACAGCAAAAGCGAAAAAGAACGTACATAAACCCCATTTCATCTTTTCGCCCTAATTTTGCAACCGTAAGCCAGAAACGTCAAAACAATTAATATAAACAATCACCTAAAAACTATGAAGCAATTAAGAATCAGAAGATTGTTAACCCTGCTTGTGCTTTTCTACGTGAGCCTCACCATGATGGCACAAGGCAACATTAAAGTCAGCGGCAACGTCACCGACGAGAACGGCGAACCCCTCATCGGCGTCAGCGTTCAGGTAAAAGGCACAAGCACGGGAGCCATTACCGACCTTGACGGTAAGTACATCGTTGAGGTCAAGCGCGGCTCTACCCTCGTCTACTCTTATGTTGGCTATACCTCCCAAGAGAAGCAAGCCAACACAGCGCGCATCAACATCAAGCTCGTTGAAGACAGCAAGATGCTCGACGATGTGATCGTCGTAGGCTATGGCGTGCAGAAGAAAAGCAACGTCACCGGATCCATATCTAAGGTGAAAGACGAGGATGTAGCCAATAGAACCATTACCTCAGCAGAGGAAGCTCTGGCGGGCAAGACCAGCGGCGTGCAGGTCATCACCACCAGCGGCATGCCTGGTTCCACGCCCGCCATCCGCGTACGCGGCTACTCGTCAAACTCCGACATGTCGCCTCTTTACGTTGTCGACGGTATCATCATGAGTTCTATCAACAGCATTGACCCCAACGACATCGAGTCGATGGAGGTGCTCAAGGACGCTGCCTCGGCTGCCATATACGGTGCGCAGGCCGGCAACGGCGTGGTGCTCATCACCACAAAGAGCGGAAAGGCTTCGAAAGACTCGTGGGGAAAGATCACCTACGACTTCCAGTTCGCAAGCAACTCGCTTGCCCACAAGCCTCGCATGATGAACGCGCGCGAATATGCCGAGTACATGGTCGACGCCGGCAACTTCTCACAACAGGCAGTGGACAGCTTCTGGGACGGCAAGACCGACACCAACTGGTTTGACGAAACCTTCGAGTCAACGAAGATGATGAAGCACAACGTAGCCTTCTCCAACGGCAACGACCGAGGCAACATCTACGTCTCCGTTGGCTATCTCACCAACGACGGCATGCTCAAGACCAACGTAGACCGCTTCTCGCGTCTCAACGGCAACGTGAAGCTCGACTATAAGATCAAGCCGTGGCTCAAGGTCTCTGCTAATGCCAACATGAGCAAGATGAAGATGCGCGGCATCGACAGTGAGGCCATCAACGACGCCTTCCTCATGGATCCGCTCACGGCAGTCACCTATTCTGCCAACAACCTGCCTGCAAACATGCAGTCGATACTCGACAGCGGCTGGAAAATCCTGAAAGATGCCAACGACAACTATTATTCTGTCTCCAACTTCTATGTATTCGCCAACCCGTTGGCGGCAAACGCGTCGGCTGAGCGCGACAACCGCTCGACTCGCGTCAACGGCAACTTCGCCGTAGAGTTGAATCCCGTAAAAGGCCTGACCTTTACGTCCAAGTTCGGCTACAATGTCTCCGGACGCAACAGCCAGACTTACACCTATCCTTACTACGCCAGCTCACAGCGCTACTCTCAGTATTCCAACTTCTCGCAGACCAACAGCGAAGGCATCAACTACCAGTGGGACAACTATCTCAACTATGTCCTGACAATAGCCAAGAAGCACGACATCACAGCCATGGTGGGTCACTCGTTCACCCGCGAGACATCTACCTACACCACGGGCGGCCTGCAACCCGACGGAGCTAACGTCCTCGACGGCGATGACCCACGCCTCTTCGGATGGCTCGACTATGCCAGTGCTACGGCAAAGCGCACCAATAGTGGCTCACGCTCGGTCAACACGAGCGAGTCGTATTTTGGACGCGTCACCTACGCCTTCGACAGCCGCTACCTCTTCCAGTTCTCGCTCCGTGCCGACGCTTTCGACCTCTCTAAGCTCCCCACGACCAACCGCTGGGGCTACTTCCCCGCCACGTCGCTTGCATGGGTCGCCTCGCAGGAGAAGTTCTGGCAGAAGATGCCAAAATGGTGGGATTACTTCAAGGTTCGCGGCTCATGGGGTAAGAATGGCTCTGTCGGCCCGCTCTACGGGTACCTCTATGCCACAAGCATGACCTCTAATGCGAAGTACGCCTATGGCGACGACTCCGACTTCCAGTATACCACATCCACCGTGCCCAACTCGCTCGGCAACAGCAAACTGACGTGGGAGACTTCCACACAATTCGACATCGGCCTCGACGCACGTTTCTTCAACAGCCGCCTCAATCTCACCATCGACTGGTACAACAAGAAGACCGACAACCTGCTGGTCAATGGTGTCAAGCCGTCGCTCATCGCTGGCGGTACGTTCTCGCCGATGAATGCCGGCACCGTCTCCAACCGCGGACTTGAGATCGAACTGGGATGGCGCGACCATGTCGGCAGTTTCAACTACGGCATCCGCGGCAACATGTCAACCTTGCGCAACCGCGTCACCTACCTTGACCCGAGCATCGACTACATCACAGGCTACAGTCGTCTCAACGACCCGCTCACAATCTTCGAGCAGGGACAACAGGTTTGGCACTTCTACGGCTACAAGTTCAAGGGCATCAACCCTGATGACGGCGAGCCAATGTTTGAGGACATCAACGGCGACGGGGAGATTACAACTGAGGACCGCACCAACATCGGCTCAGCCATACCAAGCGTCACATACGGCTTGACCATCGACTTGGCATGGAAAGGCTTCGACGCCATCATCTTCGGATCGGGAGTGGCAGGCAGCGACATCTTCCAGAACCTCTTCACCAGTGACCGCACCACGGGCAACCGCTTGAAGGGCGAATGGTACGACGACCGCTGGTCGACGACCAACACCCACGCCTCGCACCCCAAGGCCAGCGCCGACATATCCAAGTATGCCATATCAAGCGCAATGGTGAAGGACGGGTCTTACTTCAAGATCAAGCAGATACAGCTCGGCTACACTCTGCCAAAGCAGATCACGCGCAAGTTTGCCGTAGACAACCTGAGGTTCTACGTCTCTCTTGAAGACTTCTTCACGTTCACCTCCTACAAGGGCTTCGACCCCGAGTCGGCATCGGCAGGCACAGGCTCATACCAAGGCATCGACGCGGGCACATACCCGGTATCAAAGAAGATTGTGCTGGGATGCAACGTAACCTTCTAAACCTCTCCAAATCTTCTTTCAAAACTGACACATACATATAATCAGTGAAATAAGTCATGAAACATATCAATAACATATTAGTCATAACCCTGCTTGCCATGCTCGGCTTGACGGCATGCAGCAGCCAGCTCGACATTGAGCAGATGGGCAACAAAGGCTCTGAGGAAAACTTCTACAAGACCGATGACGACGCAGAGGCAGCTATCACGGCTTGCTATGTGGACCTCGGCAGCGAGGATGTGTACGGCGTAGTGAAATGCATCGACGACCTGCTGTCGGACGACGTGTGGTGCGGTGGCGGACAACGTAACGACAATGCGCAGCGCGAGGACCTCGGCTCTTACACGTTCGGTCCGACCAACGAGCTGATACAGTCGATGTATGAGGCCCTGTATACCATGATTTACCACGCCAACCTCGTCATCGAGAAGTTTGAGACCTTCGACACGCCTGTGAAGAAACGCGACCTCGCAGAGGCTTACTTCTTCCGCGGTTTCGCCCACTTCTACCTTGGCGCCTACTTTGGCACGACACCCGTCGTGAACCATATCCTGGCTGACGGCAACTACAACCTGCCCAACTCCACGCGTGAGGAACTCTACGCTCAAGCCGCCAACGACATGAAGGAGGCCATCAGCAGCGGCAATCTCACCAAGAAGCAAAGCCTGACCGACAAGAACGTGCGCATCACCGAGACTGGTGCTAAAGCCTTTTTGGGCAAGGTCTTAGTGTTTGCCGGGCAATACGGCGAGGCTGCGCAATACCTCAACCAAGTGGTCAGCTCCGGCCTCTATCGCCTCAACACCGGCGCTTACGAGGACTTGCTGCACGCTGGCAACGACTATGACCCCGAGCACATCTTCGAATGGAACGCCGTGGTAGACTACAACAACCTGCAGTATGGCCTTTATTACATCTACCGTGGCTTCCGTGCCGACTTCTACAACTGGAACTGCACCGACCCCACCATTTCCAACTCGGCATACGGCTTCATAAACCCGACGAAAGACCTCTACGATGCCTTTGTGAAGGAGGAGGGCAAAGACGGCTACCGTCTCAACCAGAGCATAAAGACGCAGAGCCAGCTCGCGGAGATTGGCATCACCGTGGCTCCGGGCAAAATGCTGCACGGACATGAAGGCTACTGGAACTGGAAGCAGCGCCTGCTCAACACCGACTACTATGTCTACGGTCTCTTCTCGTCTACCAACTATGTGTGGATGCGCTATGCCGAGGTGCTGCTGCTCGCAGCCGAGGCCAACCTGCAGAGTGGCAACCAAGCCGAGGCCCTGAACGACCTCAATCAGGTGCGCGAGCGCGTGAAGTTGCCCGCGAAGACCTCCATTACCATGGACGATATCAAGACCGAGAAGCGCCTGGAGCTATGGGGCGAAGGCACACGCTGGATGGATCTCGTGCGTTGGGGCGACGCTGAGAGCAACCTCGCCAACAAGGGCAAGGAGATGCCCGCGTTCGACGGCACGAAGGCTATAGTGGAATATACGCAGACCAACGCCGGCTACAAGGCCAACAAGAACGAGGTGCTCCCGATACCCGACCAGGAGATCAAACTCAACGGCAACATGAAGCAAAATACAGGTTATTAATATCAATGTCATGTCGGCTCGTGTGGGCAAGGCTTGTCGTGGAACACTACGATTTTGTCCCACACGAATTGGCATGGACTTTAATTATTAAAAAACACAATGAACACGAAATCTCTTTTTATTGTCGCCAGCCTCGCAATAACCATGGCTGGAAGCGCAACCGCCCAAGTGAAGTTGCGCGCCGACAACATCGACGAGGTAATCAGTGAGATGACGCTTGAGGAGAAATGCCACCTGCTGCTGGGCTGTGGCATGCACTTCAACGACGACGCCAAATTCCCCGGCACGGCGGGCAGCACATACGCCATACCGCGCCTGGGCATACCAGCCATCTATTGCGCCGACAGTCAGCAGGGCTTGCGCATGGCAGAGACGCGCCCGTGGGATCACCACGAATACATCACCACCGACTTTCCCGCGACGATGACCATAGCCTCCACATGGGACCGGCAAGCCGCCTTCAAGGTGGGACGTGGCATAGGCAACGAGGTCAAGGTCTTCGGCCTCGACTGGATACTCGCCCCGTCGATGAACCTGATGCGCTCGCCGTTGTGCGGACGCAACCACGAGTATTACTCAGAAGACCCTTACCTCTCGGGCATGATGGCAGCTGGATATGTCAACGGCGTGCAGAGCGAGGGCACGGCAGCCTCGCCGAAGCACTTCGTGGCAAACAACCAGGAGACCAACCGCAACAACAACGACTCGCGTGTCTCACAGCGGGCGTTGCGCGAGATTTATCTCAAAGCATTCGAGATAATGATTAAGGAAAGCAACCCCTGGACCATCATGACATCATACAACAAGCTCAACGGGCCGTATGTCGTGGAAAACCGCGACTTGCTGACCTCCGTCGTGCGCGATGAATGGGGCTGGAAAGGCATGTTCGTTTCCGACTGGAACGCGGGCAACGATGCCACTTTGTCGATGACCGCCGGCAACGAGATGCTGCAGCCAGGACAGGATAGGCAGTATAAGGCCATACACGAGGCAGCGAAGAGCGGCAAGCTCTCGATAGACATCCTCAACAACAACGTTCGCCGCGTGCTGGAGCTGATAGTGAAGAGCAACACGTTCAAAGGCAATGGATATACCAGTGATCCAGACCTCAAGGCTCATGCGCAGGTGGTGCGCGAGGTGGCTGCCGATGGCATGGTACTGCTGAAGAACAACGCCAACGTACTGCCGCTCACTGCAAAGCGCATGGCGCTGTTCGGCAACACAAGCTACGACATCATCAGCGGTGGATCAGGCTTCGGCGGAGCAAGCGTGGGCCACTACGCAGTATCGCTGGTGGAAGGCTTGCTCGCCGCTGGCTACGATGTCTACAAGCCTCTTGCCAACACCTATAGCGGCTACAACGAGGAGGCTTACAAGAAGCTCTTCCCAACAGGCCGTCCATCCTTCACGCTGGCTCCACCCGCGCGTCCGGCAGAGATGGAACTGACCGACAGCCTGTTGGCTTCCACGGTGGCAGCCACCGACGTGGCTGTGATCACCATTGGCCGCAAGAGTGGTGAGGCGACCGACCGGCCGAAGACCGACTTCTATCTCAACGACGGTGAGAAACAGGTCATCAGTCGTGTGGTGAAGACATATCATGCTGCTGGCAAGAAGGTAGTGGCATTGCTCGACATATGCAGCCCCATCGACGTGGCGAGCTGGCAAGGCGAGCTGGACGCGGTGCTCTGCACGTGGCAGGGCGGTCAAGAGATGGGTTTCTCCGTGGCAGACGTGCTCTCGGGCAAGGTTAACCCCTCGGGCAAACTGCCCATGACGTTCGAGGTGAACTATGGCGATGCCTACGCTGACCGCAATTTCCCCGCAGAGGTAGACGACAAGACGATGGGATCGATGTTCATGTGGGGCCGCGACGAAGGCAAGCAGGAGAAACGCGAGCCGAAGAAAGACATTGACTATACCGACTACGAGGAGGATATCTACGTGGGCTACCGCTACTTCGACTCCTTTGGCAAGACAGTGGCCTATCCTTTCGGCTACGGTCTGTCCTACACCACCTTCGGTTATAGCGGCATGAAGGTGACTCAGGCGGGCGACAAGTACACCGTGAGCGTAGACGTGAAGAACACGGGCAGCCGCGCCGGTCGCAACGTCGTAGAGCTGTTTGTTGCAGCGCCCAACAGCAAGAAGGCAAACAAGCCTGAGAAAGAGCTGCGCGACTTCACCAAGACGCGCCTGCTGCAGCCCGGCGAGAGCGAGACGGTGACGATGACCGTGAGCACCGCCGACCTCGCCTCGTTTGACGAGGGCAAGAGCGCATGGGTCACCACGCCAGGCACCTACCGCTTCCTCATCTGCTCGTCGGCATCGAAGGTGGAGGCTGAGAGCGCCGCAAAGGTCGGCAAGTATCAGCAAAAGGTGCACAACGTGCTGCGTCCACAAGTGAAGCTCAACCTCCTGAAGAGAAATTAAGGCCGTAAGGCTCACCCTTTCCCCTCGACCCGTCATAAGGGGTCGAGGGAAGCTTGCGTTTGAAAAAGCCCATAAGGAGGCTTGCGCAAGCCATTTACTCGACCAACACAAACAAACTTATATGCAGATGAAAAAACTACTTTTGCTGGCGGCCGTCTCTCTGACGGCTGCATTGACTTGGGGACAAAACGTAGTGAAGACCACTGGCGGCAAGCTGCAGGGCGTGGCCTCTGCCACCAGTGGCGTGACCGTCTTCCGTGGCGTGCCCTACGCTCAAGCCCCCGTGGGCGAACTGCGCTGGAAAGCAGCGCAGCCCGCGCAGCCTTGGAAAGGCATTCGCCAGGCTGACCACTGGGGCAACATCTCGTGGCAGGGCGGTCAGGATCCCGGCTCCTTTTATTGGAAAGAGTTTTACCAGCAAGAAAGCCCTACGATGAGCGAAGATTGCCTTTACCTCAACGTGTGGGCTCCTACGGCATCGCTCTCAGCCATCGGCAAGAAGCTGCCCGTGGCGTTTTGGGTGCACGGCGGGGGGTATCTCAACGGCTACGGCAATGAGATAACGATGGACGGCGACGCATGGGTAACACGCGGCGTGATACTCGTCACCATAAACTACCGCCTCGGTATGCTTGGCTTCCTCTCCCATCCCGCGCTTCAAGCTGAGAATGCCGACCACATCTCGGGCAACTACGGCTTGACCGACCAGATTGCCGCGCTGAAATGGGTGCACGACAACATAGCGCAGTTTGGTGGTGATCCTGACAACATAACCGTGCTGGGGCAGAGCGCCGGCGCGGCAAGCATCAAGAACCTGGTCTCAGCACCTGCCTCACGCGGTCTCATTCGCCACGCCATCATACAGAGCGGCGGCGGACTGGGCACGTTCTTTCCTACCGGCGACGAAAAACAGACAGCAGAAGAGAGGTGTAAGGCAATAATGGATGAGGCTGGTCTTACAGACATCACGAAAATGAGGGCAGCCAAGCCGGAGGACATCCTGAAGCTCATGGCATGGGGCGTGGCATCGCCACACGTTGACGGCAAGATACTGCCAGAGGACTTCGACGACGCGGTAATGGACGGCACCGTGGCAGACGTGGACTACATGATAGGACAAACAATGGACGACATAATGGCCATGCAGAAGCAACTCGACCGCTTCTGCTACGTGCGCGACTCGATAAGCCCGCAGCACAAGGTTTACCAGTATTATTTCGCACGCAAGTTGCCTGGCTCAACCGACGGTGCCTTCCATTCGTCGGAATTGTGGTACATGTTCCACACGCTCAACCGCTCGTGGCGACCGTTCACCAAAGAAGACTATGCTTTGGCCGACGAGATGATGGACTATTGGACAAACTTTTGCAAGTATGGCAACCCTAATGGCAAAGGTAAGGAGACGTGGCATCCGTTCACTAAGGCCAATCCCTATGTTAAGATGCTGAACGTGGAGTAGACCTCGCCAACGCCGCGTCACCACTGAGATTAAAAAGAGGGCACGCGTGTGAGCCAGAGACTGAACGACAAAAAAACAACCAATCCGAAATCTACTGTAAATTCGCAGTAAATTTAGGATTGGTTGTTTCCTTTTCGCCCGTTATTTTCTTCCCTCTGCCGTGGATCGTGGGGTAGGGAGTAGGCGAATCATCGAAAAAGCTTCGCGAAAAGATAGCGTTGCTGTCATAGGCAATGCTATCCAAGTCTTGCCAACCTGTCTCGCTCCTCGCAAGATCAAAGGCTTCCTGTCCGCCTTTGTCTTCCATTTATATAGATCTTTAATGAGTAATCTTTTCATGGATAATGCCTGTTTTGTGCAAGGTTACTCATTTTCAGCTATTAACCAAAAGAAAATCACATTTTCCTCACGACTTTTTGCCTTTTCTGTCACATTTTCCTCACGACTTTTGAAGACAAGCGTGGTAACGCACAATAGTGCAGGAAAAAGCAACGGCTTTACACTGGCGTGTACGATACACTGCAGTATAAAGCCGTTGGATGGTTTATAGGAGCTTGCGCGAGTTATCTCACCGTGGGGATGTTGAACTCGCACACCTTGCTTATTTTCTTATCGCCCTGCACCACGCTGACGCAGAAGTGGGCGTCGCCGGCCTTGAGCCTGTTGTCGGCTTTCACGAGGGCGGTGTATCTTATGCCCTTGCCCGGCTGTATCGACTCCACGTGCATGTTTGGCGATATGAAGATGTGGCGGTTGCCCGATGTCTCCACCACCGTTGGCACCACGTCGTAGAGCGTGTGGTTGCCACGGTTGTAGACCTCGAAAATCACCTTGCTCAGTTCGCCGCGTTCGATCTTGCCGTTTTGGTTGTCGTCGACGAAACGCGCGTTCCTTATCTCTATGTCGGAAGTGTATTTCAGGTCGCCGGCGAGGCTCTCCACGCCCGACTCCATTGGCATGGTCACGTCAGGCTGCTGTGCGCTGTAGTTGCCGCTGTAGTCGGATCCCTTGAAGTCGTATATGCGGTCGTCGCCACCGTTGTTGGCATCGAAGCCGCTGTTGTCGGCCGCATTGCCGTCATATTCGGTATAGGAACTTTGGCTCCTCGCCTGCCTCGCTGCCCTTTTCGCGCGCATGTTGGCAATGTCGGCGTCGCGCTGTGCCTCTTGCCTCTGGTCAGCGGCCTGGCCTATTGCCGCGCCAACCACGGCTCCTCCAACCATACCCGCCAAGGTGCCCACATCGCTGCCGCGAGGCCCTCCGGCTATGCCGCCGATGGCTGAACCGAAAATGCTGCCTAAAGAGCTGCCAACGTAGGCACCGCTACCCGTATAAGTGTCGCAGCTGCCGAGAAGCAGCAGAGCCGACATGCCGATAATGAATGACTTGCCCATATTCTTTGTCTTTTTATTAATGTTATGGTTGCAAAGTTACGGCAAATACATTAGCCGTGACATCCCTTTTCCCTATTTTAACATAGGCTTTTCCCTATTTCCCAACGATTATGTGGTAAGTATGGGTTATCTGCTATTTCGCGCCTATCTTGGCATAGCGAATCTTCTCGCCCGGTGTCACCATGCGGTCGGCCTTGAGCTTGAGGTAGCGCGTCTTCACCGTCTTGAAGCTGACGGTTTGCGTTATCGGGTTGTTTTGTATGTTAGAGAACTCTCCCGAGGCGAGGATGCTGAGCGTGTTGCCGTTGGCGTCGCAGGTGCTGATGGTGTAGGAGTGGATCAGGCCCGTGGGCTTGTCGCCCTGCACGGGCAGGTATTGCAGCGTGTTGATGTCCACGGCCTTGCCGAGATCTATAAGCACGGCGTCGTTGCCCTGCTCGTTGACGGTAAGCGGCAGCGATACGATGTCCTCGGCGGCCTTGCTCCACGACAGTTGCGAGTCCTTGCCGCCGTAGAATACGCCAATGTTGTTGATGCAGAGCGGACCGCGGGAGTCGAGGATGCGCACGCGTATGCCCTTGGAGCTAACCGTGGCGAAACGGAGAATGCGCTTATAGCCTATCGTAGTGGTCTCCTCTGGCTGGTCAACGGTTTTCCATGAGCCGTCGGGCGCGAGATATTCCACGCAGAACTTCTTCACGCGCTGTCCCAAGGGGATGTATTCCTGCAGCATGATGCGGTTCATGGGCTGTGCTTTCTTGAAGCGGAACTCAATGTCGGCTGTCGTCACGCCGTCGGGCGTTGCCCAATAGGTGTCCCATGATTTGTCGGTGAGCGCCTTTGCCGGGAAGTTCTTGCCTCGCGTGCTGGAGACCTTTGGCGCGATGCCAGCCACGATGTTGTTGCCCAGCTCGCGCTCTATCATCTTGTGGAAATTCACGGCGTTGGCAGAGTCGACGGGGTGGATAAGTCCGTCGCGGTCTACGGGGAAGTTGAGCAGGAATGTGGCGTTGTGGCCCACGCTGCGGTAATAGAGGTCGGCGAGCTGTTCCGGCGACTTCACCTTGTCATCCTCCTCGGGGTGGTAGAACCATCCCGGGCGTATTGATACGTCACACTCTGCCGCCGTCCACTGGTTGCCGTCGGCGTGGCCATATTGCAGTTCGGGGTATTTGGGGTATCCCGGATACACCTCGCCCTTGCGCAGGAACGCCCAGTTGGTCTCTCCGGCAAATCCCTTCTCGTTGCCCACCCATCGGCATCCGGGTCCTCCGTCGCCGAAGACCACGGCTTGCGGTTGCAGGCTGTCGAGCATCTCGAAGATGCGCGGGTAGTTGTAGTAGTTTTTGCGGTCTATGGTACGCCTGTCTTTCGCTCCGCCATAGTAGCCGTCGCCGCCGTTGGCACCGTCGAACCACACCTCAAACACCTCGCCGTAGTTGGTGAGGAGGTCGCGCAGCTGCGCGTAGAAATAAGGCAGGTATTGCGGCGTGGCGTAATCGGCGCGTGAGCGGTCCCAGGGCGAGAGATAGACAGCGAACTTCAGCCCGTATTTCTTGCAGGCGTCGGCGAGTTCGCGCACCACGTTGCCCTTGCCGTCGCGCCACGGCGACTGGCTCACGTTGTAGTCGTTGCCGGCGAAAGGCCAGAGGCAGAAGCCGTCGTGGTGCTTGGCGGTGAGTATGACGCCCTTCATGCCAGCCGCCACGAGCGTGCGTGCCCACTGCTCGCAATCGAGGCGCTTGGGGTTGAAGGTCTTCGGGTCGGAGTCGCCATAGCCCCACTCGCGGTCGTTGAACGTGTTGAGTCCGAAATGGATGAAGGCGTAGGTCTCCATCTTCTGCCAGTCTATTTGCTTCTGCTCTGGCAGGGGGAGTATTGGCGCAGGTGCCTTCACGTTGTCGCTTGCCAAGGCAGGGATAGCAGAGAGGGCGGCGAGAGCCAGCATGGCTATCGGCTTGTGGATTAGTTGCTTGTTCATGTGTCTGTGAAAATTAGGTTTTTGCAAATTTACGCTATTTATTTTTCTTTGTCGTTTATCGGCTCGTATTTTTTTCGTAACTTAGCGACAAAATAAGGAAAAGCCATGGAAAAGGAGATAAGGAGATACCCCATAGGAATTCAGACGTTCCAAAACATTATTGAGGGAAACTATGTCTATGTGGACAAGACTCGGTATATCGTAGATTTCTTGAAGAGAGGCTTGAAGTTCATCTTCCTGAGCCGCCCAAGGCGGTTCGGCAAGTCGCTTTTCGCCTCCACGCTTCATGCCTACTATGAGGGGCGGAAGGATCTCTTCGAGGGGCTCGCCATTGCCGACTACGAAAAAGATTGGGTGAAGCATCCCGTGCTCCACTTCGACATGAGTGGCGCCAAGCACATGGATAAGGCACGGCTTGGTCGTTATCTCGACGATATCCTCACCGACCAAGAGGCTTTGTTTGGCTTTAAGAGCGACAAGGTGGATGCTAATATCCGCCTGAAGGATCTCGTAGTGAAAGCCTATGCGAAGACGGGGCAGAAGGTGGTGGTCATCATCGACGAGTATGACGCGCCACTGCTCGACGTGGTGCACGAGGAAGATAACCTTCACGACCTCAGGCTCATAATGCAAAACTTCTATAGCCCGCTGAAGATGCTTGACCCCTACTTGGAGTTCGTCTTCATCACCGGCATAACAAAGTTTTCACAGCTCAGCATCTTCAGCGAGCTCAACAACCTCAACAACATATCCATGGCCGATCAGTTTTCCGCCATCTGCGGCATTAGCAAGGCGGAACTTACGACAATTATGCGGCGTGACGTGGAGTTGTTGGCCGAGAGTCAAGGCGTGGACTATGACGAGATGCTCTCGCGGCTCACGGAATATTACGACGGCTACCATTTCAGCAAAAACTCGGAAGATATATTTAATCCCTTTAGCCTTATCCTCGCCATGTCGCATCAGGAGCTCGGTAGCTACTGGTTCGGGTCTGGCACGCCTTCGTATGTAATAAACGTGATGAGGAAGTTTCATGTGGGCATACGCGACATAGAGGGCAAGGCTGCTTCGGTAGACGACTTCGATGTGTCGCCCGAGCAGATGACCACCGCCTTGCCGCTGCTATACCAAAGTGGCTACCTCACCATAAAGAAGTATAGCCCTATAACCAACAGGTTTGTCCTCGACTATCCCAATCGTGAGGTGCGCTTAGGCATGTTCCGAAGCCTTGCGCCAAACTACCTATCACCGGTGATGATGGACAACAATTCCTTCTTGGGCGACTTCATAGACCTTCTCTACGAAGGAGATGCCAATGGCGCCCTTGAACGAATGCGTGCTTATCTGGCGAGCATCAGCAACCGGCTGTCAAACAAGACGGAGCGCGACGTGCAGACCGTGTTTTATCTCATCTTCACGCTCTTGGGGGGCAACGTGCGTGTGGAGGAGTGCAGTGCCATAGGACGTGCCGACGTGGTGATATATTTCCCCGACGTTATCTACGTGATGGAGCTGAAATATGACGGCTCCGCTGAGGCGGCAATCAAGCAGATAAACGACAAGGGCTATCTCGTGCCTTACTCTGCTTCAGGCAAGCGCCTCGTGAAGATAGGCGTCAACTACGATAGCGCGAAGCGCACTCTCGGCGACTGGATAATAGAGGGCGATTAAAAGAGAGGGTGCCGCATTCGCACATCGTTCATCATTTTCACACGGATTCTAAAGATTCTAAAGATGTCGGCTTCGCCGATTACGCATACGGTCTTGCAGGGGCTAACTCTGCAAGGCCGTATGATGGTAAATCATATTGTGTCATAGCATTTTAATGCAAAATTATTGCCACGATTTATAATGATTTAAGATATATTGTCTACCTTTGCAAAAAGAAAGGGGATATGGCATGTCTCCTCTTTTCCCCAAAAAACTTGGAATCAATTAATTAACCATTTAACTATTTAGCTTATGAATAAAATTTTACGCTATTCATTGTCGTTGGTTCTCGCACTAGTGGCGAGCGTTACATTTGCAGCAGAGCCATACAAGGTTCTGACATTCCCAAATGAAGGAGGTAAAAAGATTAATAACTACACCTCGACTTGGAATGCAACTATTGGTGAAGATGTTTGGACTATTGAGAATTTCAACACGAATACAAACAATTGGAATAACATTAGATGTGGCAGGAAAAAGGATGCTTCCGTGGCATCAATCACCTCTCCTGCTATCGACAAAGCTGTGAGCAATGTCCTTGTAACGATTGACCAGATTACTGCATCTAAAGTTAATTCCATCACTCTTAAAGTGGCAACAGATGCTGAATACAATAATGTTACGGATGAAATTTCGGCATCTGAGATTAAAGGTGGCGACTTGATTTTCAAGACATCTAAGGCTACTGCCAATAATTACTACAAGATAATCTTTGATTGTCAAGTTGGCGGATCCAACGGAATTGTGCAAGTTTCAAAGGTGGAGTATTATAAGGAAGGTGACGCTCCTACCGTAGTGGATATCAGCAATACTCCTGAGACCGCATACACTGTGGCAAAGGCTATCGAGTTGATTACGGCAAACGAGGGTCTTGGCAATAAGGTTTACGTCAAGGGAAAGATTGCTGCCATCACAGAAGTTAGCACAGACCACGGAAATGCGACTTACGAAATCTCTGACGATGGCACTACCACAACGACCATTACGGTGTATCGTGGCTACTATCTGAACGGCGAGAAGTTCACTGCAGAAGACCAGATTAAGGTGGGCGACGAGGTCGTGGTTTACGGAAACCTCACTCTCTACGGCACAACAAACGAAATCAATACAGGCAGCAGCATCTACTCGCTCAACGGCAATACTACAGGAATCAACAACGTTGCGGCAGATGAGGCCAACGCTGACGCTCCCGTCTACAACCTCGCCGGTCAGCGCGTGGGCAAGGATGCCAAGGGCGTGCTTATCAAGAATGGCAAGAAGTATGTGGTGAAGTAAACACCGATAGATAAACACCTCTCAAACGCTTCGCTAAAGAAGACGGAATACAAGGTTTTAGTATTCTCTCTTGTTCTTTAGCGAAGCGTTTTTTTATTTTATTCGTCGAAACATTTGCCTTGTTGCGAATTATGCGTTATAAATAAACTTATATGATGAGTTAAGGCCTGAAAACGGCTATAACTTATCGTATAGGATAATATACGGAAAAGGCATGTTCGCCTTTATTAGTCAATTGCCGCGTTTCTTTCTCTTCTGCCGCATGAGGCGTATGCCTTTATGCGCCAGCCAGACCGCGAGAGCGGAGAAGGGCCTCGCCATAGTTGTTCATAGCCTTTGCATACTTCATGGCGAAAGACTTCAGCTTTGCCATAACGGTCTCCTTGAATTTTCTGTTTTTCATGATTTGTTATCCTTTCTACATTAAATTGATTAAACATCTTGGGGTTCGCTTGCCCCTTTGTCCTTAAAAACTGAATACGTTTGTTTGTACGGCAAAGTTAGCTCCAATAACGGTATGTTGTTTGTTTTACGGTGCCAAATCGCCAAAACCGCGCCTTTTATTGACCAACGTCAAATTATCGTCACGGCATGGTGTCCCTTGTGGCGCCCCCGTGTTTTTTTGACGGTAAGGAGAAAGGCCGTACCTTTGCAACCGTCAAAAGGAATTCCACGACAAACAACACAATTTACTAATCAATTAAAAAAGAAAGGAGAAAACAATGAGTGTACGTTACAAGAAGGAAATGGGTAAGGGCGAGGGTGCCCCAGCTTACAACAAGTGGTATGGTCGTGCGGTGAGCCTGGGTCGCGTGAAGACCTCTGATCTCGCCGAAGAGATAAGCCATTCGTCTACCGTTACCCGTGCAGACATCATGGCAGTGCTCATAGAGCTTACCCAGGTGATGAAGAAGCATTTGCAAAACTCCATGACCGTGCAGCTCGACGGCTTGGGCGACTTCCGTGTGGGGCTTAAGACCAAGTGTGTGGACAAGGCAGAGGACTTCACTGCCGCAAACATCTACGGCTACCAGATTATCTACCGTCCGGAGGTGAAGTTCGTGCCAAGCAACCAAGTCGGCGAAAACGGCAAGCGCAAGGGCACTTACGTGAAGACCATGCTCGACGGCATCTCGGCAGAGCTCCTGCCATCGAGCATCACGACCACTGTCACCAATGGCACGGTGTCTGACGACAACGCGTAGACCGTACGGCAAGTGTTTAACCCATTAAAGAAAGGAAAGGAGGATTAGAATGAAGAAGGAAACTTGGAAGATGATTATCAACATGCTCATCTCGGTGCTTACCGCCATAGCCACGACCTTGGGTTTGGCCTCGTGCGTGTAACATAAAATGAAAACCGCCGCTCCTTACATGATAAGGAACGGCGGACTTTATCTTGAACAGGTAGGGACAATCGGGCTCGAACCGATGACCTCTGCAATGTGACTGCAGCGCTCTAAACCAACTGGGCTATGCCCCTGTGTCTTGATTAGCGTTTGCAAAGTTAGGCATTTTCCATCGCCCTGCCAAATTTTTTACTGTTTTTTTCTTATCGGCAAACGTT
Organism: Oscillospiraceae bacterium; assembly: GCA_963599465.1. Taxonomy (GTDB): domain Bacteria; phylum Bacteroidota; class Bacteroidia; order Bacteroidales; family Bacteroidaceae; genus Prevotella. Next base: position 36,775 of record CAVBXD010000015.1, on the reverse strand, counting down.
TTTTGTTTGTGTTTGAAAGTTTCGTTTGCTTATAAGGCTTGTTTTGGCACCACAGTAAGCCATGCTCGGGTAGAGGCGAAAAAATGCCTGACTATTTGTTGTGTATGTCGAGGAAAATAGCTACTTTTACGGCATATAAACCAAAAAAATACATAATAGATGGAAAATGGTAAGAGGCTGACGCGCTCCTTGAGCGACAAGTGGATCGCCGGCGTGTGTGGAGGAGTGGCTCGCTACTTTGGCTGGGATCCTGCCGTGGTGAGACTGGTGTATCTGTTGCTCACGCTATGCACCGCCTTCTGTGGTTTTCTCGCTTATGTAATCTTGTGGATTGTAATGCCAGATGATCTATGATTAAGAACATACTTTTCGACATGGGTGGGGTGATCTTCACTCAGGTCACGGAAGAAGCATACCGTCGTTTTAAGGCTCTCGGCGTTGACACCGATTATTATATGGGTGCTTATGGTCAAAAGGATTTCTTCCTCGACTTAGAGACGGGAAAGATAGACGCCGACGAGTTTTGCCGCCGGCTGTCGACCACGTTGGGCCGCAACGTCTCATGGTCGGAGGCGCGCCATTGCTGGCTCGGGTTCTTTGGTGGGGTGGAGCTTCAGAGGCTCAACAACCTTGTGGAGCTTCGCGGCCGCTACCACCTCAGCCTGTTGAGCAACACCAACCCCTTCGTGATGGACCTTACCAGAAGCAAGGAGTTCTCGCAGATAGGCAAGCCCATAACCGACTTTTTCGACTCGATGTTCTTGAGCTATGAGATGAAAGTGTGCAAGCCCGACAAGGAGATATTCCTCCGTGCGCTTGCCGCTGACGGCATGAAGGCCGACGAGTGCCTGTTTGTTGACGACAGCGCCAAGAACACCGACGCTGCCAAGGCTTTGGGCATCCACGTACTGACGGTGAAGACCAACGAGGACTGGATGCCAGGGTTGAGACGCGTGCTTGACGAGATTAATGGCCAATGAGCCATTGGAGGGTGCATGCGTTATTCGGTGGTGATTAACGCCACGGCGTAGGCGGAGATGCCTTCCTCGCGCCCCGTGAAGCCAAGTTTCTCGGTGGTAGTGGCCTTGATGCTAAGCTGATCCTCGTCGCACCCCATCACCTTGGCGAGGCATGCCTTCATTGCCGGCACGTGAGGGTTTATCTTTGGTCGCTCGGCGCACACCGTGGCGTCGATGTTGCCAACCTTATAGCCCTTTGTGGCAATGAGCTCAACGACCTTGGCGAGTATCACCTTGCTGTCCATGTTGAGCGTGTCGGCTGACGTGTCGGGGAAGTGGTAGCCTATGTCGCGCATGTTGGCGGCTCCAAGCAAGGCGTCGCAGATGGCGTGGATGAGCACGTCGGCATCGCTATGGCCGAGGAGCCCTAAGGTGTGGGGTATCTCTATGCCGCCGAGGATAAGTTTCCTTCCTTCAACGAGTTTGTGGACATCGTAGCCCATTCCTATTCTGAACATACTCTGTGTGTGTTTCTTTTTAAATAAAGCTTGGATTACTTCTTGAACAAGTCTTTCAGGCCATCCATGTCGAATGTCAAGGAGAAGCGCAGCGTCTGGTCGAGAGGGTTCGACTTTGCCGTGGCAATGACATATCCCGCGTCGAGCTGGAAGGCACTCATCTTGAAGCCTGCTCCCACGGTGAAATATTTTCTGTTGCCCTTGTTCTCACTCTCGTGGTGGTATCCCGCCCTGAGCGAGAATCGGTCGTTGTAGGTGTATTCGGCTCCTATGCTCCATTGTATCTCTTGCAGCTCCTCCTTGAATCCGCCCGGCGCGTCGCCGAAGCTCTTGAAGATGCCGCCGATGCTCGACACGTCGTAATAGTCTTTTTGCACACGCTGCTGGTATGCGTCTGTCGTCTCCCCATCGTTTTGTTTCGGGTAAGTGGGCACCAAAAGCTTGTTGGCATCCACGGCAAAGCCAATGGCGTTGTATTCGTCGAGCGGGTATTTCAGGTATGCGCCCAGCCTGAGGTTTGTAGGTATGAACTCACTGTTGTCGCTTCCGCCAAACGATATCTTGCTACCGATGTTTGAGATGTTCATTCCCAATCCGAGCTGGCACTCATGTTCCGCTATTATGGGGTTGCTCTGGTAATAGAGTGAGAGGTCGGCGGCGAATGCCGAGCCTGGCGACGTGTCGGAGGTGTAGTCGTAAGTAAGGTCGGAATAAATCCACCTCACCGCCGCGGCGATGGAGAACTTTTCGCTGAGCATGAGCGAGTAGGCCACGTCGACGGACATCTCGTAAGGGTTGATGGTCATGCCCGGCTCGTCGGAGCTGTGGTTACCCATGTCGACCTCACCAAGCGAGAAATACCTCAGCGACCCCGATATTGCCGAGTAGTCGCCTATGCGGTAGTAGCCGGAGATATAGCCGAGGTTGATGTCGTTGACGAGTTGTCGCAGCCATGGCGTGAAGTTGACGCCGACACCGGCACGGCTTATGGCGAAAGGATATTTGGCAGGGTTCCAAAATTGCGAGTTGACGTCGGCTTCCGTGGCTACGCCCACGTCGCCCATGCCGCCGGCTCGCGCGTCTGGCGCGATGGTTTGCGATGTCACCGAGGTGTTGATGGGGTTGAACATGTCTTGCTTCTCCTGGCCATTGGCCGTGAGCGAGGCAAAGAGCATGAACAGGCCAGCGATGTATGGTTTGAGTCTCATATTTTTCATTTATATACTGATAACGTCATGGCGGCTCAATTATTGCTTATCACGACGAGTTTCTTCGATTTTGTCGCCATCTGGCTGCCGTCGGCGGCGAGACGTATGCGATATAGGTAAACGCCGGTCTGCAGTCGTTGCCCGTTGCTGGTAGTCAGGTTCCAGTCCACAGAGTAGGAACCAGCCTGCGTGCCGCTCTCGCGGTAAGTCCAGAGCTGGCGACCGCTCATGTCGAACACGTCAATCGTCACGTCGACCTGGCATCCCTCAAGGCTGTGGCTCACGATGAACGTGGTGCTTGAAGACGCGGGGTTTTTCGTCACGTCGACACTGTATATCCTAGGCTTGAGCGATTTCACCACGTTGAACCTCAGCTGCGCCTCGGAGCTGTTGTTCATGGTGTCCCAGGCGCGGAAGAGCAAGGAATGGCTGCCAGGTTCGAGCGTGGGTATGGAATAATAGGTGCTGCCCGAGACGTGTGACCCGAAGTCGTAGGCAAAGTTGTCGTTGAGGTCGTAAGTCATGTTGGCGTCGCCATCGATCACGAGTTCGAGGTTATGCCCCACGCCGTTGCCCGTGGCGTTGATTCCACTGTCGTCGCTCAGTCGTGCGACAAAATAAGGACTTGTGTTCACCTCGTCGCCATTGACGAACTCCGGGCTGTTGAGGTAACAGAAAATCTTCGGCCCTATGGTGTCGGTCTTCTGCGTGTTGGAGTCGTCGAGCACTATGGCATCGGTGTAGCCGTGGGCTGTGGTGGCGTAGTCGTCGGCCATAGCGAAGGCATGAAGCTGTCCCGAACCGCCGTAGCTTATGTCGTAGGGCACCACAAAGGAGACGTGGAACTTGCCGTTGGTCACACTATCGGTGCCGTTGAAGACCGTTTTTTGCCTGTCGTAGAAAGTGAAGACCGTGTCCTTGACCTCAGCGCTGGCGTTCTCGTGGCAGGTGATGAGCTGCTTTGAGTCGAGCACTTGCAAGCTCACCGTGCCTTTCATGGAAGCGTCGGCAACCACGTGCCCAGCTACTCGTGCCGTCTGGCCGGCATAGGCGTTTACCGTGGAGCCGTCGCCTATCTTCTTGCCGTTGATGGAGTCGATGACCACGGTGCCCGTTGGCTGGTTGAGGGCAATGGCAGGATCGCCGAGCAAGGTATATTGCAGCTTGTTGACCGTGGGGTCGCTCCCAAGCCTTATCACCTCGTTCTTGGCGAGACGTTGAGCTTCGCCGATGGTCGTTGGCTTGCCGTTGTCGGAGCTGAGCACATACTTCATGAACGCCTTGTTGAGAATGTGGTTGTAGTTCTCATACACGGTGCGCGTGGTGCCGAACACCGCCACGGCTCCCCCGTTTGAGTTGGTCATCGCCGTCACGCCGATGTTGTCTTCCACGCCGTCGAACGCCATGATGTCGCACGCGGCAAACACCCACAGGGGCAGGTTCTTGTTGTTGAACGCCTCGAAGTCGGCAAGTGTCAACACGTTCTCGTGGGACATTTGGTCGGCGCGTCCGTGACCGTAGTAGTCCATGATGAGCGCGCCCTTTGCCTGTTGCCTCTTTATGATGTCGGTCACTTCGGGATAAGTGTTTCCCGTTGACGATGTCACCTCGTTGTAAGCGTCCCACATCACTTTGCGCACGTTGTATGCTGGGTGCATGGTTTGCAGAAGAGTGGCCGTCTCGTCGGCATCGCGCATGTGTATGTTGTTGTTGCCGTCGTCGCCCATCACCATTATGGTGTTCTCCCAGTCGCCGGCGTTGTAGTTTTCCACATAGTTTATAGTCTTGTCGACCATGATTTTTGCCATCTCCTCCGAGTAGGCGGGGAGGCGTCCCACTGCCACGTCGCCCATGTCGAGCTTCTCGATAGGCGAAGTGAGGTTGTTGCCCTCGCCATCGTCGAGATAAGTAAAGAACCCGTCGTCTACATAGCAGTTTATGGCATTGAAGGAGTTTTCGCTCTCATAGGCAAGGAGGAAGTCGTCGAGGTTCAGGCTTTTGCACTCGTTGGTGAGCATGCGGTTGTCCCATACACATGGGCCGAAGAGCAAGAGATATTTAGGTGCATCGTTGTTGGATTGCGCGCGATCATACAGCATCTTGGCATATCTGCGGTAAGCGTTGGCATCTGGCGTTCCGCTGGAAAACTCGTTGAAAAGTTCGTCGGCAGCCACTATTTTCACGCGCAGAGCATCGTGAGACTCGTGAAACTGCGCGAGACGCGTTGCCTGCGTGAGCAACTTTCGCGACGTTGGTATGATTATCACCATGTCGATTTCCTTGTCGGCGTGCAAGTCTTGGTTGCTCACCGTGCCGACATATACCGGGGTGGGGAAGGAGCCATTGAGGTCGGGCGCTGCCGTGGGATTGTCCCATGCCGCCGATACGTAGTCGAGTCGCATTGGGCCGCCCGAGAGCACCGTGAGGGTAACGGTATCGGTTCGCGACACGCTCACGGGCACGGCATATGTGCCGCTGGCAACGTTGCCATGGTCGTATTGGCTGCCTATAGAAATGGACAGCGTGCCTACCGCCTTGCCGTTGACGCTGACTTGCGTGGTGGTGTTGACACCAGCCGACACGCGCACGGAGAACCTGCCGCTGGTGGCGCCATCGGGATGCGTGAGCGTAACCACTTGGCTGTTGCCCGCTGTCACCGACGTGGGATCGAAGAGGTTGCGTCCGCCAGGATACCAGCTGTAGCCGTCTTCCTCGTGCAGGCTGTGATAGAAGTCGGGCGACGGATAGAAGGAGCTTATGAATGTGGCGGAGTCTACGCTGGCAGGGGTGGCATCGCCTTCCGTGATGAAATAATAACCATAGTCGGAATAAGGGTTGCGGGTACGCGTCTCGGTGTCGTTGCCGCTCCAGCTCACGGGCCCTTTGGCATAGAACAGCCGCTTGCCGTTTACCGTGCATGTGGCAACCTCGTGAAGGTCATCGGTGTCGGCGAGCTTTGTCCCGTCCAACACCTCGTCTTGCAAGTTGCCGCCGTAGCCATAGACACGCACACGGCTCAAATCGCTGAAGCCGGCACGGTTGACAAGACTTTTCGTGAGCTCATACACGCCCGATGCCGACACACGAATCTTAGCCCACTTGCCGCTTGCCAATACCGAGTGGTCGGCGTAGTGTCCGGTTTGCGGCGCACGGCTCGCGCTCCTCGTGTTGGCCTTGGCGTTTGCGCCCTTGCTGTCTACCCTTAGCATGAAGCTCACGAGAAACTGGTATTTGCCGTCGCGTTTGACAACGGGGCAGAAGCTCATGCGTAGCATAGGCTGCTTGCGGTCGGTAACCACCCTTTGCGTCAGTGTGGGCAACGCCAAAGGCTCCGTGCCGCCGAGTTTGAGGTAACGCTCAAGGTCGAGCGGCGTCATGTCGATGAACTCGGGGTAGAGTATGGTGGCGGTGTAGATGGAGTCGCCATGATTGAGAGGCAACGGCATGGTGTAGGCAAACGATGGCATGACGCTGTCGACGCTCACCTGGTCGGAGGTGAGGTTGAAGAATCGCTGGGCGTGAGCCGGAAAAGCCGCGCACGTCAGCAAAAAGAGCAGGAACTGGCGGATGAGCCTTGTCCTAAGAAGATGTCTTGTCACTCTGCTATGTCTTGCGATAAAAAAGTTTTATTTGCACCTGCATTCCAGCACTTTGCGCTCCTCTACCCATCCTTCGAGCAAGTCGCCGATATGCACGGGGCCCACTCCGGCTGGCGTGCCAGTGAAGATGATGTCGCCCGTCTTCAGGGTGAAATACCTGCTCACGTATGCCACGATGTCGTCGACGCTCCACAACATGTCGCAAGCGCAACCCTCTTGTGCCGTGGAACCATTGATGTTGAGATGGAACCGCAGCCGTTGCACGTCGGGCAGCAATTCCTTGGGCACCCAGTCGCCAATAGTCGCTGCCCCGTCGAAACTCTTTGCCAAGTCCCATGGCTGGCCATTCTCCGAGAGCTTGTGTTGCAACTCACGGGCGGTGAAGTCGATACCGAGAGTCACCGCGTCGTAATAGCGGTGGGCGAAGCGCGTGGGCACGGTCTTGCCGAGCTTGCACACCCTCACTACGAGTTCAGCCTCGTAGTCGACGCGTCCGAGGTCGTCGGGGATGAAAAATGGCTTGCCGTTTTTATGAAGGCTTGAATCGGCCTTGAGGAATATCACGGGGCTATCTGTCTTCAATAACGTGTCATTCAGCTCTTTATTGTGTTCGGGATAGTTCATTCCCACGCAAAAAATCTTCATCTTTTCAGGTTATTATAATATATGTGTAATTTGTCTCCTGCAAAGATAGCGCAAAATCGGAAGAAAAGCGTCATGCCGGCAAAATGAAATCATAAAAGGCTTAAAAAATAGCCAAGGCGTTGTCATGGATAGAAAAAGATTTATTATCTTTGCGGCATGAACAAGCAAAGGTGGGTTCATGGAGAGCTTGCCGACATCCAATATCAAGCAAATATTTTTATATACAAACCGTAATACGAAAATGAAAAGAATCGTTTTAATCCGCCACGGCGAGAGCCAGTGGAATCTTGAGAACCGTTTCACAGGTTGGACAAATGTAGACCTCACTGAGAAGGGCAAGCAGGAGGCACTCGATGCTGGTAAGCTCATGAAGGAGAAGGGTTTCCACTTTGAGATTGCCTACACTTCTTACTTGAAGCGTGCCGTCAAGACATTGAACAACGTGCTTGACTCAATGGATGAGGATTGGATTCCCGTGGTCAAGACATGGCGTCTTAACGAGAAGCACTATGGCGCTCTCCAGGGTCTGAACAAGAAGGAGACAGCCCAGCAGTATGGTGACGAGCAGGTGTTGCTCTGGCGTCGCAGCTACGACGTGGCTCCTCATGACCTCGCTGCCGACGGCACAGGCTCAGCTCTCGCTGATCCTCGCTATGCCAAGGTGCCTACACAGTATCTTCCCGTGACAGAGAGCCTCAAGGACTGCATCGCTCGCGTGATGCCTTTCTGGGAGTGCGAGATTTTCCCGAAGCTCAAGGAGGTTGACAGCATCATCGTGGCCGCTCACGGCAACTCGCTCCGCGGCATCGTGAAGCACCTCAAGGGCATTTCAGACAAGGACATCTCTGGCCTTAACATCCCGACAGCCACTCCTTACGTGTTCGAGTTCGACGACGACCTCAACCTTGTAAACGACTATTATCTCGGCGACGCCGCTGCTATCGCAGCCAAGGCTGCTGCCGTGGCTAACCAAGGCAAGGCATAAGAATCGATAAAAGAAAGATAATAAGAGAAGGGGCGTGTCAAGATTTGTTGGCATGCCCCTTCTGTTTTTTTTGTTTGCCAGTAGGCACAGGCACTAACCTCTATTGTTATGAAAATGTAAAACAGTTTTTTACAATTGTAATTTTCTGTTTATATTTTTGAAAAACCGTCTTTCTAATTTTGTCGCAGTTTTAATCAATTACTATATTTCATGCGTAAAAAGATTATCCTTGCGGCAGCTTTATCCCTGTGTCTGCCACTGTTGCCTGTCTCGGCAGAAGGCGACAACGGCTCCAAGATTATAGAGGAGAATGTAGCTGTGGGCCAAGTGACAGGAGTTGTCAAAGATGTTCATGGTGAGCCTATCATAGGCGCGAGCATTATGGAGAAAGGCACACATAATGCCGCCGTGACAGATATTGACGGTCGCTTCACATTGAAATTGGAAGGCAAGGGCAGCGACATTCAAGTGTCGTATGTGGGTTTCACCTCACAGACTATCAAGGCATCTAGCAAGATGGTCATAACGTTGCAGGAAGATCAACACTCTCTTCAGGAACTGGTCGTCGTGGGTTATCAGAGCATGCGTAAGACCGACATTGTGGGTGCCGTGGCAAGTGTCAAGGCAGGAGAGCTCAACACATCCACCAACAGCATCGGCGAGAGTCTGGTGGGTAAGGTCGCAGGTGTGCAGATATCACAGGTCAGTGGCGCTCCATACAATTCCACGAAGATAAGGGTTCGCGGAACAGCCTCAATCAACGCAAGCTCTGACCCCTTGTATGTCATAGACGGATACCCGTCGAGCGGCGATCTGCTCCTTGACCCGGAAGACATTGCCTCGATAGAGGTGCTTAAAGACGCGGCTTCTGCAGCTATCTATGGCTCGCGTGCAGCGGGCGGCGTAGTGATTATCACGACAAAGCGTGGCCAGGACGGAAAGGCCAAGGTGGGTTACGACTTCCAATTGGGGGTCAACAGTCTTGCCAACAAGGTCAAGGTGCTCAATGCAAGCCAGTTCGCCAACCTTGTTGTGGATGGCCGCAACAACTATTATAAGAGGCTGCTGCAGAGCAAGGGCATAGCCTGGGACGATAGCTATAAGAGTGACACCAACGCCCAAAGAGCCACTCGCCTGGGTTCATCAAACAGCGCGGTGAACATCCCCGAGTTCCTCTACGACTTCGAGAACCAGAAAGTGATAGAGCCACAATATGATACCGACTGGCAAGACGAGCTCTATCGTACCGCCATATCGCAGCGTCATCACATCACTCTCAATGGTGGTACTGACAGGGTGAGATACGACCTTAGCAGCAGTTTCATGGATCTTGGCGGCATTGTGCGCACTTCTCAGCAGCGACGCCTCAATTTTAGGGGAAACATCGACGCTAAGGTCACCGACAGGTTATCGGTGAGCGCGAATTTCTCTCATGTCTCAAACTGGAACCACGAGATAGATGAAGGTCGCTTCGACCACGGACCCATTCTTGGAGCGTTGATATACGCGCCAATCTTCCGTTGCTACGACGACAACGGCAATCTCTCAAAGGGAGAAATGACCTCCTACTCCTCGCAATACGGATTCCAGCAGATAGAAAACCCTGTGGCGCTCGCCGAGGAGACAAAGATAAGGAGAAACGGCGACCGCAACACCTATAATTTCAACGTGTCGTATGAGCCATTGAAAAACTTTATATTGAAAGCCAACTTGGGCATGTACACATATTATGAGAAATACGAGTACTATCGCCCGACAAGTCTTTCGTCTGGAGCCTACCAGCCTGGAACGGCTCAAGCGCAGGCCGCAGCCTATGCCATTGCCACAAGCGCACACACCAACGACTACTTGGGCGAGTTTACCGCCAACTACAATCATTCGTGGTCGGGTGTGCACAATTTCAGCGGAGTGGCAGGTTATTCGCTCCAGAAGCACGAATATGACATCCTTGGTGCCAAGGGTACAGGATATGAAGACGACCACATCAAGGAAATCACCGGACATGGCGCTGACCCAAGCGACATCTCACTTTACGGCACGTCGAAGTCGAACTGGACGATGCTGTCGTATTTCGCCCGCTTGAATTATAACTACCGCAACACCTATTACCTCACCGCGTCTTTCCGAGGTGACGGTTCCTCGCTGTTCGGCCCGCAAAACCGTTGGGGATATTTCCCGTCGGTCTCATTGGCGTGGACCGTATCCAATGAGCCTTTCTACAACTCGCTGTTTGGCAACAAGTCAACCTTGAAATTGCGCGCAAGTTGGGGAAAGAGTGGAAACAACAACATTGGTAACTACAATTACGAGGCCGTGATGAGCTCGCCCCAAGGAGCCATCTTCGGCAACGGCACCGTCTATTCCGGTGTGGAACCAGGAGGCGTGAAAGACAACACGATAGGCTGGGAGTCGACATCGCAGTTCAACTGGGGTGCGGACCTCTCGTTGTTCAACAACCGCCTCGCCATCTCTGCCAACTATTATCTCAGTTACACGAGAGACTTGCTCTTCGAACAACCAATCTCGGCTATTGGTGGTGCCAACTCCATCCTGACCAACTTGCCCAATTCCAAGATACGCAACTGCGGTATCGACGTGCAGGTTGACGGACGTGTCATAGCAAGAGAAGGACTGCATCTTAATGTAAGCGGAAACATCTCAGTAAACCGCAACAAGGTGTTGGATCTCGATGGCGGCAACACGCTGATTGTAAATGGCGCGGAGAGATCATACAAGACCCACATCACGCAAATAGGCCAACCCATCGGCATGTTCTATGGCTTCAAGGTTGCCGGAATGGTAAGACAGTCTGATATGGCTAATATAGAGGAGGATAACAAGCATTACGACTCGACAACCCATTCTTTCCCTGCCGGTTATAAGATTAAGGGTCCCGCACGTTCCCTGTCGCAGAGCTTGCCCTTGCAGCCTGGTGACATATATTTCGAGGACACCAACGGTGATGGCGTCGTAGACGACAACGACAAGACCATTATCGGCAATCCTCATCCCAAGTTTACTTATGGCTTCAACATCAGCGGCGACTACAAGTCGTTTGATTTCTCTGCCTCTTTCAACGGCAGTTATGGCAACAAGGTTCTCGATGGCCAAGATTACTATCTTTTCAACATGGAGGGCTCCGGCAATCAGTATGCTATTGTGGACAACCGTTACAGGAGCGAGGAAAATCCAGGAAACGGATGGATATACAGCGCTTCACGAGGCGGCACCCAGAGCAACAGTACACGACTTTCAACTTTCTATCTCCAAAGCGGGTCGTTCTTCAGGTGCACCAATCTAACCATAGGCTACTCGGTTCCTTCAATCGCGAAGTCGACAAACAACGTGATAAGCAAGTTGCGCCTATATGTCGCTGCCGACAATCTCTTTACCATAACCAACTACAGAGGCTACAATCCTGAAGTGGACTACAACAACGGCTCCAACCTTACCCCAGGCGTAGATTATGGCAAATATCCTTTGGTAAGAGCCTTCAACTTTGGTGTGCAACTGATGTTCTAACATAAAAACAAGCAGAATAAAATGAAGAAAAACATACTGTTACTTGCAGCGTCGGTCTTGTTTCTGTTGCCGTCGTGCAGTGATTTCCTCGACGAGAAGAATCCAAATAAGATACCTGTCGACTCATATTTCCAGAGTGTCAACGACGTTGACAAGGCATTGAATGGTGCTTACCTCTCCCTGCGCAGCAGTTATTGCATGGGTGAGTCGAGCACGATGTTCACCGAGGAACGTTCCGACAATACCGGTCGTCTCGATAACCAGTCGGCTTCGGGCGAGCCATTCCAGTTTACCGACTTCTCCATATTGCCCAGCAATACCTATCTCAAGAAATACTGGACAGGACTCTACGCCACGGTCAACGACTGCAACTTCACCATCAAGGGCGCCAATGAGGTAAGCATGGACGAGACAACCCGTGCCAACGAGCTGGCCCAGGCCAAGTTTCTTCGTGCTCTGGCTTATTTCGACATCGTTAGGAAATGGGGCGACGCTCCGCTCGTGACGACCTATTCGTCTACCAAGAGCGACATCACCGCCAATACTTCCAGAACGCCAAAGGAGCAGGTCTACGCGCAGATAGTGAAGGATCTCGAAGACGCGCTCAACAGTTCTCTGCCCAACCGTCAACCAGCTGGAAGCAGGGGACGTGCCGACAAGGCTTCCATCACGGCATTGCTCGGGAAGGCATATCTCACCATGGCGGCGGTGCTCGACGACAAAAACACCAGCTCATATCTCGACAACGCCAAGAAATATCTGACCCAATGTTACGAAATGAGAGAATTTAACTCTCTCTCCGACATTCCTTATGCCGACGTGTTCGACGTTAACAAGAAGTCAACTTGCACGGAGATAATCTTCCAAATAGTATATAAGCAGGGCGACAAGGACTATCATTCTTCCATAGCTGCCAACAACCAATCGAAAGGCGAAACCATCAACTCGCAGGTTGCCTCCAAGGGAATGGGAACTTTCGTCAATCCCGACTTGGTTAATGAATATGAGAATGACGACATCCGCAAGGCATGGTCGGTGAAATATTGTAGCAACCCTGCCGCAAACGCCTGGTTCATCACCAAGTTTCGCGACACGAGCGATGAGGCCGGAACATTGGGCTATGGTGGCAACGACTGGATAATCCTGCGCTATGCCGATGTTTATCTCATGCTGGCTGAAGTAAACGCCCGCATGGGCAACGAGGCCGAGGCAATAAAATGGCTGAACGAGGTCAGGCAGCGTGCCGGACTGAAAAACTACGAGGATGTGAAAAACGACGAATCCTACAAGGCTGTTTGCCCAAGCTTGATGAGGGCCATCCTGCATGAGAGACGCTCCGAGTTGGCGTTTGAGAATCAGAGGTGGTATGACTTGCTGCGCTTCTTCAGCACGGCCGACTTGATAGAGTATATGCACGCCAAGAAGTCAGGAGACTACGGAATCTCCAATCTTAACAACTTTGGCGAAAAAGACATCTATTTCCCCATTCCTTACGACGAGTGGAAACTCGATCCGGAAAAGATGTACCAAAACAAAGGTTATTAAGGCATGAAAAAGCTATTGTTTCCCTTGATGTTGCTTCTGGCAATGCAAGCCATTGCCCAGAAGCGGCATTTCCTGACGCCAGTCTGCCCCGACGACGTGATGAGCAAGAATTGCTATTTCTCTTTCATGGTCAACAGGAATGCGCAGATGAGGGCCTTGATAAACGAGGACAAGGCGATGTCGCGGATAGCCAGCGAGCAGCGACGTATTTTAGCTGAGACCCAATATGGCGAGCTCAGGGCTAAAGACTTGATGCTTTCCGCCGAGACAATTGAAATGGTGGGCAAGAAACTGCAGAATTTATATGATAATAATCATGGTTTTCATTCTTTTGTCGATGATTCTATTCGTGCTACTGGCTGCTATGTTGTGACAAACGGCAAGGGCAACGAGGTAGTGAAGCAAATCTGGAATCACGATGCCAAGGCCATCAATCATGCCATAGACGTTTACGGGAATGGGGCTAAGCCCAACTATCCGCGCATTGATTCTGTGGGTTTTGATGTCCGCGGTTCTCGTTTCTTGAAAGAGATTCTGCCATTGGTGGCCAAAAGCACTCTCATGGCCAACGTGCAAGACCCCATCTTCGCGTCTGTTCCCATGCAGTTTGCCAAGCTACTCCTTGCTGCGAATAACCGTTTGCAGGCTGCCGACTATGAGCCGTTGTCCTCGGGTGAGAACAGTGCCGCTTACCAGGCAATTGGTAAGACACGGTGGGAACGCTATCCCTATTCTGCCATAGTGGTTTTGGGAGTGGGCCCCGAAAAACACGATGAACCCGTGACAGCCGAGAGTCTCATGCGTGCCGAGTATGCGGCCCAATGCTGGAAGGCAGGCATGGTGCCATATATAATAGTGTCGGGTGGAAAGGTACATCCCTATGGCACACCATACTGTGAGGCATGGGAGATGAAACGCTATCTCGTGGATGTGTGCCATGTGCCCGACAGCGTGGTCATTATGGAGCCACATGCACGCCATACCACCACGAACCTGCGAAATGCTGGACGCATCATGATACGCCAGGGATTTCCGCTTGACAGGCCAGCGCTGGTCACCGGAAGCAAATCTCATATCAACACTGTGGTAAGCAAAGAATTCTGCAATCGCTTCAACAGGGAGTTGGGTTTCCAGCCGGTAAATATTACCAAGCGTAAAAACGACTTGCTTGCGGAGTTCACGGTCAATGAATCCTGTCTGCAACTCGACGGCGATGAGCCAATGGATCCTTAGCCGGATTTCTTTTGAACCCCGAAAGTCACGTAAGGCTTTCGGGGTTTATCATACGTGTTAGTCTCGTGTCTTTTTGAGTCGCAAGTCCCGACATGGATTTCCGACGTGAATTCAATAAGCAGAACATAAAAAAAGGAAAAGAGAGGCTTTTGTATCCCAAAGATTGATTAAATTTGCACTTGCTTGTTGAATCTATGTCAACATCGTTAACCGAAAACATGTTTTTACAAAAACTAAGCGTCAATCTATAAACAACAATTCGAGATGAACAAGTCCATTCTATCCCTTGTGGCTCTTTCAAGTTGCGCATCTGCCATGCAAGCACAGCAGAAGGCTGATGTCCAACGGCCTAACATCGTATACATAATGTGTGATGATCATGCGTTCCAGTGCATAAGTGCCTATGGCCATGGTATCTCAAAACTTGCTCCCACACCCAACATTGACCGTATAGCCGAGCGCGGCATGCGTTTCGACAGGGCGTTTGTCGAGAATTCGCTTTCCACACCATCGCGTGCATGCCTTATGACGGGTCTGTACAGCCATCAGAACGGGCAGCGACAGCTTGGCGAGGGCATAGACACGTCGCGCACGTTCTTCACCGAATTGCTTCAGCAGGCTGGCTACCAGACTGCCGTTGTAGGCAAGTGGCACATGGGATGTGACCCGAAGGGGTTCGACTACTATCACATCTACAATGACCAAGGACAGTATTGGAATCCGCAATATCGTGGCACCGACACGCCCAACGGCAAGTTTATCGTTGAAGAGGGTTATTCTACCGACCTCACCACCGACCATGCCATCGACTTCATGGAGCACCGTGACCCGTCAAAACCATTCTGCTTGATGCTTCACCACAAGGCTCCTCACCGCAACTGGCAGGCAAACCTGAAGTATCTCGGCATGTACGACAACGTTGAGTTCCCGATGCCCGAAACGTTCTACGACGACTATGCCACACGTGGCTCGGCGGTGCGCACGCAGAAGATGTCGGTGACCAAGCACATGCGTTGGGAGCAAGACTTCAAGGTGCCGGAAATGCTCGACCTCAACAATGAGGACAGCAAAGACTCTTACAATGCGCTCATGGGCGAGATAAACCGCATGACGCCAGCGCAACGCTCGGCATGGGGACGATATTATTTCCCACGCAACCGCAAGTTGCTTGAGGCTAACCTCAAGGGCAAGGATCTCGACAATTGGAAGTATCAAGCTTACATACGCGATTACATGTCGGTCATTGCGAGCGTGGACGAGAGCGTAGGCCGCGTGCTCGACTATCTCGACAAAAACGGGCTTACCGACAACACCATCATTGTCTACACCTCCGACCAAGGTTTCTACATGGGCGAGCACGGTTGGTTCGACAAGCGTTTCATGTATGAGGAGTCGCTGCGCACACCGCTTATCATAAGCTATCCCGGACACACGAAACCTGGCAGCGTATGCCACAAGCTTGTGCAGAACATCGACTATGCGCCAACGTTCCTTGACCTCGCAGGCGTGTCGAAGCCTAAGGAGATGGTTGGACGTTCGCTTGTGCCGGTGCTTGAAAACGGCGACACGCAGAAGAAATGGCGCACGAGCATATACTACCATTACTACGACTACCCAACCTATCACATGGTGCGCAAGCAGGATGGCGTGCGAACCGACCGCTATAAACTGATACATTTCTATGGCAAGGGAGGACTGGATGCCGTGTCGGAGAACAAGTACCAAGCGATGGAGGGCACCAGGGAGAATGCCACTTTGAAGTCGCTCGTCAGCATAGGATATTTCGAGCCCAAGGACTCCACGGTGAACTACAACGAGCTTTATGACCTGCAGAACGACCCCAACGAGCTTAACAACCTTTATGGCAAGCCTGGCTACGAGAAAATCACGAAACAGCTTCAGAAGGAGCTTGACGCTTACCGCAAGTTGCAGAACGTTGATGAGTTCTGATGCATTTATTGTTTGACAAACCTTTTTTGATATTATAAAATCGCGACACGCGCATCGCTTTACAAAAACAATGTGTAAAGCGATGCGCGTGTCGCGATTTGTTACAGGCCCTTCAGGAAACTCTCCACGGCATCCACTATCTTGCCCAAGCCGCTTGCCGTGGTGCTGTCGGTGTTCTGCCTTATCTCCTTCTTCAGCTCACGGCTAACCTCGTGCCCCACTTGCTTAGCCACGCTCTTGCCCACCTTGCCGCCTATTGACAACACACTGTCGGTTACTTGAGAAGCGAAGTCATCGCTGTTGATGTCATCATTGTTGTCACCGTTGTTGTCGGATGTCGTATCGTCGTTGTCATCAACGATGGAGGGTTGGGTGGCAGAGCTGCTGTCTTCGTTCATTATCTTTGTGATGGCTTTTGCTATGTCGTCTTCGTCGGAGGTAAACACCTTGCCGAAGATGCCGAGCGAAGTGCGCACGGTCTTTGGTTTGGCACTTGCCTCAGAGTCGGGCAGCTCAATGGTTGTCGTCGACCATAACAGGTAGTTGTGGTATTGCAGCATGTTGTCGAGTGCCATGTTGACCAAAGGTGTGGCGAAAGCCTTGAGCATGGCAGAGCCAAAAGCCTTGAATGGGTTGCTGCCGCTGTCTTCGTTGCTGTCGCCGAGCCCTTTCTCTATGCCGTTGCTAATGTTCTCCTTCACAACCTGTCGGTGTTCGTCTCTCGACGGGTTGGTCACGGCCATGCCTATCATCAATGCCACGGCTGCCGCCCCAATCCATGTCCACGTCTTCATGGTCTTCTTGGGAGCATGAGGCTCTTGGATATTCATGGTCGTGCCCTGTGTATAGCTTTGCGCTTGTTGAGTGTCGTTTGTGCCGTAGGCATTGCCTGGCATTGGCGGTGGGGTAGGGATGCCCTCGGGACCATTGTCGAGGTCATCGTTGAATAGAGTCTTGAGTTCTTCCACTTGCCATGCCGGAGTCCATTGTGCCATGCCCTCAGTCCAGACGAGCGTGGAGGAGTCGATATGGCGTTGGCGCAGTTCCTCAATGGTATAAGGGCCTTGTTGCGCGCCGTTGACGATAATAAAATAGTTCATGTCGTGTGTTCTTGATTAAATGTCTTGTTCTGATCGTCATGTTGACGTATTATGCGCAAAGGTATAAATAAATGCGGAAATACTTAATTCTTATATTTGGAAGATTGATAAGCGTTTCCAAACTTTGCCTTTGCGCATGATGGGATGGAACATGACCAGTATTTGTCAAGCGGTTATTTCACTGGAAAAAGATAGAACCGACGATTCTCTTGACAGTCTATCATCCATTGGTCTATTACCACATGGGCATCCAAGGCCTTGATAGTCAAAGAATGTTTGCCGGCTTTCAATCCAGTCAACTTCAAGTCCCTTACAGCTTGCCCGCGAAGAACATTCAGCTTCCAACGTTCTGAGCGGAAAGGCTCTTTCAGACTGAAAACGGTTGGTTCAGCACCATCCACACTAACCGAAAAGCGCAAGTCGCCTTTGTCGTTCGGCTGAGCCGGAATCAAGGCAACCTTCAGCAAGGCATCGCCTTCTGTCATCGTAGTGAAGTCGTAGCTCAGAGTCTCCCCTTTAGGCAGGTTGACCGCATTCATGCTGTGTCCCAGCATCTGCACGGCCTCTACCGGGCAGGAGGCTCGCTGATAATCGCAAGCGTTGCGGGCGATAGTGCCATCAGCGTTCAAAGGATGAACAACTTTATCATCACCTTGCGTTGCCTTGCCAGAAGGCGCGGCAAACACGGGCAACTTGCGAGGCTGCATGTCCATCAAGCCTTTCCACTTACCGTTCGCCACCTTATTATATGTATCCGTCAAGTTCTTCACTTCCTCGTATGCCGACACACTGTTGCGAAGCAACTTGCGGGCATGGGCCTCGGCTGCCAACACCGGATATTCGATGGCTGCAAAATAAGCATCCTTGAGCTCGGGACGGATAAGTGATGCCGCGTCTTTTACCTTGGATGTCAAGACGGCATAGGTCTCAAGATAACGCTCACGCTCGTTGCCAAAGGCTGAGGTTGAGAGTTCCGAGCCCGTGACAGGAGATAATCCGTGAGGATATTTCGCCTTGTCCAGCTCCACCTGCGTCCACCCCATAAACTCCGGACGACGCTCACCGCAGAGGTGATAAAATTCTCTCATCACGGGGAAGAGAGTCTTGCCTGCCTCGTTGCCAAACTGACGGCAAAGCCATGACTGATAATGATTCTCCAGCGTGTTTGCCTTCACGCAGTCAATGTTCCAAGCCATGTCGAGGAAGAGCTCCAAGTCATAGCCCGCAACCTTCGGATCGTGCACGTTTGCTATCCATATCTTTCGCACATTATGGTCGTAAGCCGTTTTCATCTCGTTGTATATCAAGCCGGGCTGGGTGGTGGTGAGCCATAGATGGTCGTGAGGTCTGCCCCAATAGCTCAGATGATAATATATGCCGCCACCGCCTATGCGCTTCTGTTCGTTGGCATCGGGCAAGCGGGTGAGGTAGCCATAGTTGTCGTCGCACCACATCAGGGTGACATAATCGGGCACTTTTAAGCCCATGTTATAGATGTCGAGAACCTCTTTATAGGGAATAAAGACTTGTGTTTGCTTGCTCGGGTCGCCAAGATGCTTGTGGATCAACTCCTGTTGGTCGTTGATGACCTGTTGTAAGCCATCAAACTTCTCCTGCATGGTTTTCACGCCCTCCATGCTTCCGTCATGGATGCCACGCATGCCGATGGTGAGCATGTTTCCGCCCTTCGAGCCTTTCACCTCGTCGAGCCGCTCCGCCCAATACTTCTGCACTCCCGCCTTGTTGGAAATGTAATTGTAGCGGCCACGCTTGGCGACATCCCATTCGCCCGTATTGCTGCGCAGCAAAGGTTCACAATGAGAACTGCCCACGGCTATGCCACAACTGTCGGCAACCTCCTTGGCACCGGGAACCTTGAAAAAGGAAGTGGTGCCCTCGTGCATGGCAGGCCAAATGGCATTGGCGCGCAAACGCATCAAGAGTTGAAACACCTTTTTATAGGTATTTCTGCCAATCCTGCCCCGCGGCCCCTTCTCGAAGTTCTGCCAGCTCCAAGGGCGAAGGCTCCAGTCCTCGTCATTGATGAAGATGCCACGATACTCTACCGACGCGCCTTGCAGAGTGGTGAACCCTTCGTCTACGGCGAGGCGGTTCCTCTTCTCTGGAACTACGTCACCCCACCATATCCAAGGATTCACCCCTGCCTTGCGCGACATCTCCAACAGTCCGTAGGCAGCGCCACGACCATTGGATCCCACAATTACAATCTGATTACCTATAATAGAAATGCTAAATCCATCAGTCTTTTCCCTGAGGGCGGCAATGGGCACACCTTGTTTGGCCAAGGCTTTCTTCGCCGAGGCAGAAGCCTTGCTGAGTTCTATTACCTTGATGGTAGCCTTCCTCTCCTCGTTGCTCGCCAAGGCACTCTTGCCCGTAACGGCCTTCATGTCGTCGGCGAACATGCCGGCGGCAATCTTCACCACGGGGTCTGCGTTTTTCTGAATATGATAGCTGACGGCATGAGTGCCATCATACCATACAAAATCCTTGGCTGACATTGCGGTTGGCGATAGATGCAGTGTTGCCATCAGGCAAAAAGCCTTGGCCATCTTGTTCCATGATATTGGTTTCATCCCGTTTCTATAGTCTGGTTTTTACAAATATACGTTTCACTTCGCTAAATTACATAAAATCCACGAATGTAAAATACGCCTGTCGGTTGTTTTTTCTTGTACGATATATTTTCCCGCTAAAACTCCAATGAGCATAATTCTCATGTCCGAAGTCCGATTTTGCAGGGTTCCGGTTTCCTTTTCTCCAAAATAAGTGCGAAAAGCATAAGTTGCTATATATCAAGGCTTTTATTATTGCTCTTTGGCTGTATTTTGCTTTGCCGCTGAAATGCCGTCACCATTCTAACGTAATGCCGTCACCATTCTAACGTAACGGCGTTGCCATTGTAACGTAACGGCAACGGGATTCTAACGTAACGGCATCGCCATTCTAACGTAACGGCATCGGGGGGCTTTTGGAAAGCTGAATGCCCTTTTCTCGCGGCACGTCTAAAGTCGAGATGTTATGTTGAATTGCGTGGGTAAAACATTTTCAAGTTCCCGTAGATTGCATTCTCTATAATTAACGACAATAGAGACAACAGGCGACAACATTTCTCAGTCGATGATCTTCTCACCACGTCGAAACATGTTGCCTCTCATTGTCTCTATTGTCGTTTTTTTTTAGGCTCTCTTAAACACTTGCGTTGGCTTTTTCATACAGTTGCGTTGCCTGTACGCAAGTAACAACATTGGCTATTCCACTTCCTCCATCCTTGCCAGTTCCCAACCTTTGAACTGCATGACGATCTTGTGGAGGATCGTGCCCTGACGTAGTGCCTCTACCCTTGGAGCCTCGCCATATCGCTTGATTTGCTCTACCGCTTCTTGCCATTGTTTTTCGGCTTTCGTCATCGGCTTGCCCTCCTCGTCGGGCACATCCTTCAGTTCCTCGTCAAACTCTTTCTTGGAAAGGACTTTGAGTTCGAGGATGTAGCTATGCTCACTGGCATAGTGGGTATGGTCGGGCAAGAGGAAGAAGTCGCAATAGCCATGATTCAGCTCCAGTTCGGGAGCCGTGATGTAATAGTCGTTGAGGTTTAGATACGCCATGAAGAAACCTTGCAGGTTGCGTTCCGCCTCGATGCCGTCGCGCACAGAGGACACCTTGGCATAGGCATCCGCCATGAAGCGAAGGCCTTCCTCCCACTTGCCGTCGTACGCCATGTCGTAATAGTAGTCGGTAAGCTTGTTGGTGTCCACATACGACTTCGCCTGATATTCTTCCTCCAGATAACCGTAATACTGCTTGCGCACATTATTGTTGGGGATGCCCAAAATCAGCTTCGAACCGCGTGTGCCTTTGATGGTCAGCATGCCATAATAAAACAGCAGGCTCGGGAAAATCTCCGCCTTGGGTATCTGGTAAGCCGAGAACTGCGGCTCCAGTTGGGCAACGATCTGTCCCTCCTCGGCTATCTTATGAATGATGCCCTTGCGCTCACCGTCCAACTTGTCGAACTGCAATAGCTTCTTCATCTTGCCGTAGTCGGTCTTGGTATTGGGGTCTATCATCTGACGGGGTGGGCGACCGGAGTCCATATAGTTGCGGAGATAGTAGAGCACCATGTCGCAGTTGAACATTCTGTTGCTCTTTTCTAAAGCCTCTTCCGCAAAACAATAGTTGTCGTACCAAGGTTTCATCTCGTTCACCATCGCCTCCACGTCGCTATCTGCAGGGAGGGCACCATTCTCTTTATAGTAGGTGAACATCTCTATGACATCCTTGGTGGAGAATCCCAACATCTCGTTAAACTCGGGATTGATAGAGATGTTCCACCCCACATTGTAGCCACTCGTCACGTCGTCCAAGGTAACAGGGCTGACGCCCATCATGAAGATGCGCTCGAAGTTGCCCTTGAACTTCTTGAAAACATCACGATAGAACCCGTCGGCATGGGTAATGGCGTGGTACACCTTCTCACCATGCTCGTTGAGCACCACATTGGTGAAATTGTCATACTCGTCTATTATGAGGTAAAGAGGATAGCCATGTGCCTTGGCTGCCTTGAAGATAAGTTCCAGTTTGTCGGCGTATTCCGTCTTAGACAAGATTTCAGCCTTCTCATCTTGGTAATACGCTGCATATTGGCGTACAAAGGCATCAAGGTTGATGCTCATATAGGCATTAAACCGTTCCTCCAGCACGTCGATCTTACCCGTAATCTGTGAGAAGTCCAGGAACAACACCTGATACCTACCCTGCAATGGCGTAGGATGCTGCCCTATCCACAGATTGCCGAACAGCTCTTCGAACTTGTCTTTTTGGCTACAGTCATAGTAAGAGCTGATCATACTGAGGAATATGCTTTTTCCGAAACGGCGAGGACGGATAAAGAACAGATTGTCAGGCTGTTTTTCCAACTCCGGCAAGTACATCGTCTTGTCTACATAATACTGATTCTGCTCTATGACAGCCCTGAAGTCAGACACTCCGTAGGGCACTCGTTTCACTTGCTGCTCCATGGTTCTATAAATTACAATGTAAAGATAGATATTATTTCCGAGTCCCACAAATTATTTGCCCGAAATAATATTTGGAAGTATTGCTTTTCAATGTGCAAATCTATCTTTTGTAGGCATCAACCATTTTGCGTTAAATTTGCAAATTGACACGCAATCAAGTAGTAATTATATTAACGACAATAGAGACAACGGGCGACAACATTTCTCAGGCGATGAACTTCTCACCACGTCGAAACATGTTGTCTCTCATTGTCTCTATTGTCGTTTTTTAAGTTCCCCAAAAACTGGTAGAAAGTATTGCCTATTCCTGCCTGACAAACTGCGTTGGCGTTTTCCCCATGAGGTTTTTGAAGGCACGAACGAAATTTGAATAGTCGCTGAAGCCGCACTGCAATGCGATGTCGGCAAGGGGTGTCTCGGGATGAGCCTTAAGCATGCGTTTGGCTTTGGCAACCTTTATGCGCTGAGCGTATTGCGCCGGTGTCATGTTGGTCACGGCAACCGTCTTGCGGTACAACTGGCTATAGCTCATGCCCATCTTTGAGGCAATGGCTTGCATGTCGGCAGACTTGCCCGAGTTGACGAGCAGGTATATGACATCTGTCAGACGGTTGGTGAAGGCGCGGTCGGCAGGTGTAGGCAGGTCTTTGCCATTCTCCGGGTTCTTGTCACCAATGGTCTCACTGGCGTATTTCTCGCGTAGCATTAGCCGCTGCTCCATGAGTTTTTTGACGCGTGTCTGCAGCTCGTCGCTGTTGAACGGTTTGGTGAGATATGCGTCGGCACCGGCTTTCAATCCTTCTATTCTGTCTTGCTCGGTGACCTTTGCGGTGACGACGATGACGGGTATATGGCTTGTCAGTTCGTCGGCACGTATCTGCCGTGTCAGCTCCAGCCCGTCCATGCCGGGCATCATCAGGTCGGTGATGATAGTGTCTGGCAATAGCTCCCGTGCCATGGCAAGGCCGCTCTTGCCGTCGCTGGCATAGCTTACGTTATACCGTCCGGTGAAACGCTTGCCGATGTATTCGGCAATGTCGGCATTGTCTTCAACGACAAGCACACGCTTGTCGTACATTTCGTTGTTTTCTTTTCGGCATATATCGGTATTGTTGGCGTCGGAAAGATGGTCTGCCGACAGTTCCGTTGACTGCAACGCGTTGGTGTCGATTGCCGGAGCGTGATTGTGGACAACGGGGTGTATGAGATGGAATGTCGTGCCTTTGCCCTCCTTGCTCTCTACGGTGATGCTGCCGCCAATCGTCTTCATTATCTGCCATACAAGCGCAAGCCCAATGCCTGTGCCAATGCCGTCTCCGCCGTCGGCTTGGTAGAATGGTTCAAAGATATGCGGCAGGCACTCTGCCGATATCCCCTTGCCCGTGTCTGCTACATCTATCAGCAGCTTGTCGGTGTTGCGCCACACCGTCATACTTATCGTTCCTCCTTGCGGAGTATGTTTCAGAGAGTTGGACAGCAGGTTGCCCAATACCTTACTCAAGTAGTCGGGCACGAAGTCGGTCTCCACGTCGTTCTCACGGCAGACAAATTGCAGTTTGATACCTCGTGATTGGGCATAGCCGTCGAAAGTCTCCGCAATCATCCGCATGTAAGCAACGATGTTCCCGCTGCGCCAGTCGGGTGTGCCCACCTCAGACCGCACCTTCGATATGTCGAGCAGTTGATTGATTAGTCGGAGCATGTGGTTGCCTTGCCTTTCGATGGTCTTTCCCATCTCCCGTATGTCGCCGGGCGATGCCGATGGTTGCTGAACGTCTTGGCTGAGTCCGAGTATTACTGTCAGCGGCGTGCGGAACTCGTGGGTGATGTTTCGGAAGAAAGTCTCGCGAACCTCATTGAGCCGAATGAGTGCCTTGTGGCTCTTGGCGCGAAGTTGCCGATTGTGTATGAGCAGTGCTACGACGGCAATGAGCAGCAGGATAATGACACTGAAGATGACAAATCCTGCTTTACGATACGACCGCTCGCTCGTGAGTCGGTTGTTGGCCTCTATCATGCGGCGTGTCTGCTGTTGTTGTTCAATGGCATAACTGATGTTCTGCATCTTGTTCACTTTCTCCATGTCAACGAGGCTGTCCTGCAACGCCCCAGCCTTCTCAAGACTTGCGAGCGCACCGTGCCAGTCGCCTTGTTGCTTCCGCATCTTATAATATAAGGTATATATCTCGGCAAGGTGCTCGTTGCTCTTTATCTTTTCTGCTGTTAATTTAGCCTCTATGAGACGTTGCTCGGCTTCGCCGTATTCGCCTTTGGCTATATAAAGCCCGGCTAAGGCGGTCAATGAGTTGAGCACGTGCCATTCGTCTTTCGATGAGCGCATGATGTCGTGTGCCTTTTCATATTCCGCAAGAGCATTGTCGAGGTCGTGGCTTCTCTCATATAGGTTCCCGAAATAGGTATGGCATAGAGCCACGCCGAGCGCATTGTTGTCTTTTTGGTTCAGCTCCATTGAACGGCGGTAGTATGTCCATGCCGAGTCGGTCTGTCCGCGTGTCTCGAAGATAGAGCCGATGTTGGCATAGTTGATAGCCTGCCCTGTGAGACTGCCGAGCTGCCGCTCACCGTCGAGAGCCATGCGTAATGCACTGTCCGCACGGTTGAGGTTGCCAGTGGTCAGGTAGACGTTGGCAAGTCCGTTTAATGAGACGACGCGGTTCTTGCGTGCCATGAATGCCGTGTCGCCACATTCCTTTGCCAGTGACCACGCACGTAGATGGTAGCTCAACGCCGCATCGAGCACGCCCATACGCCGGTAGTCGGTACCGATGTTGTTCAAAGCCTGCACCCATTCTATGGTATCGCCAGTGGCCTCGGCGAGGCGCAGGCCGTGGTCATGGACACGCAAAGCTTCACCAAAGCGGCTCTCGTTGCGTAGATGTTTGCCTGAGTCGCGCAGAAAAACTATGCTGTCCTTGATAGCCTTGCTCTCAACGCTGCCGTTCTTCCCGCCACATGATGTCAAAACAAGAGCCATCATCATGACGATAGAGAGAAAGAGGTTATAGGCATTTGCCTTTACCATAGAATTGAAATTCGTTTCTTTTGTGATATGCATAGCTTTAGGGAGGGGGGCTTCTTTTGGTTACAAATTTATAAAATTCCGGTGATACGGCTAAAAGTTATGGCGAGATTTTGCTGATTGTGCTACCGTTAAAATCTGTAAATATGTCAGCTGTAACTCCTGTGTTTATAGGTATTTACATACATTCCTTGCAAGATTTAGCAAGGAGAGAAAAATTCATTTTGCATGATTCCGCAAGAAAGTTGAAAGAAACCGCAAACCTGTTTTTCTGTATATCGCCTAATTTTGCAGCAGAGACAAGTAACACGATTATTAATCATCAATGCATTTGCTCATATACAGGTAAAATGACTAACGAAAGAAAGACTAAAAAGCTACCTGCTGAACATGCTCTTGACGAACGACTGGAACTCCTTGAGACAATTCGCGAGATTGTCGACACGGAGGTCAGTCGAAAACTTGGAGCTGCCCAGCACGACGCACACCCGGAGAACCCACCGCCGCGTCAGTCACTCTTGAAACGGTTGAGGAATGCGCTCAGTCAATTGCTTTAACACATATTTTATTAATCAAGAACAGAAGTTATGAACATCAAGCCAATTAGTGTCCGCTGAATAATGCCTTAATATAAATATTATGTAACACGTTTTCTTCTTTTGTTTAACAAAAAATAAATACCTTTGGATGTTTAAAGTTACAATTGAAGGATATGGAGATGCATAACTGTTGCAAACCGCTTGGCAGCCTTCCGAAAGACCCGCCGCCAGAGTAGGCGAGAGGCAGGATGGCCCTAATGGAAAACGAAAATAAATCAACGAACATTAATTTTAATAACTCTTCTTGTGCATATGGGATTGTCTACTTGCTACGCGAGTCCTTGGATTTACTATTCCCTGGCTTGCTTTTCATATTTACTGGTCGGAGTGTTTGGTGCCGTGGTTAGATGGTGCCACATGTGCCGTCCCTACGCCAGCCACGGCGACTTCTTCTACCCTGCTCGCCGTCATGTGGCGTTCTTCTACTTCTTCACGGCTCTGCAGTTGCCCTACGTGTTGTGCCCCTCCGACCCTGCTGTGTGGCTCTACGTGCGGATTTTCTGCATCGTGTATTATCCCATATGCTTCGCGGTGCTGTTTTTCCGCTATTTCCGCATGCTCAAGGTCATTCCGGGAGGCAAGAGTGCCTACTTTATCGACTTGCGTGACCCTTATGCGGCATTCTTCCTGCCCTTCCTCTTGCTGGTGGCAATGTTCGTCATCGTGATGTCGGGACACGGATCCCTGCTCAGCGACCACCGCAAGGAGCTGGAGTACGTCATGGGCGCGCTGAGTCTTATGCTCTCCTTTGGCTTCATGCGCGAATGCTGGTTGCTCTCTCAAAGACTCAATTGGTATAACGAGCAAAACTACTCCAACGATGAGGATTTCTCTTATGGCTTTGCCAAGCGTGTGCTCTGGATACCGTCAATAGCCACTGTCGTCATGTGGGCGATATTCCTGTCAGACAGCCGCGAGGTCTATATGGCGATGAACATCGTCATGATGCTGTTCATGCTCGCTTTCCTCTGCCAGATACTCTCGCCAAACAAGTCGCTCTCGTTGCCCAAGGTGGCAAATGAGCTCGAGCACCTGGAGAAAGCGTGTTTTGAGAGCGTGACGACTCGCATGGATGTAGCAACGGAGACGGGCAGTGGCATCGACGAAACAGAAACCGTTGAGCTTTGCGCCGAAGGCGGCGTGGCGGAGCGACCCGACAACGTGGACGACAAGGAGTGGGAGACGGTGAAGGCCGAGGTGCTCAGCATAGTGGCACGCCGCTACTTGGAGCCGAACCTGAAACGTGTGGACGTGATACACGACGTCGTGAAGTCGAAACACACGCTCGCTGGCACGTTCATCACCCAAGTGGGCTTCTACAGGCTTGTAAACGCCTTCCGCGTGCGCCACTACGAGATGCTGACCGTGTCGCCCCCGGCAAACATGAGCCAGGAGATGGCGGCGGAGATATGCGGCTTCAAAAACAGGTGGGCGCTATCCAATGCTCGAAAGCGACTGACAGACTTCGACTACACCATCATAGACGACTACCTTAAGGAAAAAAATATCAATATATAGCCATTTCTGCCCCATGTTCACATAAAACGACGGAGGTTCACAAGTAAAAACGCACGTTCACGAAAAAAAATCGGTGTTCACGACGGTTATAGTCTTTTATCATAACTTTGCACTTGCAGATAAATATGTTAACAACTTATATTATTAACCCTGCTCCTACAACCCTTTTAACCCGTAAAACAGGGAGATAAGCTGAAAGGAGCTTAAAAACTACTATTTTATGAGAAAGAAAATCTATCCGGTGCTGTTTGTCGCTGCCTTGAGCCTCTCGGCATGCACCGAGGTTCTGGAACCCAATGTCGATTATGGCGGCAACACGTTTATCAACGACTATTCTTCCCTCGTGGAAGCGGTTAACAACCTTAACAAGACATTGCAGGAGCGTTTCGACGCCCTCAACACGTTGCTCGACAAGAACCTCGCCAATATAAAGGTGGCAATAGACGAGAACACGGGCGCCATCACGGTGTTGGACCAGACAACAAAAGAGGGCCTGAACAACATCAACACTTCCATCTTCGAAGGCTTCAAGACACTCAGCGAGCAGGTTGACGCGCAAGGCACAGCCATCGTCTATGCCATTAACCAAAATGGCGAGATGCTCTGCTTGAAGATTGACGAGACTGGCAAGCTGATCTCAACTCAGATTCAGAACTCTACCAACGCCCTCGTAAACGCCATCAACGACCAGACCAAGACCCTGGAGGAGCGCTTCGCCGCCCTCGACGCCACAATCAAGGCAGGACTCCTGGAGGTGTATCTCAGCATAGACAAGAACACCAACGCCATCACCCTGATGGACAAGAACACGCAGACCAGCCTCGCCACCATAGACGGCACGCTGACCAAGGGCTTCACCGCCATCAAGCAGTCGATCGACGAGCAGGGCAATGCCATCGTGAGCGCAATCAACACGCAAGGAAAGCTCCTCGTGGCACAGATAAAGAGCACAGGAGAGGTCATCACGGCCCAGATCAAGTGCTCGGTGGAGGATATCATAGAGACGCTCAACGCCAACAACAAGACGCTGACCGAGAAGATTGAGGCTCTCAACCTGACTGTGGACAACGGACTTGCCGACGTGAAGTGCAGCATCAACGAGCTCACGGGACAAGTGGAGCTGCAGACAGAGGCCATTACCAAGCTCGACGGCACGCTGGCTTCCGGCATGAACGACATGAAGGTCGGACTCGACAATGTAAACAAGACCATAGGCAAGGGATTCGCGGCTGTGGGCAAGGAATTGACGAAGACGGGCGGCATGATAGTCAAAGCCATCAACGACCAGAGTGAGGAGCTGACGTTTGCCATCGACAAGAACGGACGCCTGATCTCGACAGAAATCAAAAAGCTAAGGATCGAAACCAACGTGAATCTCGCCCTGCTGCTCGGCTACCAGCACGAGTTGGTCACAAAGCTTGCGGCAATCAACGAAAATCTCGACAAGCTCACCGAGGCAGAGAAGGAGAATGTAGAGGTTCTCAAGAAGATTCTCGAAAGCATCAATTCCCAGCTCGTGATCAAGGGTATCTACGTCACTTCCGACAAGCTCTACATGACGCCAGAGGCATGGGGCACAGTCTCCGCCGACAAGACATCCGATATCTACAAAAAGTCGCAGGATCAAGCCAGGATCGTGACTCCGGTCTTGTACATTCGCGGTGACGTATGCAATTTTGGCGATAAGATAACTGACGTGGTGGCAAGCGACAAGGACGAACTCTATGCCGTGAACTATGGCAGGACATCAGACATCGACACCGATACCGAGGTCTACGAGATAGTGAAGATGAAAGGTGGCGTAATAGGCAGGAACATTTCCTTGAAAGGCAACAGCAAGGATTTGCTTGGCTTGCGTAGATACAAAGTGAAATATTCCTTTACCGACGTATTGGGCGCACATGAAAGCGACTATGCTGAAACCCAGAACTTCAAGATTACTTACGTCTCGGGCCACAAGCTGATGGAGGGAGTGGAACTGTCTGTCAAAACGAAGTAGCGGTAGGCTCACGCCACTGCTTGCCGAGACCGCGACGCGCAGCCGTCGCAGACACCAATTATTTTAACAAATGGAACCGTAATGAAATATCTGAAATACATGATGGCCACCGCCATGGCTTCACTCTCCGTGGCGGCCCTCAATGCCCAGACCTACAATGATACGGTGCGAACCCATACCTGGTCTGTCTACGGCCAAGGGGGGGCGAGCCTCTATCATGGCATGCGGGGCGCAGACGTGTCGGACTCGCGCCGCCCCGTGTCGCCCGATGCCGCACTGGGGCTGGACTACAACATAAAGCCGTGGGTTAGAGTGGGCCTGAACCTTGAATACACCATGCTCAAGGCCACGGGAAAGTACGTGACCTCGCGGACGGAGAAGACCGACGGGTTCGTCATCACCGACCCGACGACGAAGAAAACGTACAACACCACGCTGGAGACAAAGATCGACATGCTGCAGAACCGCTACAACATGCACTATGCCATGGCGGATCTCAACATCGACTTCAACTTCATGGAGCTGTGGCACAACCGCAAGGCGCAGTGGCTCAACCTATGGCTGGGCACGGGCGTGGGCTACCTCCACGGGTGGAGTCGCCACACCGCAACCACCTCTTACAGCGAGCTGGCACAAGCCAAGGGCGAAGGCTACTACAACGTGTATAGCCACAACTACCTCAAGACCAATGTGGACAAGCGTCAGGTCAACGCCCTATACGTTCCCGTTTCGCTGTCGCTCGAGTTCGACATCACGCCGAGATGGACCTTGGGGCTGGCAGGGCAGTACAAGTATCTGCCGCTCGACCGCGAGCTCACGCCCAAGGGCATCGTGAGCGGAGGAATACTGTTGCGCTACAACTTCGTAGATAAGCGTATGCCTACCAACAAGGCACGACTCCTCAAGGCCCTTGCCGACCAGGAGGCCATGAAGGGCGACTACGAGAGACAACTGGCCGACAGGCAGGGAGAGAACGACAACCTGCGCTCGCAGCTCGACAAGAGCCGCCAAGACAACGCTGACCTCAAGGCACTCGTGGAAGACTGCCAGAACGCGAAGAAGAAGCCTGTGGACCATGAGGTCTACTTCCGCGTAAACAAGACTAAGTTTACGGAGCAAGAGGAGTTGAGGCTCAACGACTTCATCAGCACCCTGAAGGCTCTCGGCGAGTACAAGCTCACCATCATAGGCGAGGCATCTTCCGACGGACCGTCGTCGAAGAACTTCAAGCTCAGCGAGGGAAGGCTCAACAACGTGGTGGCATTCCTCAAGAAGCGCGGAGTGACCGACTACAACATCAAGCTCGAAAAGGCCGTGGGCGACAGCAACGAATGCCCAGACCCAAGGTGCCGCAGGGTACAGATAATGGTTGAGTGAACCTTATGCACATCATACCTGATATACTCTTTGTTTAACGTGACATTCATGAAGTGTCAATGAAAAAACCGCCGTGGCAGAAGCGTCTGCCACGGCGGTTTCCATATATGGTGTGTCATGCCGCCTTGTTTCCTTGACCGCTTGTGCGGTGCAAAAGGCATAAACGAAAAGAAGCCAATTGCTTAAATCTCAAGCAATTGGCTTCTTTCGGGTTGTCGTACGCGGATTCGAACCACGACAAACAGAACCAAAACCTGTTGTGCTACCATTACACCATACGACAATCATTTTACATTCTCGGGACGCATGCTAAGCACGTGTTTTTCCTAAATGTGGTGCAAAGTTATACTTTTTATATAAAACAACCAAAGAAAAACCAACGTTTTTGTTTATTTTTGTCTAACTTTGCCTCGATATAGCCTGTAACAGACCCGTTGAGGGGTTGGTAAATGACTTAGCAGACATTTTAAAACTTATAAACTTAAACACATGAAAGTACACGAATATCAAGCCAAGGGCTTCTTCGAGAAGTATGGCGTGCCCGTAGACCGCCATTACCTTTGCCGTACTGCCGACGAGGCCGTGGAGACATACCGCGCCTTAGGCGGAGGCAAGGCCGTGGTGAAGGCGCAAGTGCATACCGGTGGTCGCGGCAAGGCCGGCGGCGTGAAGCTCGGCTCAAGCGAAGAAGAAATACGCGAAAAGGCGAATGCCATTCTCGGCATGCAGATAAAAGGATATACGGTAGACAGGGTGCTCGTGTCGGAGGCTGTGGACATCGCCGCGGAGTATTATGTCTCAATACTCGTGGACCGAAAGTCGAAATGCCCCATGATGATGCTCTCCCGTTCGGGCGGCATGGACATCGAGCAGGTGGCTCGCGAGACCCCCGAGAAGATAGAGAAGATAATCATCGACCCCACGATAGGCATGGCCGACTTCAAGGCCAACGAGGCGGCATGGAAACTCTTCGACGACAAGGCGCAGGTGCGCCAGGCCACCAAGATCTTCAAGGCCCTCTACAAGCTCTTCGTGGAGAAAGACGCGTCGCTCGTGGAGATTAACCCGCTCGTGATGCTCAGCGACGGCACGCTGAAGGCCATCGACGCCAAGATGACGTTCGACGACAACGCCCTCTTCCGTCACGAGGACGTGAAAGAATGCTTTGAGCCCGACGAGGACGAGAAGAAGGAGCAATGGGCCAAGGAGCACGGCTTCAGCTATGTAAACCTCGGCGGCAAGATAGGCTGCATGGTCAACGGCGCCGGTCTCGCCATGGCCACGATGGACATGATAAAGCTCTATGGTGGCGAACCAGCCAACTTCCTCGACATTGGCGGATCGTCAAACCCGGAGAAGATAGTGGAGGCTATGAAGCTCCTTGTTTCCGACAAGCACGTCAACACCATACTCATCAATATCTTCGGTGGCATCACGCGTTGCGACGACGTGGCGAAGGGACTGCTGGAGGCGCTGAAGGTGGTCAACACCGACATCCCAATCGTTATCCGCCTCACGGGAACCAACGAGGCGGCAGGCCGCGAAATTCTCGCCGGAACCCACTTCAACGTGGCTACGTCGATGGCGGAAGCCGGACACAAGGCCGTGGAGATATCCAACGCAAGGTGATCCGAGCGTGATAAAAGACAAGATATTAATCAAGCAAATCAATCAAAAAGAATGAGCGTACTTATAGACAACAATACAAAGGTCATCGTCCAAGGCATCACGGGGCGTGACGGCAGTTTCCACGCTGCCAAGATGAAGGAGTATGGCACCAATGTGGTTGGCGGCACGTCGCCGGGCAAGGGAGGCCAGGAGGTTGACGGCATACCCGTGTTCAACACCGTGAAGGATGCCGTGGCAGCCACGGGCGCCAACACGTCAATTATATTCGTTCCTGCCCCATTCGCCAAGGACGCGATGCTTGAGGCCATCGACGGCGGCGTGAAGCTCGTGGTGTGCATCACCGAGGGCGTGCCGGTGCTCGACGCGGTAGAGGCGCAAGCCTATGCCCGCACGAAGGGCGTGAAGGTCATTGGCCCCAACTGCCCAGGCCTCATCTCCCCGGGCAAGTCGATGGTGGGCATCATGCCCACAGGCGTGTTCAAGCAGGGACACACGGGTGTCATCTCGCGCAGCGGCACGTTGACCTATGAGGTGGTCTATGACCTTGTGGAGAGTGGCCTCGGCATCTCTACCGCAGTGGGCGTGGGCGGCGACCCCGTGGTGGGCCTCTATTTCGAGGATCTGCTGCAGATGTTCCAAGACGACCCCGAGACCGACTCCATAGCCATGATTGGCGAGATTGGCGGCGACGCTGAGGAGCGTGCGGCACAGTATATCAAGGCCCACGTCACCAAACCCGTGGCAGTGTTCATCTCCGGACGTCAGGCACCTCCGGGCAAGCAGATGGGACACGCCGGAGCCATCATCTCCGGAGGCTCAGGCTCTGCCGAAGGCAAGATAAAGGCATTGGAGGCGGCTGGCGTTCCCGTGGCCGACGAGACACGCCTCTTGCCCGAACTGCTGAAGGAGCGGCTTTGATGGCGCGGCGGTAAAACACCATGCCATGCCCCTTGGGGGCATCTTCGTGTCAGCAAGCTGACACGTGAAAAAACGAAAAGCACATTGTGCGGAGGGCGACTACGCGTTGGCAAGCGCGTGGACGTTCTCCGCGTTTCTATAATCACTAAGAATGACACAACACGACACAATTCACGGCGAACGGCTTTGGAACGCCAATTATATAAAGGTGATGACAACGAACTTCCTGCTCTATTTCGCCTTTTACATACTTACCCCCCTGCTGCCGCTGTATCTCAGTGAGGAGTTCGGGGCCACGAAAGACGTCATAGGCATAGTGTTGAGTGGCTACACAGTGGCGGCGCTCATCGTGCGCCCATTCAGCGGATACGTTGTCGACAGCTTCTCGCGCAAGAAGGTGCTCATGTTGTGTCTCACGCTTTTCTTCGTGTGCTTCGCCGGCTATATCGCCGCCGGCACCATCTTGATGTTTGCTATATGCCGTACGCTTCACGGGGCACCCTTCGGTGCGGTGACGGTGGCCAACAACACTTGCGCCATCGATGTGCTGCCAGCCTCAAGGCGCAACGAGGGCATAGGGCTCTATGGGCTGAGCAACAACTTCGCCATGGCCATAGCCCCGTCTGTGGGCATCTGGCTCCACGATGCCATGAATAGTTATGCCGTGCTGTTCTGGGTTGCTCTCGCCGTGGCGGGAATGTCGGTGGTGATAGCCGGCACGGTGCGTATGCCAGAGAAGGACATTGTGAAGAACAAGAGCAAGATCTCGCTCGACCGCTTCTTCCTTACGCGTGCTTGGCTTCTCGCCATCAACATCGCCATGTTCGGTTTCTGTTGGGGTGCGCTCAGCAACTATCTTGCCATATACAGCAAGGAAACGCTTGGCATTACGGGTGGCACAGGCACCTATTTCGCCATACTGTCCTGCTCGCTGTTCTGTTCGCGCCTTCAGGGACGCAAGGCCCTGCGCGACGGCAAGCTTACCCACGTGGCCACAGAGGGCATGTGTCTCTCTCTCATAGGCTTCTTCCTCTTCGTGGCCGTGCAGCATCCCGTGGCCTACTACCTTTCGGCAGTATGCATAGGTCTTGGCAACGGCCATCTGTATCCGGCTTTCCTCAACATGTTTGTGGCCGTGGCACGCCACGACGAGCGTGGTACCGCCAGTTCCAGCATTCTCACGGGCTGGGACCTCGGTTTTGGCATTGGGTGCTTGCTTGGCGGAGTGGTGGCTGAGCATTGGGGATACACCGCCGCCTTCTGGATGGTAGCGATGGAGAACGCTTTGGGCGTGGCGCTCTTCTTCCTGTATGGTCGCCAGTTTTTCGTGGCGAGGCGGCGACGGGAATGAGAGGCGATGCAAATGCCACAAGATGAACTTTGCGCTCATAAGGAAAACAGGCACCTTCTTAACAGGGAAGGTGCCTTTACGTTGAAATGGCAATGTCGTCTTTTTATTACCATTTTTTGTGCGTGTTTTGAAATGATATTTCAAAACGAGTCGTGAAAAGCCCTGTTTTCTTGTATTTTTCTTGCACATTATTCGTTTCCTTCCTACTTTTGCCAACGTAAGCTTACGACAAAAGAATGACTTTTAATAACAAGCAAGAAGAAGATGAGAAATGATTTCGATTATGATGACAACTTATTATACGGCTCTCCCGATCCTGGTGCCCTTGACGCTGCCGATATGGTGGCAAAACTGATGAGGCTTCCGGCGGGTAGCGTGAGATGGCGCGGCAGCAAGCGGTGCCTTGTGGAGCTAGTGGCTCGTGCTGCGGAAGCTCGCGTGCTCACCGACGGACACGGCGGCACCGCCACGCGCGTGGCGCTATGCCGTGAGGTGTTTCGAGTGGTGGGCATGGTGCCGCCTCGCCGCCTGTCGTCAGTGGTTTACCGCATACGCAACAGGGTCATGCGGCAACCGCCATTGGCCGCCAGGGTAACAGAGGCTCTCGGGGAGACAGCCAAAACGCTGTAAACAAGCAATCTACTATCAACGACAATCTTATAAAACAATTCTGCAAACAACAACATGATTATGGAAAACATGACAATAACGACCACCACTTCTGCCGCCACCACGATAGAGACCCCTTGCAAGCTTGATCCACGCACCACGTGGCTCTCGCCGCATTTCCGGCTGATAGAGTTCACGCGGTCGGGCGTGGCCACCGACAAGGGCATCGACAACACGCCCAGTGCGGAAGAGGTTGAAGCTTTGCGCGCACTCTGCGAGAATATCCTTGAGCCCATGCGTCGTCGCTTCGGGGCCATATACATAAGTTCGGGCTATCGCAGCCGGCGTGTCAACAATGCCGTGGGTGGCGTGATGAACTCGCAGCACATGCGTGGCGAGGCGGCTGATATCCTGCTCTCCACGTTTACCGACTGGCGTGATGCCGTGAGGTTCGTGCAGGGCCTTGACTTCGACCAGATGCTTGTAGAGCCTCTTCATGGCTCAAAGGCACGCTGGCTCCACGTGAGCTATTCCACACGTCATCGCAACCGCCACATCCTGAGCGTGGGCGAGCGCGACATGACTGTGCGCAAACTCTAAAAAACAAGAAGAAATACTTGCCATTGTGAACCTTTTTTGTTATCTTTGCGATGATGATAACTTATGTGGATTTATATTCGGCTGGTTTTCAGCCGAATATGCTTTGCATAAGGACTTTTGGCGTACATATGGCTCGCGTATATGTCATGCGCCAGCCTTGTCTTCACGTTTTTTTTCAGCAAGATTATGGCACGAAAACTATACCCATTAGGCATACAGACCTTTGAGCGCATACGCAAGGAGGACAAGTTCTACGTCGACAAGACGGAGTATGTGTACCGCATGACGCATACTGATGGCACATATTTCTTCCTGAGCCGTCCTCGGAGGTTCGGCAAGTCGCTGCTCGTGTCCACCTTCCAAAGCTATTTCGAGGGGCGGAAAGACCTCTTCGAGGGGCTAGCCATAGAGAAGCTTGAGAAAGAATGGACGGAATATCCAGTGCTGCACTTCGACATGAGTCTGGGCAAGCACATGGAGAATGGGCAGCTGATAGAATACTTGGGTTATCAATTGGAGGACCAAGAGAAAAAGTTTGGTATCCAGGAACACAGGAATGGCGTGAACAACCGGTTCACAGACCTGATAACCACTGTTTATCAGAAAACAGGCAAGCAGGTGGTGGTGCTCATCGACGAGTATGACGCCCCGCTCCTCGACGTGGTGCATGAGCACGAGAGTCTCGACGTGCTCCGTAACACTATGCGCAACTTCTATTCCCCGTTGAAAGGCTGCGAGTCGATGCTCCGGTTCGTCTTCCTGACGGGCATCACCAAGTTTTCCCAACTCAGCATCTTCAGCGAGCTCAACAACATCAAGAACATAAGCA
>CAVBXD010000014.1:0-73774 GCA_963599465.1 Oscillospiraceae bacterium | reverse complement strand
TTATTTTTAAATGTTTAATTAATCTTTTAATCGTATGAACAAAAAGAAGATTTTCAGTTATCTGTTCATCGGCCTGCTCACAGCGGGTGCGACAGGTACTGTGACTTCCTGTAAGGACTACGAGGACGATATCAACAAGAATGCTTCTGACATTCAGAGTCTGCAAAAGGCTCTTGCCGAGCAGAAGACCACACTTGAGAACGAGATTTCGTCTTTGAAGACCCAGCTGGAGGCCAAAGATGCCGAGTTGACAACCGCCATCCAGAAGGCTCAAAGCGCTGCCGATGACGCTAAGAAGGCTGCTGCTGACGAGGCTACTCGCGCTGCCGCAGCCGAGGCAGCCTTGGCGGCTCGTATCAAGACGGCAGAGGACGCCATTAAGAACATCGACAGCATTCTTGCCAACAAGGTTGACAAGAGCGAGTATGATGCTACAGTTAAGAAGATCTACGGCCAGATTGAGACTGTACAAACTGGTCTCGCTGACCAACTGAAGCGAGTTGAGGGTCTTGAGAAAGGTCTCGCCGACGAGGTAATTGCACGCGAGGCTGTAGAAGCCGATCTTAAGCAGCAGAAGGAGGCTCTTGCCACATTGCAAAAGACCGTTGAAGAACTTTCAAAAAATCTCGGAACGTTGACAGAGCAGTTCAACACTTTGAGTCAAGACCTCAAGGATCTGCAGGATGTCATCAATGATGCCGAGACTGGTCTTGATTCAAAGGCTTCCATAGCTCAACTGACAGAAGTCCAGAACGCGCTCGATGCCAAGATTAACAAGGTTCAGACCGAGGTGAACACCTTGAACGTGTTGCTGAAGCAGACGCTCCGCAGCTTGGTATTCGTTCCGGATCTCTACAACTGGGGTGTAGAGGGTACGAAACTTCTGACACTCGACGCACCTAAGTACACGCTTGACCAGGCTAAATATAGCGTGGAAGACGCTTCCACGAAAAATGACCAACACTATATCTATCCAAGTGTTGATGCTTTCCAGGTGCTTGATTTCCAAGCCAACTACAACATGAACCCGTCGAGCACGGATCCTAAGTCTATCAAGGATGTTACACTGTTGAGCGGCGACAAGGATTTCTACACACGTGCTGCCGCAGCAGGGCTGAGCGTGAAGGACTTCACAGTTAATCCAGAGGGCAAGCCAGGCATCCTTAGCGTTAACCTTGACGTGGCCAACAAGAACGCCATCATGGAGGTTAACAAGGATAAGATGATTACAGTATTCGCAGTTCAGGCCCATATCAACAATGGCGTACAGGATACAACCATCACTTCCGACTGGGCAACCGTCATCAAGGACGAGGCTAAGCATCTCTATCTGTTCCACAAGTATGGCCCAACAAGTTACGAGGTTCCTCAGCCTGACGCCGATGAGCACGTACCTGCTTGCGTAGCAAGGGATATAACAGGTCTTGGACACCTCATCCACACAGGTTATGAGGCCGGCAAGGTAACTGCCCCACAGGACAGCTGTAACTGGAACGACAGTATCGACCTGAAGAAGCTCGTCGAGACTCATTACGTTGATGTAGACGGTGCCGAGAAGGTGTTCGACGCTGACAAGTACGGACTGAGCTACAAGTTTGAGCTCGTAGGCCTGTACAAGGGTGACAACAAGACCTCAGAGTCGGCTCACGCTGCCATAAAGGGTTCGATGTTCCGCCCACAGATGCCTAACTATGACAAGGACAACGTGGGAACACAGCAACCTTATGGTTACACTCAGAATCGCCAGACCATAGGCCGTACACCATTGGTGCGTGTCTCTCTCGTAGACAATGATGGCAACGTGTATGCTTACGGTTACATCCGCATCAAGATTTCTGAGGCAGGAGCAACTCCAGAAGGCAAGACTTCACAGTATATCACTTACACGGGTAAGTCTTATACATACAACCAGGAGTGCTTGCTTCCAAGTTGGTCTTTCAGTACTGTATGGATTCAGACAGAGTATGACCTCTACAACATGGTTGGCATGACCCGTGAGGAGTTCGAGGCAAACTATAAGGCAGACGTTGTTGAAGGCTCTACCGAAGAGTTCAAGCAGTATACTCTGACAAAGGTTGGTACAGAAAACATGATCAAGAACCCGGAGACTGACCAGAATACTGTTTATTATACGAATGCCGAATTCACCGTGGCACCAAAGAGCTATGGCAAGGTAACCCATGTTGCCGATGCCGCTACAACAGAGGATGGCACACGCTCTTCTATCATTCGTTGGAACATGACTGGCAGTCAGGCTTACGATGCCATGAAGGACGGCAAGCCTGTCCAGGTGGCAGTTCGCTACATCTCTGGTGTTGTTGGCAAGCCTGATGTCTATGTTGTAATGAACACTGGCAACGTGACTATCACCACACCTTCCGCAACGGTTAAGTGGGACGATGCTATCATCTCCAACTACTGGTATGCCACAAATGCCAACGCCGGCAAGAGCGGCACGGATGAAATCCACGCCAACGTTCCTTCTCCAGAGGATGCCGCTTCAAGAGATTTGGATGTGTCTTACTTCTCTGACATGTTCTCAAATGTCTTCGAGGGTAACTTCACAAGCGGCAAGAGCCTGTTCGAGCAGATGATGACTATTAAGGATTTGACAGAAAGCAAGGAATACGCAGCAAAGAACCTTACTATCAACTTCATCTTCGACAAGTCAAACGTAGGACGCAC
Organism: Oscillospiraceae bacterium; assembly: GCA_963599465.1. Classification (GTDB taxonomy): domain Bacteria; phylum Bacteroidota; class Bacteroidia; order Bacteroidales; family Bacteroidaceae; genus Prevotella. The sequence continues at coordinate 71,089 of CAVBXD010000014.1, read as the reverse complement.
TTACAAGGGTCTCTCTGGTCAGACTTACATCATGGCACTTTCTGATGATGCCAAGACTCTTATCGCCAAGACGAGCGCAACTGACGCTGGTCAGGCAGTCGCTAAGATTACCGGTGCCGACTATAAGAACGAGGCAGCTACCTATCAGACAACTGATTATGCAAAGGATCTGCTGAACTACACTGCTCACAACGCTCTTGACAACGACTTCTTGGTAGCTACTATCGGCATCAAGGCTGTCAACAAGTGCGACAAGGCACTTCCTATCGAGGGTGAGACATTCAACGTGCGCTTCCTCCGTCCGCTCAATGTTACTGACAACAATGCTGAGATTGAGGATGCCAACATCGTGAAAGTACAGGAAATCGAATTGGTTGACCTTGTGAAGTTCAGCGACTGGCGTGACGCTTGGGACAACGAGACTGCCTTCGGTCCTTACACTTACAATCAAGGCTACACCAAGTACTATGGCATCAAGAGCATTAAGATTGACGGTGTCGCAAATGGCCAGAGACTTAGCACTAATGCCAACGTGAAGACCAGCCTTGGTCTGAGCGCAGAGGATGCCAAGGATCAAAGCAAGTGGGTGTCTTTGAAGAGCGTAAGCAATCAAGTTGACTTCTACTACATTGAGAATAGCCAGTACGATGCTTCACAGAACATAATCAGGTATACCAACTTGAGCTCTACTCTGAGCGACTTCAAGGTAATTGTTCCTGTAACAGTTGAGTACTATTGGGGCAAGCTTCATGCTTATGCCACTATCAACGTGAAGAGCACAGCAGGTGGCAACGCCGCAAAGCGCAAATAAATTGAAAACTTTAAATTAAGTTCCTATGTGGGGAGAGGAGAGATTTCTCCTCTCCCTTTTTTAGTCAATGATAAGGTTATTATGAGATTAAGATATTTGATTTTCTCTGTTGCCATTCTGATGTGCGCAGTAGGTTGCCGAAACAAGATAAAGCAAGAGCCAACGAGCCAGCGTAGCGAATACATTCGCCCAGCTTCCGTTAACTTCACCCAGCAAGACTCGTCTGAGATTTTGGCTCTGGTCAATCATTATGTGGAGCGAATGAAGCAAAAGGATTACGCCAACGCTTTTGGAAGTTTATACTACCTTTCTGGCCGTGACAGCGTGAAGCCTTTGACCAAGACAGATTGCCAGAAAGCCGAAGAGGTATACCGTCAATTGCCGATACATGATTGCGACATGGTTTCCTTTTCGCTGAAAGGAAACTCCGAGAATGTTGTAAAGGTTGGTCTTCTGCTCACCTCCCAAGGCAGCATTGCCGATGGAAAAGGTGTCATGTACATTGGTCTTCGCCCCGTCAAGATGGGAAACAAATGGTATCTCACGTTCCTCGACAACGACAATTTACGCATTAAGGAAATGACAAATGAGAAATAAGGTTCTTGTTCTTGTATTTGCCGGTATCCTTTCTCTGTTTTGGATGTCAGCTTGCGCAAAGCATAACAAGTCGGCAAAATTGAAACTGGAAAAGTATCAGTATGAACTTGGAACCCTTTACAAATCAGATTCCGTTTATTCCTTGACTATTCCTTTTAAAAATGTCGGCAACGGTGATTTAAAATTTGAAGACATAGAACCAGATTGCCCATGTATACACATTAGTTACGACAAGAAGGTCTATCCCCCGAAGGCCAAAGGAAAGATAATGTTGAGATTCGACCTATCTATTCCACCACAGGAGATGGACAAGGGCATTTACATTTACTCCAACGCTTCCCCATTGGACACGTCGATAGAAGTGCGTTTCCATGGGTTCTTGAAGGCTTCACGGCAGTGATGTGTTATTTTTCATACTTTCTCATCCCATGCGCAGAAAACTTCTCACATTATTTTTCTTATCCCTATTAAGTGTCGCGACAACACATGCGGCTTCGGTTGTTTCCGTATCGTATTTCCTGACTGTCCACCTTAAAAACGGTTCTCAACAAGACATATTGCTTAACGACCGCCCAACTCTTTCCGTTGATAAATCGAGCTTGACGGTTTCAACGACAAGCGTTGAATTTAAAATCAGCGATATTTCAAGGTTCACGTTTTATGACAAGGCGAGTCAAACCCCATCAAGCATCGATGAGGTAAAAACCTCGGAAAGACCTTCCGTGCGCATTTCTGACACAGAGGTTACATTTCTCAATGTCGGGCAAGGCACACACGTGGATGTCTTTAATGTTACCGGACAGAAAGTTCTCGTAGCAAACCAGGCCGTCGACGACAATATTACGATAGATTGGTCTTCCTTTCCGTCAGGCATTTACATTTTTCGAATCAACAAATATTCATTTAAAATCATGAAGAAATGAAGAAGTTATTATCATTAACTACCCTTCTGCTTTTCTCCGTTACCGCTTTTTGCCAACAAAAACTTCGCGTCTACGTCAACAACGGCAAACCTGTGGATTATTACACATGGAACATCGACAGCATATCTTTTCTTCCTATCGACTCAAAGATTAGTCCGAAAACCGCCGACGCCATAGACCTCGGGCTAAGCGTGAAATGGGCAAGTTTTAACCTCGGTGCCACAATGCCTTCTGAAACTGGGTGGATGGTTGGCTGGGCTGACCCGACAGGCTCCATCACTTCAGACAAGCTCGACTATTTTCCCACGAGAGTCAACACGGCAGACATTATTAACACGGACAATGACATAGCGAAAGTTATTTGGGGAGACCAATGGCGCTTGCCTTCCAAGCATGAGATAGAGGAGCTTTTGTCGGGATGTTCATGGGAAAAGACCGACGAAGGCTATTGGGTAACAGGGCAAAATGGCAATAAGATTTTCTTCCCATACGCAACATCAACGCAGGAGACGGTGTTTAATAATTATTGGTCAGGCATTCATAATGGAACCGACAGTGCCTACGTCATGCGTATTGGCGACATCAAGGCGGCTTTGGCTTCTGCGCTTCGCTCAGACAAGTTGTTCGTGCGCCCTGTATATGGAGAATATCGCATACCTGTTTCCGTCAATGTTGAAACTACCAATATTATTGGCATTGACTCTGCCAAGGTTATATTGAAACTTAATGGATATGTGACCGACATAAAGGAATACGGTTTAATGTATTCCACTACTACCCAGGTGTTCACCGAGGCCAACAAGGATGCCTACCAGAAAATATCGTTCACGGATATTCCTTCCGACAATCAACGGGAGGTCGTGATTAAAGGTCTTCAAGAGGGCAGAACATACAATTATGTTGGCTATGCCGTTGTAGGCGACTCTACCATCGTGAGCAAAGTCGCTCAGTTTACGACCGACAACCGCTTCCCAGCCCCTAACGTTGACGAGGCTGTAGATCTTGGGCTCCCAAGCGGCACGAAATGGGCGCCGTTTAACCTTGGAGCGAAGAATGCGACCGAATTTGGCGGCTATTACGGTTGGGGAGACGCTACAGGCTTGAACGAGTCTGACCTTTCCCGCGATTATGCCGTAGGCATAGGAAGCGAAACGAATATAGCCGGCAACACGGCATATGACGTCATCGCTGCCAAGTGGGGAGGATATTGGAGTATGCCTACCAAAGAACAGTTTGACGAGCTTAAGAACGATGCTTATACAACATGGACTGAAGTATCTAACTATCAAGGCGTGAGCGGTTTAAACGGATTTGAAATCGTGTCCAATAAAGACGCGACAAAAAAGATATTCTTGCCTAAAGCTGGTTACATGAACGGGAAAACTGTCACGGATCGCGGTTCCATTGTGTATTATTGGACATCCAACTTCGATCCCGAATACACAAAAGGTTACTATGTCAGGCCTATCGGACCTAACGATGCCATAAGTGGCACCTATGACAAGCAACGACATTTCTCCATCCGTGGAGTATATCTCGCTCCTGTGGTTTATCCAGCCGACTCCGCCGCGGCAAAGAACGTCAAGGCTGTTGATTTAGGTCTTAGCGTTGACTGGGCTGACCAAAACATCAAGTCGGCATCTGACGCGTCTGCAGACGCTTTCTTCTCGTGGGGCAACACGAAGGAACAATCAACTTATGATGCCATCAGTTATCCTTACTTGCACAAGGCAATTGACGTAAATGGAACATTGCCGGCAGAAAAAGACGCGGCAGTGCAAAATTGGGGTGGCACATGGCGTATGCCGACCATTGAAGAATGGAATGAGTTGATAAACTATTGCAAATGGACCCAAACCACCAAAAACGGGGTTGTGGGCTACAACGTTACAGGCAACGGGAATACCATATTCATCCCATTAAGCGGTCAGTATAACGGTACGGAAATCTCGTTCAAGAATCATCAAGCACTGTATTGGACTTCAGAGGGCAAGACAGATAGTATGGATAATTACACAAGTGCTTACGGCGCATTCATCAATGTCGATGCCAAGCCATATTATTATGTCAGCGGTTCCAACGACCGCTACTTTGGAAGCTTGATTCGCCCTGTCAGGGCAAAACGCTGATAGACCTTACTAATCTATTATAGCTACCCATCTGTTAAAACTTATTTGAGCACAGCAAATTAGGGCTGACACTTCTCAAGATGTGTCAGCCCTTTTGATTATCCTTGTTTTGTAATTAAAAGTAAGTCCTAGCTCCCATTTCAGAGGGCTTCAGGTTGGATATTTGTGCTCTTTTGAGTTTTAGCGGACAACAATATTTTTTTAGCCACGTGAAATAAAAAGCATGGAAATCAGGGAAAAAACTTTCCTGGAACCGATAAAATCATTAACTTTGCGGAAAATGCCACTACCATGGGAAAATATCTTGATCCACGCGCTGACTTGACATTCAAGAAGGTCTTTGCCGACCATAAGGACTTGATGATTAGTTTTCTCAATGCCATGTTGCCATTGCCAGATGATGGGCAGGTGACAAGCATAGAGTATTTGCCGTTTGAGCTCATACCGACCATGCCCTTGAAGAAGGACACCATCGTAGACGTGCGTTGCGAAGACCAGCAAAGGCGACAGTTCATAGTGGAAATGCAAATGATATGGACTGCCGACTTCTTCAAGCGAGTGCTTTTCAACTCCTCAAAAGCGTATGTCAAGCAACTAAAGAACGGTGAGGACTATTCCGACCTTCAGCCTGTCTATTCCCTAAACCTTATCAATGAGGCCTTCCTGCACGACACCGAAGAGTGGTATCACGACTATGGTCTCGTGGAGTTCAAGTACCCTGACCATGTCATAGAGGACATGCACGTGATATTCATAGAATTGCCAAAGTTCAAGCCTCATTCCTACAAGGAAAAGAAGATGACAGCCCTGTGGCTCCGCTTCCTGACCGAGATAGATGAGCACACTAAGGTAGCTCCAAAGGAACTGATGGAAAATCCTGATACCCGCAAGGCTCTCGACATCGTTGAGGAGTCGGCTTACAGTGACGCACAGATGGCTGGTTACGACCATTTTTGGGACATGGTTCGCGTTGAGCGAACCCTTCACTCATCCGTAAGAAGGGAACGCGAGAAAGGCAAGGCCGAAGGAATGGCCGAGGGTCTGAGGAAAGGTATAGAGAAAGGCATAGAGAAAGGCATAGAGCAAGGCAAGGCAGAGGGTTTGAAACAAGGTATAGAGCAAGGCAAGGCACAAGGTGCACTCGACAATGCCATCGCAAATGCAAAGACCATGAAGGCAGATGGTATGCCAACAGCATTGATAGCCAAATATACAGGTCTTACGGAGGAGGATGTGGCAGCACTCTAGATTTTTGATTTCCACCTTGTCGTCGAGTTGAGACAATAAGTGCTTCTAAAACCGTGACTAAGCAAATAATCAGAACTATTTTTATATCAACGACAATAGAGACAAAAGAGCCAACATACCTGTCAGTTGTCTCTTTTGTCTCTATTGCCGTTTTTTATCACCGTTAATATAAAGTTATTTTTGAACCTTTACTTAACAGTCAAAGATTACCAAACTTGCGCGCGTTTGTTTTTAGGCACAAACATCTTGTTGCCTTTCTTCACGTTGAAAGCCTTATACCAAGCGTCTATCATGGGCAGGGCGGCGTTCACGCGAGCGTAGTTTGGAGAGTGGACATCAGCCGTGAGCAGATACTTCACTATCTCATCGGTCATGTTTGAAGCCCACACGCGTCCCCAGGCAAGGAAGAAGCGCTGCTCGGGCGTGAAACCGTCTTTCACTGTCAGCGGATGTTCCTTCATGGAGTTCTGCAAGGCGCGGAAGGCGATGTTCAGTCCGCCGTTGTCGCCAATGTTCTCGCCGAGGGTTTGCTGTCCGTTGACCTTCATGCCAGGCAAGACCTCAAACGAGGAGAACCAATCGGCAAGCACCTTGGTGCGTGCGTCGAAGTTTTTCTTGTCCTGAGCCGTCCACCAGTTGCGTTGGTTTCCGCTCTTGTCGAATTGGGAACCCTGGTCGTCAAAGCCGTGGCTCATCTCGTGTCCTATCACGCCGCCAATGGCACCATAATTGACTGCATCATCTGCATCAGGGTCGAAGAATGGCGGTTGCAGGATGGCGGCAGGGAAACATATCTCATTTGTTGACGGGTCATAGTAGGCATTTATGGTTTGCGGAGTCATCTGCCACAACGACTTGTCCACCTTCTTGTTTACACGCTTGGCGATGTAGTCGTCGGTGGCCCATAGAGAGATGTTGCCCAGATTCTCGTAGAGCGAGAGGCTATCGTTGACTTGCAAGCCGTCGTAGCTCTTCCATTTGTCAGGATAGCCAATCTTGATGATGAAGTTAGCCAGTTTGTCTTTTGCCTGAGTCTTGGTCGACTCTCCCATCCACGTGGCCTCGTCGATACGCTGGGCGAGAGCAGTCTGAAGGTTGTGCACAAGTTCCAGCATACGTTTCTTGCTCGACTCTGGGAAATACTTCTCCACGTACATCTTACCTATCGCCTCTCCCATTCTGCCGCTCACCATAGAAACAGCGCGCTTCCATCGTGGCTGGTCTTGCTTAGAGCCAACCATTGCCTTCCTGAGCTCAAAGGCAGCTGCGCGGAAGTCGTCGCTCAACACACTTGTGGCATCGCCGATGACCTTTGCCTCGGCATAGGTCTTGAGGTCATCGAGGTGCGTATCGGCGAGAATCTTCTCAACTGCGTGTATAGGCTCCGGCTGGCCAACGTCAACATAATCGAAAGCAGGGAAGCCGGAGGCGAGGAACACGTTGCCCCAGTCGATGCCGGGGAAGTCGTTGACAAGCTGCATGTACGACAACTTATGGTAGTTGGCATCAATGTCGCGTTGCTTCACCTTGTCGTAGCTTGCCTTGGCAATCTCTGTCTCAATGGCAATGACAGCCTGCATCTTCTTCTCTGCCGTGGCCTCGTCAGCACCTGTCAGCGTGAACAGCTTTTTCAGGTATTGCTTGTATGCCTCCAGCACGCGCTTGTTTTGTGCGTCGTCAGAAAGATAATAGTCGCGTTCGCCAAGGCCCAGTCCGCCTTGCACCACGGCGACAAGGTTCCATTCAGAATCCTTCTGGTCGGGTCCTGCGCCTATGCCGAACATCATCGTCGACTCACCGCGACGGTCGAGTTGTGCACATACCAATTGATATTCCTTGCGGTTCTTTATTGCCGCTATCTTGTCGAGCGTCGGCTTGATAGGCATCCACCCCTCACGGTTCAGGCGCACGGAGTCCATCAAGAGATTGTAAAGCGAGCCTATCTTCTGCCCCAGCGTGCCTTGCTCTTGTGGTTTTGAGGCAAAGCCAAGGATGATGTCCTGTATGCGTTTCTGGTTTAGTTCATGCAAGTCGGTGAACGCACCATTCTGCACATGTTCGGCATCGAGAGGGTGCGACTTTAGCCACCCACCTGCGGCATAACGGTAGAAGTTGTCGCCAGGCTTCACAGAGACATCGAGGTTATTCTTATCGATGCCCGAAGAAAGGTTGCCTTGTGCGAATGCGCCTGTGGCGCACAGCAAAAGCCCAAAAAGAAAAGTCTTTTTCATTTTGATGTTAGATTAAAAAAAAAGACACAAATCCCATGGCGCACATTTGTCATGTTGCCTATGAGATTTGCGTCGTTAAGACATGGCAATTTACTTCACGTTGCCCACCTTGATAAGGTATTCCGCAATCTGCACCGCGTTGAGCGCCGCACCCTTGCGAATCTGGTCGCCAGTGAGCCACAACGTGCAACCGTTGTCGTCGGCCAAGTCCTTGCGCACACGTCCAACATACACGTCGTCCTTGCCTGCGCTCTCCAATGGCATGGGGTAAACATATTGGTCTTCGGAATCCTGCACAAGGGTCACACCTGGGGCATTTTTCAACGACTCCTGAATATCCTTTACCTCCAACGGTTTCTCTGTCTCAAACCACACGCTCTCCGAATGGGAACGAAGGGAAGACACACGGACACAGGTTGCGGAGGTGCGAACATCGGAATGCATTATTTTCCGTGTCTCGTTGAACATCTTCATCTCCTCCTTGGTATAGTCGTTTGGCGTCATCTTGTCGATTTGAGGAATGACGTTATAAGCCAACTGATGAGGGAACTTCTCGACGGTGCTTACATGTCCCGTCTCCATCATCTCCTTGTATTGCTGCTCCAGCTCCTTCATTGCCGCAGCTCCTGCCCCTGATGCGCTCTGATAAGAAGAGACGTGGATTTTCTTGATATGGCTGAGCTTGTCGATGGGGTTCAGCACCACGACCATCATTATTGTCGTACAGTTAGGATTGGCGATGATTCCCTTTGGACGGTCCAAGGCATCCTCGGGGTTGATCTCCGGCACCACGAGCGGCACTTGCGGATCCATGCGCCACTGCGAGCTGTTGTCGATCATCACGGCACCATATTTGGTTATGGTCTCCGCGTATTCAGCCGACGTGCCGCCACCAGCGGAGACAAAGGCTATGTCAACGTCCTTGAAATCATCGTTGTGCTGCAGTTCCTTCACGGTATAAGTCTTGCCGCGAAAAGAGTATTGGCTGCCCGCACTGCGCTTCGACCCGAAAAGCAGAAGGTCATCGATGGGAAACTCTCTCTCCGCAAGGATGCGCAAGAACTCTTGTCCCACAGCACCACTTGCACCTACAATAGCTACTCTCATAATTATAATAATTGAAACCTTTGGGGCAAAATTACAACAATTATGCGAAAATATGAGTAACTTTGCCGCTAAAATAGGAAACAAAGATAACAAATGGCAACTTTTGCCTCATATTTCCCCATCACTGACCCCACGCTGATATTCTTCGTGGTGCTCATTATCATTCTTCTTGCTCCTGTCATCATGGGCAAGTTGCGAATTCCTCACCTCATAGGCATGGTTCTCGCCGGTGTCGTCATCGGCAAATATGGTTTCAACATCCTTGTGAGAGACTCCAGTTTCGAGCTTTTCGGCAGGGTAGGTCTCTACTACATCATGTTTCTCGCCTCCTTGGAGATGGACATGGAAGACCTCCGCAAAAACAAGTGGCGAACCTTGGTCTTTGGCTTGCTCACTTTCGGATGTCCTTTCTTCCTTACATGGCTGATGGGCATCAACATTCTGGGCTACACGCCTATCGCAGCCCTGCTGTTGGCTTGCGTCATGGCATCGAACACGCTTGTCTCCTACCCTATCGTCTCCCGCTACGGCATTCAACAGCAGAAGAGCGTCACGCTGTCGGTAGGATCCACCATGGTGAGCCTCTTCATTGCCCTTGTAGTGCTCGCCGCGTTGGTGGCCTCAAACGAGGGCAAGAGCGACGTGCTCTTCTGGCTGTGGTTCGTCTGCAAATTGGCCATATACGTGGTTGGCATACTTCTTACCATTCCCTGTATCACAAGGTGGTTTCTCCGCCGATACAGCGATGCCGTGATGCAGTTCATATTTGTCATGGCCATGCTCTTCCTCTGTGCGGCATTGTCGGAGCTTGTGGGCTTGGAAGGCATCTTCGGCGCGTTTTTCGCCGGACTGGTGATGAATCGCTACATTCCGCAACTCTCGCCCCTGATGAACCGCATTGAGTTCATTGGCAACGCACTTTTCATACCATATTTCCTCATTGGCGTTGGCATGCTCATCAATGTGCGTCTTCTGTTCCAGGGAGGAAATATCCTCTTCGTGGTAGCCTGCATCGTGATTTTCGGCACCGTGGGCAAGGCCATAGCCGCATATGTGGCAGCCTTCTTCTTCCGATTGCCCACATTGGCTGGCCACATGATGTTTGGCCTGACTTCCGCCCATGCCGCCGGAGCCATAGCCATGGTCATGGTAGGCATGAACATGACTACCGCCAATGGCAAGCCTCTCATCGACGAGGTGATGCTCAACGGTATCGTCATAATGATACTTTTCACGTGCATCATCTCCTCTATCATCACTGAATGGGCATCAAGGAAGACAGTGCTGCGGGAGCGCGAGCTGCCTTCCGAGGACTTGCCCGACGACGACGAGCGCATACTCGTGCCAGTGAAATACAAGGAATACGCCAACCGCTTGATGAACCTGGCAATAATGACACGTAACCAGAAGCTCAACCGTTCGATAGTTGCCATCAACGTGGTGTACGACGACTCTAACATGAGGCGCAACCAGATAGAAGGGCAGCACCTGCTTGAGCAAATACAACAATATGCAGCAGGGTCTGACGTAAAGGTTGACACGCAAGTGAGGATTGCCGCAAACATAGCAAACGGCATAAAGCACGCCTTCAAGGAGTTTCAAGCCTCTGAGATTCTCATTGGCATGCACATGCACGACCTCGAATCTACGGCTTTCTGGGGACAATTTCACCGAAGTCTTTTCAACGGCGTTAACCGGCAAATCATGATGGCACGCCTTTACCAGCCCCTCGCCACGCTAAGACGCATCGTTGTCGCCGTGCCCTCACGCGCGCAATATGAGCCTGGGTTCTTCCGTTGGATGGAACGGCTGTCACGCATAGCAGAGAACCTCGAATGCCGCATACAGTTTCATGGCAGGACAGACACCCTGCAGGTGGTCAACCAATTCATCACAAACCGCCACCCAAACCTTCGCGCCTCATGCGTGGAGATGACCCACTGGAACGAGCTGCCCCGCCTCGCATCAACGATAGCCAACGACAATCTGTTCGTAGTGGTGACAGCGCGCCAAGGCACGGTGTCGTTCAAGTCGGCAATGGAGCGTCTGCCAGAGGAACTGACCCGATGGTTCAAGGGAAAAAACCTCATGATAGTGTTCCCCGACCAATATGGCGACGACAAACAGACCATGACGTTCGCTCAGTCGCAGCACACGGAGGAGACCTCGGCCTACGGCACAATGGCAAAATGGTTGGATAGACTATTTAAACGTATAGCCTCAAAAATATTAGCTAATAATGATAGACGTTAAGGGAATAACCAAATCGTTTGGAAAACTACAGGTGCTCAAAGGCATCGACCTGCATATCAACAAAGGCGAGGTGGTGAGCATTGTCGGCCCGTCAGGAGCCGGCAAAACCACACTCTTGCAGATTATAGGCACTCTCGACAAGCCTGATAGTGGCACGGTGGTGGTAGACGGTATCGACGTGGGCGGCCTGTCGGCCAAGAAGCTTGCCGACTTTCGTAACCAGCACGTAGGATTCGTGTTCCAGTTTCACCAGTTGCTGCCTGAGTTCACGGCATTGGAAAACATCATGATTCCGGCATTCATCAACGGCAAAGGACGGCAAGAGGCACGCCGGCGCGCCGAGGAGCTGCTCGACTTCATGGGACTCAGCGAAAGGGCTGCACACAAGCCCAATGAGCTATCGGGCGGCGAGAAGCAACGTGTGGCCGTGGCTCGCGCGCTTGTGAACAATCCTGCCGTGGTACTTGCCGATGAGCCGTCAGGAAGCCTCGACTCGAAAAACAAGTCGGAACTGCACAAGCTCTTCTTCGACCTCAGAGACAAGTTTGGGCAAACCTTTGTCATTGTAACCCATGATGAGAGCCTCGCGAAGTTGACCGACCGCACCATACACATGAAAGACGGACTATTAGAAGTCTCTTGCCAAGCATGCGACGAAACCTCCCCTATCGACGACACAACATCTCCACTGCTCTCTAAGACCGAAGAAGAAGAAAACTCTACACACAATTCCACAATCGTGGATGGAGAAAACACACCTGAGACAATATGAGCAAACACGCTACCGCATCCTCCCCTATTGATAAAAGACTGGAAGAAGCATGCCATAATATCGGGGATGAAAGGGAAGCGGGTCATGGAAACCCCCAAGGGACTCTCCTCGTCGCCCTCAGTGGAGGCGCCGACAGCGTGGCGTTGCTGCGTATGCTCTTAGACAAAGGTCATAAGGTAGAGGCGGCACATTGCAACTTCCACCTGCGTGGCGAGGAAAGCGACCGCGACGAGGCGTTTTGCAAGGTTCTTTGCGAGAAGTTAGGGGTAAAACTGCACATTGCGCATTTCGACACCAAGGAATTCGCCAAGCTACGAGGCATCTCCATCGAAATGGCGGCAAGGGACTTGCGCTATCGGTGGTTCTCACAACTCGCGCATGACACCAATGCTGCCGGAGTATGCGTAGCCCACCACAGTGATGACCAAGTTGAGACTATTCTCCTCAACTTGCTTCGCGGCACCGGGCTTAAAGGACTGCTCGGAATGAGATGCGAAAATGGCATTTTCTTGCGTCCTTTGCTCAATATGTCAAGAATGGACATCCTTGAATACCTTAAACGTATAGGGCAAGACTTTGTTACGGACAGCACGAACCTTGAAGACGATGTTCAGCGCAACAAGCTACGTCTCGATGTCATACCCATGCTTGAGACAGTGACACCTGCGGCCAAACAAAACATCTTGCGTATGGCCGACAACCTTAGAGACATAGAGAAAGTTGTGGAGCAAAGCCTCAACGAGGCATTGGAGAAATGTAAGGAGCACTGCACTCTTGGCGAAGCATATTCAATGAAAGCCATAAGAAGCTACGTCAGTCCACGACTGCTTCTCTGGAACATTCTCTCTCCACTTGGTTTCAATCGTGCACAAACAGAGGAAGTGCTTTCATCGACTCAAGGCGGGAAGACATGGACATCAACTGACCATGTGGCCGCGATAAGCAACGACAAGCTATTCGTTTATTCAAGCGAAGAATGGAACAAGCCATTGCCTATGTTGCGCATTCCGGAAGAGGGACTTTATGGCCTTGGCGAGCAGAATTTCCGCATTTCCATAAATGAGGCTGACAACTGCCCACAACCTTCAAAAGACCGGTTTATTGCCACAATAGACGCCGACAGCGTAATCTTTCCCTTGACAGTCAGGCTGGCAAATGAAGGCGACCGCCTCTCACCTTTTGGCATGAAAGGCTCAAAACTCGTAGCCGACTACCTGAAAGACAAGAAAGTAGAGCCAATAGAGCGACACAGGCAACTCGTGGTAACTTCTGCCACAAACGACATTATATGGCTTGTAGGGCGGACAATAGACAATAACAAGAAGATTACGGGAAACACCAAGAGAATAATAACACTAAGGCTTGAGAACAGACAAGCCTAAAAAAGATGCAAACAGAGATAATCCCCAATTATCAAATACGCCACACAAAACAAATCACCGCATAAACACGACACCCTCGGCTTGCAATAGCAAACCGAGGGTGCTTATTTTTTTCCCTATAGGGAATGAATGTGCTTATTAAGGCTCAGCGATCATGATAGAAACACGGTTCTTGTCGTTCTCAGCGAACGGCTGCACACGTGAACCCTTGCTTTCAGAACTGATGCGGCTCTCAGCGATACCCTTATCCTTGAGGGCTTTCACCACTGTTGCTGCACGCTGTGCTGCAAGGCGATCGTTAATCTTGTTGTTACCAGTGCCAGCGTCAGCGTAACCAGTTACGGTCACCTTAGCCTCTGGGTGCTCGTTCATGTAAGCCACGATGTCGTCAACCTTAGGCTGCTCTTGTGCTGTAACGGCAGTCTTATTGATTGTGAAGAACACGTCGCGACGGATAGGCTCAACCTTCACTGGAGCAGGTGCTGGAGCAGGTGTTGGCTCAACATACTCTTGCTGTGGCTCTGGTGCTGGAGCTGGTTCTGGCTCTGGAGTCTTCTTGGTGTAGCTCTTGCCGAGGTTGATGCGCACACCTGCGAGAGCATTGAAATACCAGTCGGGGTTGCCAGCCTTCTTAGAGTTGTACTTGTCGGTCAGGACGTTGGCGTTGCCTTCGAGCATGATGCTGACAGCCTTGCTGACACGGAAGTTCAGCTCGATACCGCCACGGCCAACAGGACGCACCTTTGTGCCTTCCCAGTTGTAACGCATCTGATAGTTCTTAGCCAAGCCATTAGCCTCGTCGTTGTCGAAAGCGATGTTAGCGCCACCGCCGATGAATGCGCTGAGGTTGAACACGCGGTTAGGATTCCAGCCACAGATAGCGTTGCTGAGGTTGAAAATGAAGTCGATGCCAGGAGCAACATACTTCCACTTATAAGTCACGTTGGCAGGAGCGGCATTGCCAGTCTCTGTCACGCCATTGTAACCACCCTTGCTCTGCCAAGCGTTTACAGCTACGCGAGCGCCAAACCAAGGATTGAACTGATAGCCGATGCCGAGCTGAACGTTAGGTGAGATAAGATCACCGAACTTAGCCTCACCGAGCGTATACTGAGCACCACCCTGCAAGTCGAGGAATGCGTGCTTCTTGAATGTGTACTCGTTGCCTTCCTTATCTGTATAAGTGGCTTGAGCCATAGCAGCAGAAGATCCGCCAAGGACCAACGCTGCGACCAATAAAGTCTTAATGCACTTCATAAAGCGATTAATTTAGTTAATATTCTCTTGTTTATTTCTCTCAAATATAAAAGTCACACTAAATCCACTTGCAAAGTTAGCAAATAATTTAATAGGCGACCATTTTTTTACATTTTTTTTTCTAAAATCTTAGAATTCCGCGTTTTTCGGTGTACGTGGGAATGGTATGACATCGCGAATGTTTTGCATTCCCGTCACGAAGAGGATAAGTCTCTCGAAACCAAGACCAAAGCCAGCATGTGGGCATGAGCCATACTTGCGGGTATCGAGGTACCAGCTATAGGTCTCTTCCTTCATGCCACGGCTGCCGATTTCGTCTATAAGCTTATTATAGTTCTCTTCACGCACGGAGCCACCAATGATCTCACCGATGCGTGGGAAGAGCACGTCGGTGCCCTGCATGGTCTTGCCATCGGGGTTCTTCTTCATGTAGAACGCCTTTATCTCTGAAGGGTAGTCGGTCATGATGACTGGACGCTTGAAATGCTCCTCCACGAGATAACGCTCATGCTCAGAGGCGAGATCCATGCCCCATCCCGTGATTGGGAACTCAAACTTATGGCCATCTTTCACCGCCTGCTGAAGGATGTTGATTCCTTCGGTGTAAGGCAAGCGCACGAAGTCCTCCTTGACGACATTCTCCAATGTCTGAATCAGGGTCTTGTCGATCATCTTGTTGAGGAACTCAAGGTCGTCGCGGCAATTGTCGAGTGCCCAACGCACGCAATACTTAATGAAATCTTCCTCAAGGTCCATCAACTCGGCCTTGTCCATAAATGCCACCTCAGGCTCAATCATCCAGAACTCGGCAAGGTGACGTGGCGTGTTGCTGTTCTCGGCACGGAATGTCGGGCCGAAGGTATAGATAGCGCCAAGAGCCGTGGCTCCAAGCTCGCCCTCAAGCTGTCCGGAGACGGTGAGGTTGCACTTCTTGCCAAAGAAATCCTTGTCGTATTCCACGGTGCCACCCTTTGCCACACGGTCGAGGTCGAGCGTTGTCACTTGGAACATCTCGCCAGCACCCTCACAGTCGCTGGAAGTGATCAGAGGTGTGTTGAAATAATAGAATCCGTGATCGTGGAAATATTTATGGATGGCGATAGCCATGTTGTGGCGAATGCGGAACACAGCACCAAACGTGTTGGTACGCAGACGCATGTGGGCATACTGGCGCATATACTCAAACGACTGACCCTTCTTCTGCATGGGATAGTCGGACGGGCAGATACCATAGACCTCGATGTCGGAAGCCTGTACTTCCACTGTCTGACCCTTGCCTTGGCTCTCCACGAGAATGCCCGTGGCACGGATACACGCACCCGTGGTGATACTTTTCAGCATTTCGGCGTCGAACTGGTCGGGGGCCACGACCACCTGAATGTTCTTGATTGTAGAGCCGTCGTTCAAGGCAATGAAGTCTACCGCCTTGCTGCTCCTGTGTGAGCGCACCCAACCCTTAACGGTGATCTCCTTGTTATAATCGGTGCTCTTGAGAGCATCAATGACTTTTGTTCTCATATTATTAAAAGCCTCCCCAAGCCACATGGTTGCAGAAACGTCACGTTCCGTGAAGCTATCCTGTTGCTTAGAGAGGTATTTTATTTAATGGTTAATCTTGTGTTTATATCTGTGCTTTATATATCATGCACCTTGCTTATGCACCTTATTCGAACATTCCGCTACGCAGCATGTCGACCTCTTTCTCCGTGAGGAAACGCCAGTCGCCACGACGCAGATTCTTCTTTGTGAGGCCAGCGAACTGCACCCTGTCGAGCTTCACCACACGGTAGCCAAGCGACTCGAATATGCGGCGAACGATACGGTTGCGGCCGCTGTGTATCTCGATGCCCACCTGTGAGTGGTCGCGTTCATCGGCATACTCAATGGCATCGGCATGCACCTCACCGTCCTCAAGCTCTATGCCGTCGGCAATCTTCTGGAGATCCTCCGTAGAGACGTTCTTGTCGAGGAAGACGTGATACACTTTCTTCTTGAGGAACTTAGGATGCGTCAGCTTGGAAGCCAACTCGCCATCATTCGTAAGCAGGAGCACACCTGTGGTGTTGCGGTCGAGGCGGCCAACAGGATAAATGCGCTCAGGGCAAGCGTCCTTCACGAGATCCATCACCGTCTTGCGCTGCTGCGGATCGTCGGATGTGGTGACATAATCCTTTGGCTTATTGAGCAGGATATACACCTTCTTCTCTATTGATACCGGGTTCTCGTTGAACAACACCTCATCGGAACGCTTCACCTTTGTGCCGAGCTCGGTCACGACCTCGCCATTCACCTTCACCGCTCCTGACGTGATGAACTCGTCAGCCTCACGACGTGAGCACACGCCGGCGTTTGCGAGATATTTGTTCAAGCGTATAGCCTCATCTGGATCGACATGCGTTTCCTTGTACTCGATACGCTTCTTCATGCTGTACTTGGCATTTGGGTCATATCCCTGACGAGGTCCGTTGTTGAAGCCACGGTAAGCATTGTTGCCGTAGCCGCCCTGACGGTTATTGTTGTAGCCACCCTGACGATGATTGTTGTATCCGCCCTGTGGACGATTGCCGTAGCCGCCCTGTCTGCGTGGCTGGTAACCGCCCTCGGCATTGTAGCGGGGGCGTGGCTGGTAGTCGCCTTGCTGACGCGGCTGATAACCACCCTCGGCATTGTAGCGGGGACGCGGCTGATAATCGCCTTGCTGACGCGGCTGGTAGTCGCCCTGCTGACGCGGCTGGTAACCACCCTCGGCATTGTAGCGGGGGCGTGGCTTATACTCGCCCTGCTGCCGGGGCTGGTAACCACCCTCGGCATTATAGCGAGGACGTGGCTGATAACCGCCTTGACGTGACTGATAACCACCTTGCTGACGTGGCTGATAACCACCCTGACGCGGCTGATAGCCACCCTGCTGGCGAGGCTGGTCGCCATCCAAGGCCGCACCAAAGCCTTCTGGACGGAATCCACCGTCTGCCGGCTTGCCTGCAGGCACGCGATTAGCGCCATACTGTGGACGCGACACCGCGGAATGTATACGCGGACGCTGCGTGCGTCCTGTTCCAGGGTTAAAATCTCTCTGATTCTGATGTCCGCCGATGTGTGAATACCCCTCACGGGCATCTTTCTGCGGCTCTTGGGCCGCCTGCGTCTTTTCCTGTTCTTCTGACATAGTAGTAACTTGCTTAATCCGTAAAGGCTATATCACTATAGGTCTTCACAGACATGATAATCTTATTAACTAAATACCTGTGTAATTATGCGGAGTGATGGCAAGGAGCTCTTGCTTCACCTCCGGCTTGACATTTAAACTATTTATGAAATCGTGAATTGTCTCTTCCGTCATCGCCGTATTGGTACGGGTGAGCTGTTTCAAAGCCTCATAAGGATGGGGGTATCCCTCGCGACGGAGGATGGTCTGTATAGCCTCTGCCACTACTGCCCACGTGTTGTCAAGGTCGGCGAGAAGCGTTTCCTCGTGGAGGATGAGCTTGCGCAAGCCCTTGAGCGTAGACTGGATGGCAATGACCGAATGGCCGAGTGGCACGCCTATGTTGCGCAGCACGGTCGAGTCGGTCAAGTCTCTCTGCAAACGGCTGACTGGCAACTTTGACGCGAGGAATGACAGCACGGCGTTTGCCATGCCAAGGTTGCCCTCGCTGTTCTCATAGTCGATGGGGTTGACCTTATGCGGCATGGCCGAGGATCCCACCTCGCCTGCCTTGATTTTCTGCTTGAAATATTCCATCGAGATATACATCCAGAAATCGCGATCAAGATCAATGATTATGGTGTTGATGCGACGGATGCCATCAAAGATGGCGGCAAGATAGTCGTAGTTGGAAATCTGGGTGGTATATTGCTCACGCTGCAAGCCGAGCTTCTCGCTTACGAACTTGTTGCCGAAGGCGCGCCAATCGTAACCAGGATAAGCCACATGGTGGGCGTTGAAGTTGCCCGTGGCACCGCCAAACTTAGCGGTTATCTTCGACGCCTTGAGGGTTTCAAGTTGTTCGGTGAGCCTGTACACATATACCATTATCTCCTTGCCGAGACGTGTCGGAGACGCTGGCTGGCCATGTGTCTTGGCGAGCATTGGCACGTCTTTCCACTCGTCGGCATAAGCCTGGAGCTGGGCGATGAGTTCCTCGACCTGCGGATAGAAAACATCAACAAGCGATTCCTTCAAAGCCAATGGCACCGACGTGTTGTTGATGTCCTGCGACGTAAGACCGAAATGAATAAACTCCTTGTAGCTGTCCAAGCCGCCAATAGCGTCAAACTGCTCCTTGATATAATACTCAACCGCCTTGACATCGTGGTTGGTGACCTTCTCGATGTCCTTGACACGTCGTGCACCCTCCTCGTTGAAATTGAGGTACAGGTCGCGAAGACGCGGGAAGAGGTTGTGGTCGAACGACTCCAACTGCGGGAGAGGTAGCTCGCAAAGAGTAATGAAATACTCTATCTCCACACGGATGCGATAACGAATGAGCGCGTACTCTGAATAATAATCGGCAAGGGCTTCCGTCTTGCCTCTGTAGCGACCGTCAATAGGCGAGATTGCCGTCAATGCATCAAGATTCATTTAACTAATTATTATAATACGTATTACCTGACTGTGTTTTCTATGCTGACTATAAATGCGACTTGCAATTCATGTGGTTGCAAAATTACAAAATCCTTATGAAACAACCACAAAATAATGATTTTTTTAGAAATGACAACATAAAAAAATCCCGCAGTTGCCAGGAGAACCTGAATTAACCGCGGGAACCACCCCTGTGGGCGTTGACGGATTCGAACCGCCGACCCTCTGCTTGTAAGGCAGATGCTCTAAACCAACTGAGCTAAACGCCCTTGTTTCTTGTTTGCGAGTGCAAAGGTACGAAGGTTTTTCGAACTCACAAAATTTTTCGCGACTTTTTTTCGAAAAAAATGCTTTTCGCTAAAATATGCCGCTTTTTTCATGATTACCCGCCGTATATTTACGAAAACAAAGGTAACTGAGCAGGGCAGAATTCCATGCAAGGAATCCTGCCCTATCTTTATATGCTCAAAAAATATTAGCTATCACCTATGGTTGTTTTTCTTCGTGGCGTTATAGTGTCACTTCACGACTTTCCTTCCGTCCTTGATGTATAGTCCCTTGGGCAGAGCATCGAAATCTTGTCCGAGGTAAACTCCGTCAATACTGTAGATGCCTTGCTTGCGTGCCGGAACTTCCACTTTCACGTCCTTGATATTTGCTGGAGTGGTTGTTATCACAACTTTGTCGGTAACAGTTTGTCCGTCGAGTACAACGGCATGCATACTTTCGTCAAACACTGCTCTGTAGGGCGTAGATATCTCGCAGCAGTCGAACGTGAGCGAAAGTATGTCGCAGATAGAGCCACTGCTGCCCTCTGCCGTTACGGTGGCATTGCGTATGGTGAGCGTTTCGACTGCTCCGTCAACTCCTGCGATACCCCACTTCCCCTTTGTGTTCACTGTGCAGTTGTCAATCTCAAGTGATTTTTTGAAGTAAAGGCCGCAATAGCCATTGGATTCAACATTGAGTGTTCCGTCGCCAGTGATAGTTGTCGAATAAGTCAAACTTATGGCGGCGTCTTTTGTCGCAGTAATGTTGTTATCGCCAGCCACATTGATTGTGAGTCCGCTTACACCGCCGTTATAAATGCCGTTATAACCCGTGATTGTTGCGTTTTCGAGATAGAGCGTATATGTTTCGGGATCATATCTCACCTTTCCACTTACGCCGTTAATCACGCTGAGGTCGTTGCAGTTTTTGCTCGTAACGTAAACATCGGCAACCTTTAAGGAATAGATTTCGACTACGGATGGTGCTATCGCCACCTGGTCTTTTACAATTTGGCCATTTAGCGCAACGGCATTCAGTGTTTCGTTGAACGATGCTCCTCTTGGCTGCACGATATCGCAACCGTCGAGCGTGAGCGAACGTATGTCGCAGATAGAGCCGCTGCTGCCCTTTGCCATTACGGTGGCATTATGTATGGTGAGCGTTTCGACTGCTCCGTCATCTCCCACGATACCCCATTTCCCTTTTGCGGTCACTGTGCAATCATCTATCTCAAGCGATTTTTCAAAAAAGATGCCACAAGAGCTTTGGGATTCAATATTGAGCGTTCCGTAGCCTTTGATTGTTGAGGGGGTGTCCGTAAAATTTATGGCGTTGCCATTCGTCACCGTAATATGGTTCTCGCCCGTAACATTAATTATGAGTCCGCTTGACGCGTAGTTGTAGATGCCTGTTTCTGCCGTGATGGTTGCGCTCTCAAGATAGAGCGTATATGTTTCGGGAGCGAATCTCACCGTTCCACTCACACCGTCGATGACGCTGAGGTCGGCGCAGTTTTCACTCGTTACCTGTACACCGTTAATCCAGATGCCATAGTTTACAGACGATTCATCGCTGCCCACCATTGCTGCATGGGCGTTGGCCGTTTTGGGAAAAACAAAACCCAAAAGAAAGGCGAACAATATAGCAGCGATACAGTTTGCCTGCATTGCAGTTTTGTGATGTTGTAGATTTTTCATCATAGTCATTTTTTTTAAATTGTTGAATGATGCAAATCTACTGAGAAATTGAGTGTTTTCCCTATTTCGGAAGGGCGGCGGTTGTTACATTATGCGCTTTTTGTAACAAAAACTCGGTTGGCGACACGCCTTTTTGCTGCTTGAACGCACGGTAGAAGCTCACCCGGTTGGTGAAACCGCATTCTGTGGCAAGGGCATCAATGGTGTGCGTGTCGAGCCATCCGTCGGAGACGAGCCTTACAGCCTCGTCCACCCGCATGGCGTTGATATAACTTTTGAAATTGGTGTTGCGACAATGCGATATTACAGCCGACACCATGCGCTGGTTT
The DNA here is from genome assembly GCA_963599465.1 of Oscillospiraceae bacterium. Classification (GTDB taxonomy): domain Bacteria; phylum Bacteroidota; class Bacteroidia; order Bacteroidales; family Bacteroidaceae; genus Prevotella. The sequence goes on along the minus strand of CAVBXD010000014.1, from coordinate 49,498 downwards.
TTGCCGAGCTTGGCTGCAAGCACATTGATGGTCAACGTTGCCGATCGGTACACCTTGTCATCGCGCATCATCTTGTCGATGTGTTGCATCATCTGCTGCTCGGCGTCAGTTGGAGGCTGCGTTTTGCTTGCTGTGCAAAGGTCTGTCTTGTCGGCCACTTGTCGGTAGAACGTGAAATCGTAGGTGTAGTTGACAAACCTGATGCCGAAGAATACATAGTAGGCGATTGCAGCCGACATGAAAAGAAGCGATGTGGCAGGAGTGGGGACGAACGAATAGCCCAAAGCAAGCAACCCGATGCCAAGCGACCAATAGAATGAGCGTTTCACCCATAACAGCCGGCGGTCTTCATCGGCGGAATAATAATTGTCCATCAGTTCTACATACATGGAATAGCGGCGGCGGAAAATACGGACATAACGCACCAGCTGCACAGCGTAGCCGCACATACAGACCATGTACACTGCAAAGGAAATGCCGTCGAGTGTGCATGCCACGCCAAAAGCGACGGCAAGGAATGTCACTATGGCGAGTCCTTCTACCAACAGGCGCTTCACCGTGAAATAAGTCAAGTCAACAAGCGTCACGAGTGTTGTGGTGAAAAAGAATGCCTGAAAAGCCGAAATAGCTATGATTATCATCCGTTCAAGCATCAAGTCGCTGCCCGCGCCTGAAGAATACACGTCGTCAATCAGTATGGCCATACCATACAAGACAAAAGTTATGCCCATGAGCCTGCGAGACCGCCGGTAGCGGTCAAGCGAATGCTCCTGCGGTATCTTGATGAAAAAGAAGCACAAGCCCAATGCTGTCAAAAGCCCCGGAGCAAGATAAACCACAAAGGTGTATGCGCCCGAAATGGCTTCATACAAGTATCGTTCCATACCACTAATTTTACCCTACGTCTCTTGCCGTTCGTGGACGACGCCTATCAAACAGGCGTTACGCCCGGTTCCATCAACCGAGCATCGTCTCTATGTCTTTTTGCTTGATTATGCACAATGTGGCATGGCCGCTAGGGGTATAATTGACATTAGAACACTGGAAAAGACGATTGGTCAAGTCTTCCATCTCATCGTTCGACAACACCTGGCCATAAGGAATGGCGGCAGCAGAGGCAAGCGATGATGCCATGTTCTCGTGAATCTTAGCCAACGGAGACTCGGCGTCGGTATCTGAAAGCAACTCATGCAACAGACTTGCTACATCCATTCCTTCCAAGCCTTCGGGAATGGCGTTTATGCCATAAGAGGACGCACCCAATGGCGAAAGCTCGAAACCGAACTCAGAAAAGACCTCTTTAACGGTAGTCAAAGTGACCATTTCCTTGGGCGACAGTTCAACTTGCTGCGGAAACAGCACCTTTTGCGATGCCATCTTATGGTTTGACAACCTTCGGAGGTAATCCTCGTAGAGCACACGGACATGTGCGCGATGTTGATCAACGACCATCAAGCCAGACTTCACCGCAGTCATTATATACTTGCCCTTGTACTGGTAATGGGCAGGAGCCTTATCTTCCAGCTCTGGCGCGGTTTTCTCTTGAACAGGCCCAGAGAAGAGAGTGTCGGGGGCAGCATGAGAGTCTTCTTGGCCAACGAACAACGCAGAGGGGTTGACGCCTCCTTCAAATGCCGAAGATCCAGTCACGCCCAAGTCCAAGTCTGCCTTAGGCGCGGAATGCGGTTTTGATGCCGTGAACGGGTTGTATTGAGGATCAAAGTCGACCTCGGGCATGGCGAAGTCACCCAACTGGCCTTCTGGCGAGAACATCGGAATTTCGGGTTTACCCTCCACGTCGAACTCTATGGCCGAGGCACCACTGAATGTGCCTACCGCGTCGCGCACGGCTGCGAGAAGTATCTGATAGACTGTCTGTTCGTTTTCAAACTTTATCTCCGTCTTTGTGGGGTGGATGTTGACGTCAATATCGTGTGGGTTAATGTCGAAATATATGAAATAAGGCACTTGGTCGCCTTGCGGTATCATACGCTCGTAAACGCTCTGCACTGCCTTGTGGAAATAAGGATGGCGCATATAGCGTCCGTTGACGAAGAAATATTGCCGCGCGCCTTTCTTCTTTGCCGACTCCGGCTTGCCAACGAATCCCGACAATCCGCACACCGAGGTTTCCACACTCAACGGCAAGAGGTCTGCATTGATGCGCTTGCCAAACACCTCTACTATGCGCTGCCGCAACGTGCCAGGGCGCAGGTTGTAAAGCTCAGATCCATTGGAACGGAGGGTGAAGGCCACGTCGGGATAAACCAACGCTATGCGTTCAAACGCGGTGATGACATGATTGAGTTCGGTGGCGTTCGACTTGAGAAACTTCCTACGTGCCGGGACATTGAAAAAGAGGTTCTCTACCTTGAAGTTGGCACCTTGCTGACAAGCGCATGGCTCTTGCGAGAGCACCTTGGAACCAGAGAAGCAAATATCCGTGCCAAGGGTGTCGTCGGCAGTGCGGGTCTTTAGCTCAACTTGCGACACTGCCACAATGGAAGGCAACGCCTCGCCACGGAATCCCATGGTATGGAGGTTGAAAAGGTCTTCCGCCTGTCGTATCTTGGAAGTGGCATGCCGTTCAAAGGCCAGCCGGGCATCGGTTTCCGACATGCCCTTGCCATCGTCGATCACTTGTATAGACGTGCGTCCAGCGTCCACCACCGACACGTCGATATGGCGCGCGCCAGCATCCACGGCATTCTCCACCAGTTCTTTTATGACGCTTGCCGGGCGCTGTATCACCTCGCCGGCTGCAATCTGGTTGGCCACGGAATCGGGCAAAAGCTGAATAACGTCTGACATTTTTAATTTATTGACTGGCTTAATTTGTTTTTTTGTCGGGTTCTGTCGTTGCGCTCTGTGGTTCAGTACTTGCCGCTTGCGGTTTTGCCACATTGCCGTCCTTGTTGTCTTTAGGCACCTGACGCTGCGGCAGTTTCTGCAGTGGCGGCGCATGGCGTTCCAATTGTTTCAGCGATGTTCCGCTTGGCTTGCCACGCCATACGAACACGTCGGCAGGACCTGTGGGGCGCAAGTCGGCGAACCATTGGAACACGTCGAGCTTGTCTTTGCCTGGCGGTATCTGCGTCATAGGATAAAGTGTGCCTTGGGCCTTCGGCATCCAAATGCGCTGAAGTTGCCTTGTAGGGGAGATGAACATCCTCATGGTGTCCGACTCCACATAATTGAGTCCTATCAGCGTAGAGTCACCCTTGTCGGTTGGGTAGAATATGGCGCGCACATTGCCCACGGCATCGCTTCGCCGGATATTGCCGTCATTGAAATAGGCGAGTATCTCCTTCGAAGAAACCTGACCGTAATGCACGCTGTCCTTCATCTGCTCAATGGAAAGAGCCTGTCCGATAACGTGAGCCAACCTTACGGTGGAATCGTTGGTATAAACAAGGATTTTCTCTCCCGTTAGTTGTCTGCCGTCGCTCCACGTGATCGGGTCTTTATACATCGTCATGCATGAGTCGCGAGTGTCATATACAAGCGAGTCGCACATGGCTTGGAAGTCAACACGATAGGCTCTTACGTGGTCATAGCCATGCACGCAACGATAAACGCTGTCCGTATTGATGTTGAAAGTCTCAATGCGCAACGTGTCGGCGTGCATGTAGAGCGTGTCTTTCTGCGAGAAGTCAACAACGAGCGCCTTCTTCGTGGCGAAGCCCTTGCCAGTCTTCTCGTTGTAAGCCACTTCTTCGGCCGTCAACTTGTTTTTGTTTTTCGTGTCAACGTAAACCACGTTGCCATACCCGTGATTGCTGCCCGTGCCGCTGTCATAAAACAATGTGTCACCCGTGATGGTCTTCTCCTTGTCTACCACCGTTGAGCGACCGTAGAGACGCGCCTTGTCGGTCTTGGTATTAAAGAAAGCATCGGTGGTTTTCACCACGCCACCTTGGTTGTGGATGACAGACGGCTCAGGATGCCCTGCTCCACGGTCTGGGGTATACATGCCAACAATATGAGCCATCGACGTCTTCGTGTCATAATACAAGGTGTCGGTGGAGACACGATTTTTTGGCGTGTGCAGTTGCACGTCATAATAGAACACTGCCTGACGGGTATTGGTGTTATACTCTCCCCAGTCGGATGAGAGCTTGCTTTTCCCGTCAACGAGACGTCCGCCCTTGAAAAAATAAGCATTGTCGTACAGACGGTCATAATTGAGACTGTCCGTGTAAAGCACTTGCCCACGATGATGCAACACCACATCCTTTCGCGCTTGCATCATCTGACCCTCTCCGTCGTACCATGCGTTGTCGCACGTTAGCGATAAGGTGTCGCCTTGGCGAAAACGCACATGGCCGAAAGCCCGGAAAGAATTGGTGGCCTGATAGTAGTAAGCGCTATCGCACAACAACGTGGCACCACGATTAATAAAATGCACGTGACCCTTCGCTATTTGCGCATCGGGGTTGGGGCCGAATTGATCATACTTCAACTCGTCGGCATGTTTAAGGTATACGCGTTTATCTTCTTTGTTAAGCTCCTTCTGCCTTTTACGCGAGGGAGTCATTCCGCATACTACCAACACCATGAAAAGGAAGAGTGGCAACACCCTTCCCCTGTTTCTTAAGATTTCACCCATCCCTGGTATTCATATTTCCCGGGCTCGCGATACTGCGGCAACATGCGCACGTAAGTGTGCTTTATCTTGTCGACCACCCAATCGCGTATGGCCTTCTCGCGCTCCTTGCTGAGCACTACTTCTTTCATCACCTGGAAGTCCTCGGTAATGGTCGCCTTGTGACCGAGCACGCGGCTCTTGAGTTTCACCACCGCCGCAACGGTCTTTCCTTTCGAGTTGATCATCTCAAACGGCTTGGATATCTCGTTCACTTTCAACGTATCGACCACTCTCGCCACCTCTGTAGGGAGGTCTTTCATCTGGAAACGGGAAGTCATTCCGTTGGCTGTACTGTTGGACATGAGGCCCTCGTTGTTGCGGGTATCCTTGTCGTCAGAGAGGAACGAGGCAGCCTCCTCAAACGAGAACTTGCCTGCGCGTATGTCGTTGGAGATGGAGTCAAGCCTGTGCATCGCACCATCTACCTCGTCAGCCGACACTTTCGGCTTCAGGAGGATATGGCGGGCGTTGATCTTGTCGCCACGCTTGTCGATAAGCTGTATGATATGGTAGCCAAACTCCGATTCAACAATCTTCGACACCTTCTTTGGATCGGTAAGGTTGAAAGCCACGGCTGCGAAATTTGGATCGAGGACACCACGACCAGTATATCCCAGCTCACCACCCTGGCGAGCCGAACCCGGATCCTCTGAATAGAGGCGGGCAAGGGTAGAGAATGTGGTCTCGCCCTTGTTGACACGATCCGTGAAATTGCGCAATTCGTCCTTGACCCTGTTTATCTCGCTCTGCTTGATGCGAGGAGCGCCGACGAGGATTTCGACCTCTACCTCTGTTGGAACAAAAGGTATGCTGTCCTCTGGAAGGTTACGGAAATAGGCACGCACGTCGGCAGGAGTGACCTTTACATCCTTCACCAAATTTTCTTTCATCTTCTGGATGAGCTGCTGGTCACGGAATTGGTCGTGCAATTCGGAACGCATGTCGCTTATGCTCTGCTTGCGGTATTCCTCCAACTTCTCCTTGGAGCCTGCCATCTCAACCCAGCGGTTGATTTGCTGGTTCACGCCCGTAGCCACCTCCGACTCAGTTACTTCTATGGAGTCTATCTCGGCTTGGTGCAGGAAAAGTTTCTGCACGGCAATTTGCTCAGGAATGGAGAAGTCTGGATCACTTCCGAAGTTTATTCCCTCGGCAAGTCCCTGCATGCGCATCTCCTCTACGTCTGACCTGAGTATAGGCTCGTCGCCCACGACCCAGATAACCTCATCGATAACCGATTGCTGTGGGACGACAACCTCCGCCACCTCAGCGGTGTCGGCCATGACTTGAGTCGAGTCGTCGTCCATGGCGATGAACGACGACACTCTTCCTGACGGCACAGCCATTGCCCCTATCGTAGCAATGGCTGCCATAGCTGATAAAAATGTGTTTCTTATTTTCATGCTTTATTCTTCGCCCGGACGCGAGTAGTTAGGTGCTTCCGAGGTAATGGTGATGTCGTGTGGATGACTCTCCATGACACCTGCATTCGTGATGCGAGTAAACTTGGCGTTATGCAACTCGTCGATGGTGTGGGCGCCACAATAGCCCATGCCTGAGCGCAAGCCGCCGGTCAACTGGTAAAGAACCTCCTGAACGGTGCCCTTGTAAGGCACGCGGCCAGCGATGCCCTCCGGCACCAGTTTCTTCACGTCGGTGGTATCGCTCTGGAAATAACGGTCCTTAGAGCCGTTCTTCTGGCCCATTGCCTCCATCGAGCCCATGCCACGATATGTCTTGAACTTACGGCCATTGTAAATGATTGTGTCGCCAGGGCTTTCTTCTGTACCAGCCACCAATGAGCCTATCATGCAGCAGCTGCCACCTGCGGCGAGAGCCTTAACGATGTCGCCCGAGTAGCGCAAGCCACCGTCAGCGATCAATGGCACGTCGGTATCTTTCAATGTGCTGAACACGTCGTAGACGGCTGAGAGCTGTGGCACACCTACGCCAGCCACCACACGCGTAGTGCAGATAGAGCCAGGGCCGATACCGACCTTCACGCCGTCGGCGCCATTGTCGCACAAATACTTGGCGGCAGCGCCTGTGGCAACGTTGCCCACAACCACGTCGAGATCAGGGAACGCGCTCTTCACTTCATGGAGCTTGCCCACCACGCCAGCGGAATGGCCATGGGCAGTATCGATGACAATGGCATCAACGCCCGAATCGACAAGAGCTTGTGCACGCTCCAAAGTGTCAACCGTCACGCCAACACCAGCCGCGACGCGAAGGCGACCCTTGTCGTCCTTGCATGCGTTAGGCTTGTTCTTTGCCTTGGTGATGTCCTTGTATGTTATCAAACCAATGAGGTGGTTCTCGCTGTCCACAACGGGAAGCTTCTCAATCTTGTTCTCTTGCAGAATCTGCGCTGCATTGCTGAGGTCAGTCTGCTGGTGAGTGGTGACAAGGTTTTCCTTGGTCATCACCTCATCCACGAGGCGATCCATGTGACGCTCAAAACGCAAGTCACGGTTGGTGACGATACCCACGAGATGATTCTCGCCATCCACCACCGGGATGCCTCCGATATGGTACTCGGCCATCATTCCGAGAGCGTCGCGCACGGTCTTTCCGCGACGAATGGTCACGGGATCATAAATCATGCCGTTCTCGGCACGCTTGACGATAGCCACCTGTCGAGCCTGCTCATCAATAGACATATTCTTATGAATCACGCCAATACCACCCTCACGAGCGATGGCGATAGCCATCGACGACTCCGTGACAGTGTCCATAGCAGCCGTCACGAATGGGATGTTAAGCTGAATGTGTCGGGAGAAGCGGGCCTGAAGGCTTACTTGTTTTGGCAATACATTGGAATACGCAGGGACAAGGAGGACGTCGTCAAAAGTAAGACCGTCCATGACAATTTTATCTGCAACAAATGATGACATAGAAAGTGACCTTATAAATTTATTGCATGCAAAATTAGCAATAATTCGGCAATATCTAACAAATAATACTATAAAAAGCGTTAAGAGTCCACCTTGAGCGGTCTCTTAACGCTTATGTTTTATAATCTGTGGGAAAAACGGCCAAACAGCACCTGCCAAATCAGTTGCCTGCGTCTGAAAGGAATTTTATGAGCACGAGGCGTGCCTTCTCTTCTGCCGTTAGTCCTTCGTCATCATCATAAATGTCCACCGTGTCGATGGCTGTATCTATGTCGTCTGTGTCGGAATGGCGGAAATAGTCGAGGATATCCAGCATCTCGTCTTGGTCGAAAACATCGTCATCGGTAAGATAATAGTCAATATTTACCTTCGTGCCGCTGTTTACTATCGACTCAATGTCATCGAGCAGATCATCGAAATCAAGTCCTTGGGTATCAGCGATGTCGTCCAAAGGAATACGACGGTCTATCATCTCTATGATCTTGAGTTTGCGCTTCGACTTGTTTGGCAGGGTTATGACCCTCATGATGTCGGATCGCTCGATATCGTTCTCCTCGCAATATTTCTTGATGAACTCTATGAACGGTTTGCCAAACTTGCGTGCCTTTCCCTGTCCTACACCCTGGATTTGCTGCAACTCCTCCATGGTCTGAGGGAACGTGGTAGCCATCTGCGTGAGCGAGATGTCCTGGAAGATGACATATGGCGGAAGATTATGTTTCTTCGCCACGTCATGACGCAAGCCTTTAAGCTGTTGGTACAAAGGCAAGTCGAGCGCTGACGTGCCACCGTCGCCACCGTCGTCGCTGTCCACGAACTCACGGTCTGGGACAACGGAGAAGGGCCCTGGCTCATTGAGCCATTCTTTTCCGGAAGAGGTGATTTTCAGAAGTCCGTAGTGCTCAATGTCTTTCCTTATATATCCGGCTATCATGCCTTGCCGGATGACGGGATTCCATATGGAGGCTATGTCGTTGTTAATCTGCTTTCCGTTGCCAAACTCCGGCAGTTTGTCATTGCCGTCCCTGACAATGTGGTCTGTGGCACGGCCGCGCACGAAGTCGACCACATAGTTTTGTTCGTATTGTCCCTTGAGCGCCTTGATTGCCGCGAGCACACACTCCAAGGCATCGGTAGCCTCAATAAGCTTCTTCGGGTGCTTGCAGTTGTCGCAGTTGCCACAATTATCTTTTGGGTATGCCTCTCCAAAATAGTTAAGCAGAACCTTTCGGCGGCACACGGAAGTCTCGGCGTAGGCTTTCGTCTCATCCAGCAGCTGACGGCCAATCTCTTTTTCCATCTCGCTCTTGGTGTCCATGAACTTGCTGAGTTTCTTCAAGTCTTTTGGAGAATAGAACGCCAGACAAATGCCCTCGCCACCATCACGCCCGGCGCGGCCTGTCTCTTGATAGTAACCTTCAAGGCTCTTGGGTATGTCGTAGTGGATGACAAAACGCACGTCAGGCTTGTCGATGCCCATTCCGAAAGCGATGGTCGCCACTATTATGTCGAGGTTCTCCTTCAAGAAGTCGTCTTGGGTCTTAGCCCTAACTTCATTGTCAAGACCGGCATGATATGGTGCCGCGCGAAATCCGTTGAGCGTCAACTTCTTGGCGAGCTCCTCCACTTTCTTACGGGACAGGCAATAGATTATGCCGCTCTTGCCCTCGTGGTTTTTTATGAACTTGATGATTTGGCTGTCGGTATCCTCATCGCTTACCTTCTGCCTTACCTCATAATAAAGGTTTGGCCGGTTGAAAGAGCTCTTGAACTCTTTGGCATCAGGCATGCCGAGATTGGTCTTGATGTCAATCCTCACCTTGTCGGTGGCGGTAGCGGTGAGGGCTATCACCGGGATATGAGACACGTTGCGCGCCTCGGCTATTTTCTCTAATGTAGGATTGATATTGCGGTATTCCGGACGGAAGTCGTGTCCCCACTCTGAAATGCAGTGAGCCTCGTCCACAGCAATGAAAGAGATCTTGAACGACTGGAAGAAAGGCAGGTTGTCCTCCTTGTTGAGCGACTCGGGAGCCACGTAGAGCAACTTCGTCTTGCCGCTCTTCACGTCGCTCTCCACACGGTTTATTGCCGCGCGGTTGAGCGAAGAGTTGAGATAATGCGCAACCGAGTCGTCCTCGCTGTAACCATTGATGACATCCACTTGGTTCTTCATCAAGGCGATAAGGGGAGACACGACGATGGCCGTGCCTTCCATGAGCAAGGATGGCAATTGGTAGCAGAGGCTCTTGCCTCCTCCTGTGGGCATGAGCACAAACGTGTCGTTGCCCTCTAGGAGGTTGGTGATAATGGCTTCCTGGTCGCCCTTGAAGGCATCAAAGCCAAAATGTTTCTTCAGTGCTTCTGTAAGATCAAATTTCATACAATCACTTATTAGGGATGGTCACAGGCGTCATGCAGACTCCAATTTCTGCAAGTGCGCCTTGTCAAGTTGTTTCTTGGCATAATCGAGCGTCACGCAGAACGTCTTCGTGCGCTTCGACGGTATCTCATACATGGCATCCATGATGATGGCCTCGACGATGGAACGCAGTCCGCGAGCGCCGAGTTTGTATTCCAACGCCTTGTCCACGATGTAGTCGAGGCACTCGTCATCAAACGTGAGAGTGATGCCATCCATGGCGAAAAGCTTGATAAACTGCTTCACGATAGAGTTTTTCGGCTCCACGAGGATGCGGCGCAACGCCTCCTTGTCGAGAGGGTTGAGATATGTGAGCACCGGTAGACGGCCAATGAGCTCTGGGATAAGGCCAAAGGACTTGAGATCCTGCGGCACGATATACTTCATGAGATCATTCTTGTCCACGTTGCGGGTGTTTTGCACAGAGTTGTAGCCCACCACGTGGGTATTGAGTCGCTGTGCTATCTTGCGCTCGATGCCGTCGAAGGCTCCACCGCAAATGAACAATATGTTTTTGGTGTCTACATGAATATACTCTTGGTCAGGGTGCTTGCGTCCGCCCTGTGGTGGCACGTTAACCATGGTTCCCTCAAGGAGCTTGAGCATCGACTGCTGCACGCCCTCGCCACTCACGTCGCGCGTGATTGACGGGTTGTCGGCCTTGCGCGCAATCTTGTCAATCTCATCGATGAAGACGATGCCTCGCTCTGCCGCCGCCACATTATAGTTGGCAACCTGCAACAAGCGCGACAGGATGCTCTCCACATCCTCACCTACATATCCCGCCTCCGTGAACACGGTGGCATCGACAATGGTGAAAGGCACGTCAAGAAGGCGAGCGATGGTGCGCGCCAAAAGCGTCTTGCCGGTACCAGTGGACCCCACCATGATGATGTTGCTCTTCTCTATCTCCACACCGTCGTCGGTATCCGGCTGCTGAAGTCGCTTGTAGTGGTTGTATACTGCCACCGACAGATAGCGCTTAGCTTCCTCTTGACCGATGACATACTCGTCAAGATAATTCTTTATCTCCACTGGCTTTGGCACTTTCTTCTTGGGGCGGTAGGGCTCATTCTCTTTCTGCCCATTGCCGAAGACGCCAGCCTGCTCCACTATTTGGTAAGCCTGTTTAGCGCAATCCTCGCAAATAAAGCCATTGAGTCCCGTAATGAGAAGTTTTACCTGATCCTCGCCACGGCCACAAAAGCTGCAAGTCTTCTTTTTCATTTATTTCTTCTTCAATACCTGGTCAATCATGCCATACTCTTTCGCCTCCTCCGCTGTCATCCAATAGTTGCGGTCGGAATCCTTATACACCTTGTCGTAAGGCTGGTGCGAATGCTCCGAGATGATGGTGTAGAGCTCTTTCTTGAACTTGAGTATCTCCTTTGCCTCTATCTCTATGTCGGAAGCCTGACCCTGAACACCGCCAAGGGGCTGATGAATCATCACACGGCTGTGTGGGAGCGCCGAGCGCTTGCCTTCCTGACCCGACACGAGAAGAACGGCTGCCATCGACGCTGCCATGCCCGTGCATATGGTGGCCACGTCGGAGGTGATGAACTGCATGGTGTCGTAGATGCCAAGGCCCGCGGTGACTGAGCCGCCAGGGGAATTGACATAAATGGAGATGTCTTTTCCGTTGTCCACGGAATCAAGATATAGCAACTGTGCCTGAAGCGTGTTGGCGGTGTAATCGTCAATCTCTGTGCCAAGGAAGATGATGCGATCCATCATAAGACGGGAGAACACGTCCATCTGAGTGACATTAAGCTGACGCTCCTCAAGGATGTACGGATTGAGGTATTGTTGCTGCGCCTTTACCACATCATCGAGCACCAAGCCATTCATTCCAAGCTTTCGCGTGGCGAATTTTCTAAAATCGTTGTTCATGTTTTTCCTTCTAATTTATATTAACGAACCAAGGGAAATCCCCCATAAAAGTTCATTAAAAGCAAACTTCATGCCAAGGAGACCCTCCTTGCATGTTATTTGTCAAATCATTCGTTTTACAAAGATAACCATTTCCGTATAAAAAACAAATTAATTCTATAAGATTTTTGTTTAAAGAACCAAAAAATCATCTTCCATGCAACGAAAAAGCCCCGTGCGCATACCAAACATGCGCACGGGGCCTAATAATGTCTTTATAAAAATGTTATGCCTGTTGCTCGGCTGTAACCATCTTGTTGAAGTCCTCAAGTGAAATCTCCTTGTGGTTCAGCTTAACCACTGGCTTGATTGCTGCCACGAGCTTCTCGTCGACGGCACGCTCGGCAAACTGGTTCACGGTGTCACGCTGCTTGAGCAACTCCTCAGCGTAGTTGTTGACATATTCGTCGCCAACATTCTGCATACCATACTGGGCAAACTGGGCGCGGGCAATCTCGCGGGCAACGTTCTTGACGTCTTCGTCGTTGACCTTGACCTCGGCTTTCTCGGCGAGCTTGTTCTTGATAAGGCTCCATGTGAGATCCTTGAGGCTTGCCTCATAGTTCTTGTTGATGAACTCGTCGTCCTTGTCCTTGTTGTTCTCCTTGAGCACGCGCTTGAGCAATGCGTCAGGATATGTCAGCTGACCAACCTTCTCCTCGGCATACTTGCGGAGATCCTGCAAGAAACGGAAGTCCTCGTCGGTTGCGAGCTGCTGCTTCACACCCTCGGCAATCTTCTCGCGGAAATCCTTCTCGTCTTTCACCTCGTCCTTGCCAAACACCTGGTCGAACAACTCCTGGTCAACAGCGTGCTTCTCGAAGTGCTGCACCTCTGTGATCTGGTAGCTGAAGTCGCCCTGATACTCGTCTTTCTTGTCGCGCTCAACCTTAAGGAGAGCAGCCACCTCTGCACCGCCGGCATAAGCCTTGTAAGGATTGAAGGTGATGATGTCGCCAGCCTTCACGCCCTCGAAGAGCTTCTTCTGGTCTTCGTCCTTAAGATACTGTGGCATCACGGTAGCGGCCTCAACTTCCACGCCACCTTCCTTGGTGTTGCCCTCGGCATCGAGTTCACGGAGGTCGCCCTTAAGCACGTCACCCTCCTTATATTCCTCAGCCTGCTGGTAGCCGCCGAAGCGAGAGGCGAAACCATCGACCTGCTGGTCAACGAGCTTGTCGTCGACAGTGATGTCATAATAGTCGATAGTGTCGTTGTCGTTAAGTTCGATGTCAAACTCCGGAGCAACGGCAATGTCGAACATGAAAGTGTAAGGAGCGTCCTTCTCAAGGTCAACGGGCTCCTGCCTCTCTGAGCCCATAGGCATGCCGAGCATGTTGATCTTGTTGTCCTGGATATACTTGTTTACCTCCTCAGAAAGCTTGTTGTTAACCACATCCATCTTCACGGCGTTGCCATACTGACGGCGGATAAGGCCCATTGGCACCATGCCTGGACGGAAGCCGGGCACATTGGCACGCTTGCGGTAGTTTTTCAACTCTTTCTCAACATCGTTCTTGAAGTCGTCCTCCTCGATGGTGACGGTCAGAAGACCGTTGATCTTATCGGGGCAATCGAATGATACTTTCATTTATATTTCTTGTTTTATTGTTATTTTTTGTCTCTTATAGATGGCGAGCCATGCAGTCTGGCACGCAACAGAGTGCAAAGTTAGTGCTAATTAACGAAAGCGCCTAATATATAAGGAATAAAATTTGTTTTTTTAACGGGAACGGCACTATTTTATTTAATGACGGATAGCACTTGCTCTGCAAAGCTCTTCATGCCTTTCACCGACGGATGCCCGTGCTTCTTGTCGATGTCGTGCAGCTTGATGAGCTTCACGTCATAATGCTTGCAAATTGCGGCGACGCTCTCATTGACAGACTCCTTCAGCTCGGTGTTTAGTATGAAGTAAAGCTTGACATTGGGGTAATGCTTGAGGAGATTGTCGAACATCTTGGCCATGGCAGGGCGGAAATAATAAAGGTCTACGCGTTTCCAATCCTCGTATTTGTATTCTCCCATCTGCACGTTGGCCCAGTTGTCGTTTGTGCCTCCACAAATAAGAATGATGTCGGGATTACCAAGCCGGCCCAGCATCGCGGAACGTGTCACGAAGCTCTCATCGGTAAAATCCTTGTCATCATAACCAGTATTGCAAATTGTGGAGCCCGACCAAGCGTCGTTTACTCCAAGCTTATAGCCACCTTTCTTTACAACCTGCCACCACCATGTCTGTTCCACGTTTGTCACGTCGGTGAGTTTCTGGTTGGCAGCCGTGTACCATACAGCGTTCTCCTTGGGACTGAATCCTTCGAATGTGGAATAGGAATCGCCCAAGACAGCTACCGTAGGCTTGACTTGAGCCCACGCAGACAACGTGAGCGTGAGAAAGAGCAACAAAAGCGTTTTCTTCATTATTGTTTTTCAGTTTAAAGATCAAGCAAAAATAAGTATCAAGCAAACCTCCTATATATCAACAAGATACGACAAATATAAGCAAAAAGGCGCAGTGCCATTTTTAGCACCTTTGCCGTTGTAGCGTAACGGCAACGCCATTCTAACGTAACGGCAATGCCATTCTAGCGTAACGGCAACGCCGTTCTAACGTAACGGCAAAAGCTTCACATTGGAATGGCGATCGGGGTTAAACGAGAAGCCGGCACATGACGTCTTTCGTCAAATACCAGCAGGTCACTTGCCGATTTCCTTAAGCAGCTGTTTGCGTGCCTGCGCCGCGAAAGCACGGTCGTCCTCGTTGGACTGGAACTTGCGATATACGAAGTTGTCGGAGAGGTAGTTTTTTCGCACAATCTTATTTTCCGATAGTTCCTCGGGCAGTCCTTGGAACAGGATTCGCCCTTCGAAAAGCAGATACGCACGGTCGGTAATTGACAGTGTCTCCTGCACGTTGTGGTCGGTAATCAGGATGCCAATGTTGCGGTATTTTAGTCGCCAGACAATGTGTTGGATATCCTCAACGGCGATTGGGTCTACTCCGGCAAACGGCTCGTCGAGCATGATGAACTTAGGGTCGATGGCGAGACACCGCGCTATCTCCGTGCGGCGACGCTCGCCACCCGACAGGCGGTCGCCCATGTTCTTGCGCACCTTCTGCAAACGAAACTCGGCTATAAGGCTCTCAAGCTTGTCGAGTTGCTGCTGATGGGTGAGGTTGGTCATCTCCAACACCGACATGATATTGTCTTCTACCGACATCTTGCGGAACACGCTCGCCTCCTGTGGCAAATAGCCAATGCCGGCGCGAGCGCGCTTGTAAACGGGGAAGTCGGTTATTTCCTTGTCGTCAATATACACATGGCCCTCATTGGGAATGATAAGCCCCGTTGTCATGTAAAAAGATGTCGTCTTGCCCGCACCGTTAGGTCCAAGCAATCCCACAATCTCGCCTTGCTTCACGTTGAACGACACATGGTCGGCAACAGTGCGGCGGCCATAACGTTTCACCAGTCCTTGAGTATGGAGCTCTTGGCGTGGCAACTTATCCATGAGCATCTCGTCGAGCTGCTCCACACTTTCCTCTGGTGTGGATTGCCCTTGAACCACATCTTGTTCCTTATCAATGTCCTGCCCTTTAGCAGAGGCTTGTCCTTGGACATCACCTTGCTGTTGCTGAATAATATCTTCTGGCATATCTATAGCTTGTGCTGTATATTTTGCCACAAAATTAATAAAAAAAGGAGTAATAACTATACCAAAGGGAAAAACTCTCAGCTAAATTGCAGTTTTTAAATGGATTTTGGGTACTTTTGCACACATATTTGGGTACTTTCTCACACATATAAATTAGGGAAAACATGTTCATCATACGTTTAGTCCACCGTTATCTCACCACCTTCGGCAGCTATCTCATGCTCATGGGACGCACGTTCTCCATTCCGGAGCGCATGCGGATGTTTGCCAAACGCTACGTCAAGGAGATGTCTCAACTCGGCATCGATTCCATAGGCATCGTGCTGCTCATAAGTTTCTTCATCGGAGCCGTCATCTGCATCCAGATGAAAGTAAACATCCAGAGCCCGTGGATGCCTCATTGGGTGACAGGTTACGTGACACGCGAAATCATGCTGCTTGAGTTCTCGTCTTCCATCATGTGCCTGATTCTCTCGGGAAAGGTTGGCTCCAACATTGCATCCGAACTTGGCACAATGAGAGTGACGCAGCAGATAGACGCCCTCGACATAATGGGTGTCAACTCAGCCTCTTACCTCATCTTGCCAAAGATTCTTGGATTGGTCACCATCATGCCTTTCCTCGTGATCTTCTCTTCTGCCCTTGGCATAGTTGGCGCTTATGCCACGGCTTATGTAGGCCACATGATGTCGCCCGAAGATCTCACCTCCGGCATGCACCACGCTTTCAACCAGTGGTTCGTATGGATGAGTATCATCAAGAGCCTGTTTTTCGCGTTCATCATCGCCAGCGTTTCCTCC
The DNA here is from genome assembly GCA_963599465.1 of Oscillospiraceae bacterium. Lineage (GTDB taxonomy): Bacteria > Bacteroidota > Bacteroidia > Bacteroidales > Bacteroidaceae > Prevotella. Next base: position 33,142 of record CAVBXD010000014.1, on the reverse strand, counting down.
TACTTCGGCTACACTGTCGAGGGCGGCTCTGTGGAAGTGGGTACGGCTTCAACCAATGCCGTAGTAAGCTCCAGCGTGCTGATTCTCTTCTCGGATGTCTTCCTAACTGAATTACTGTCATGATAGAAATAAAACACTTGACCAAGAGCTTCGGCGACAAGACGGTGCTCTACGATATTAACACAACGTTCGAGACTGGCAAGACAAACCTCATAATCGGGCAGAGCGGATCGGGAAAGACGGTGCTGATGAAAAACATCATCGGGTTGCTCTTGCCTACAAGCGGGCAGGTGCTCTTCGACGGAAGAGACATCGTCACGATGAACAAAAAGACCAAGGTGGAGCTAAGGCGCGAAATGGGAATGGTTTTTCAAGGCTCGGCGCTATTCGACTCGCTCACGGTCTTGGAGAACGTGCGGTTCCCGCTCGACATGTTCTCGCAAATGAACGCACGCGAGCGCGACAAGAGGGCACAAGAGTGTCTGGACCGTGTCAACTTGCTTGACGCACAAAACAAGTATCCTGCCGAGATTTCGGGCGGCATGCAAAAGCGCGTGGCCATAGCCCGCGCCATCGTGCTCAACCCCAAATACTTGTTTTGCGACGAGCCCAACTCCGGACTCGACCCAAAGACCTCGCTCGTAATAGACGAGCTGCTGTCGGGCATAACAAAAGAATATGGAATAACCACTATCATCAATACCCACGACATGAACTCGGTGATGGGTATTGGCGAGAACATCGCCTTTATTTATAAAGGTCATAAGGAATGGCAGGGAACCAAAAACGATGTCATGAAATCTACAAACAAACAACTCAATGACCTCGTTTTTGCTTCCGACCTGTTCAGGAAGGTGAAAGAAGTGGAGGGAAAATAAAAGTTTATTTATCACCTACATACGCCTTCTTGATCTTCTTGATTTTCACCAAGAGGTCTTTATAGTGCAGATTATCCAAATCACCGTCTGCTGTCGATGAGAGTTGGTTGCTGATGAAGTCCTCTATCTTATTCATGTTCTGAACAAGATAGATATACACATCCGACACCTTCGTATCAGCTTGCACGGGAGCCAGCTTGTCTTCTTTTGACGTGAGGCTGTTCTCAAGCGCATTGACGTAAGCCCGCTCCATGCCACGGCGATAACGGTTTTGGAACTCATCTGTACGGCTCATGGGTTTCCACACTATCGCCTTGACATCATCCAGCCATTCATTGACGGGGTACTTGCCTTCCTTAATCAAGTTGTTGAGGAGATTCGGCTGGGTGACATACCAGACGAAAGTGTTTATCTGCGAACCGATACGCGTGTCGGGCTCAAACTGAACCTTCTCCGTCACGCTTGCCGGATAAAGCCACTTCGGCACGGTGAGCATGTTGCGGTCCATCCATTGCAAGGCTTCTTTCTGCTTTTCTTTTGACGCATAATCGAGTGGCTTGTCGGCAGGCCAATTGGCATTGAACTTACCCACGATCCATTTCTGCACATGATTGCAATAGCGCTGATACTGACCAAGCACGGCACTATACATCTCTTTCAAATCATCATACAGGCCATCTGGCTGAGCTGTCCATTTCTCGATGTTTGCCATAACGACCTTGAGATTTTTCATGCCATATTCATTGGCTTTCATGTTGTCGTCTCCAAGGTCTTCCGTTTGGGAGTTTGGATTCCATCCTCTCCCCTCATCGCCAAGATAACGAAGACGGTTATTGGCTTTCAGGACCTTTGTCACCTCAGATCTCAACGCGGCTTTCTCTTTATAGATGGCACCTTTAAACTCCGGACGCCACTGATAACCCCATTTTATTGCCCACTTGTCGTAGTCGTTGATACGCGGGAAGAGCTCGTGTTCCGTCATGCCGTCACCAGGCTGTGCCACATAGTTGAACCGTGCATAGTCCATGATAGACGCCGTGTGTCCATGCTCCTTTACCCATTTCCGGTCGCGCAATTTCTCTACGGGCGTTGCCGAGGATGCAATCATGTTGTGGCGCAAGCCCAGCGTGTGGCCCACCTCATGCGAGGAGACAAAACGTATGAGCTGGCCCATGAGTTCATCACTGAAATGCATGGTCTGCGCACGCTTGTCGAGAGGTCCGCACTGCACCATATACCATCGGCGCAAGATGTCGGTGACGTTGTGATACCAGCATATGTGGCTCTCCAATATCTCGCCACTACGCGGGTCTACGATGCGCGGCCCATAAGCATTGGCCTTCTCAGACGGAAGGTAGCGCAACACGCTGAAACGAGCATCGTCCACGCTCATCGTAGAGTCATTGGGCCAGTCTTTTGCCACAATCGCGTTTTTGAAGCCGGAAGCCTCGAAAGCCTTGTTCCAGTCGTTGATGCCCGCTTTAAGATAAGGCACCCATTTCTTCGGCGTGGCAGGGTCGATATAATAAACTATCTGCTTCTTTGGCTCAACAAGTTTGCCTGCAAGATAAGCCTTCTCATCCTTAGGTTCCAACCGATAACGAGAGACTATGGCATCGTGTTCCGTCTTGGCATAATCGTTGAACATGGTTATTTTCTTTACAAAATAACCCACGCGCTCGTCTTCCAACCGCGCTTGCATCGGTTTCTCAGGCAACAAGACAATACTCGTGTTGAGTGCCAGCGTGACAAAGCCAGACTGCGCGGCATCGATTTTCCCGGGCTCCACGGCATAAGTGCGTGTGGTCTGCACTTCAACGTTCATCGGGTAAGTCTTGATGGAGTCGATAAAAGTGCGGTCGGCTTGAAGCGCGCCAACTTTCAATTGCTTGCGATCCCCGGCAGAGAATGAGAAGAGGTTATTGTCGGTCTGCAACATCTTCGTGACATCAATGAGAAGCGTGTCCTTGCACTTCTTGTTCTCAATCACGTCATATTTGGCGATAATAGGGTCAACGGCAGCCTTCTCCACTGCCTGCGAGAAGTTGTCCTTGCCACTGGCATACTGGGTCTTGACAAACGCGCGAAGCAACAAGGTCTTGGCATTGGGATACTCAAAATATATCGTGTTTTCGTTGACTTCCTCTCCGAGGTTATACGTGAAGCCTTGAGGCACCGACGTGAACCGTGTCACGGCAAGCATCAATCTGCCAAGGAGCGTGCGTGGCACCTCAAAATACCATTTGTCTTCGATATGCCTAACATTGAACATGCCTCTGCGGAAAGAGCCGCCTTTGGCCACAAGCGTTTCATAAGCAGAAGGCTTCTCCTTCTTTGCTTTAACTGTATCAGAGGTCTCCTCCTTTGCCTTTGCCTCTGCGCTGACAGTGTCGTTAACCAATGGCATATGACATTCCTGTGCCGATACCGCAAGCGCAAAGAGCACAGAAGACAACAACATGACGTTTCTCTTCTTCATCCTATTATTCTATTTTTTTAATCCTTATATGTAGTATTATTCTTCATCCGTGTTGAGCGTAAGGTTAGGATTCTTCTCACGCGCCGACTGCGGGAAAGGTATGACGTAAAGACGCGAGTCTGGCTGAAGCGTATAAGTCTTATGCTCAACCTCCGTAGAGACGACGGGGAATGTGCGGACAATGGTCTTGGCATACTCGGGCTCCACCGACAAACGTTTCAAATCCCAAAAACGATGGAAGCCAAAGAGCAACTCCTTGCGACGCTCTGAGAGCACCTGTTGCATCATCTCTATGGTATTGGATGCCGTATATTTCGATACCTCGAAATCGAGGTAACGCTTCGCGCGAAGCTTATTGAGTGTCGTCATGGCCCCGCTGTTGTCTCCCAAGCGTGCCTGACACTCCGCAAGGATGAGGTAGACCTCGGCCGTGCGAAGGCCCACTGTGCTGTAAAAGAACTTCTTGTAGGTGATGCTCGCATTCCACAATGCCGCTCCAGAGCCGGCATCAAGTTGGTACTTGGAACCTGTGGTCAGGAAAAAGAGCTTGAAACGAAGGTCGTCGCTTGAGAACTCCTTCACGAGCTCCGGGCTTATCATGCCGTAAGCATATGCTGGATTTTCCGTCAGGCTGCCTTGCGCCGCATAGTTGAGCACCTCAGGGTTATTGCCTTGTCCATACTCGCTGTCTTTCGTGGGGCCTCCCGCGGCATTGAGTTTCACGTAGTCAGCCAGTTCGCTGTTGAGTTCCAAGCTTTTCCGTGCCGCCTCTTCTGCCGTTGCCCAATCATGATGGAAGAGATGTACCAAGGCTTTGAGCGCATAGCCAAAAGCCCGCGAGGGGTGATACACGGTCTTGGGGGTAACCTGAAGATAAGGCAATGACTCGTCGATATCCTTGATAATGAAACTGTAAACATCCTCCACCGATGATTTCTTCGGTGTCAGTTCAAGATTGTAATAGTTTACTATGGGCACGCCGTCGTCTGTTGCTGCCGTCTCGGGGTTGTAGGCTTTCGCGAAAGTATTAACCACCACAAAATGATCCCATGCCCGCAAAATCTTTGCCTCCGCCTTTGCTATCTGCTTAATAGAATCGGCACCTTTAGAATTGTCAACCTCACTCAAAATGATGTTTGAGCGAAGGATATAAGTATAAGGGTTTTCATAAAGATTGTTGTCTGAGAGCTGGGTACGACTGGCAGAGGTGTTGAATGTCGCGTTTATGCCATCCCAACTGGTATTCTCATGTCCCAGCACATTCGACTCTAATACCCAACAGTTGTCTGTGAGCATGGCAAATGCGGAAGGATAATAGCATCGGCCAGGCAATTCAATGAGATCGAGATAGACAGAAGCCGAGTCTACCGTCTCGCGTCCGGTGGGGGTGATGTCGACATAATCGTCACAGGCCGTAAACAGAGACGCTAAAGCCAAGATTACGGTAACAAATATATTATTGTGTTTCATTATTTTTCCTTATTCTGATATTATGGTTAAAATGATGTTGACACTCCCAATGACAATGTGCGCGGAACCGTCATGCCACGAGAACCCGTGTTGAGTCCATAGCTCTCAGGGTCAATATGATGGCCTGCCTTACTGATGCAAAAGAGGTTGTTTACCTGAAGCGTGAAGCGCGTCGCGCCAAGTCCCAGCATCTTGCAGACATTAAGCGGGAGGTTATAGGCAAGGTTTATGCTGCGCAGTTTCATGTAATCGGCCGACTTGACGTTGATGTCACCGTATTGATACCATTCATCAAACGTCGAGGCATGGCTCTGAACCAAATTAGGCATATCTACATACATCCTCACGCCAGCAGGATTTGACGACGACCATCTGTCGGCAATGCCAGAAAGCGTCTCGGAGCCTATGTCATCACTAAGCGACACCGTGCTCATGCGAAGCTTGTTGCCGCCCGAATAGATGAACATGGCATTCAACTCGAATTGCCTATAACGCAAGTTCAATGAGAACGAGCCGTTGTAGGTTGGGGTGAGCGTACCCATGTTAACCAAATTGTCGGTGCCTTTGAGCTGTGAGGATGTCGTGATCTTGTCTATCGTCCCGTCCTCCTTGAATGTCACAAGGTCATTGCCATCCTTGTCTACTGCAATAGGATAACCGTTCTCGATGCCACGTATTCTATAAGCCCAAAGCGTGTTGTAGCTTGTTCCTTCAATGAAATAATTGGTAGGACTCAGAATGAAGGAACTTGCAATATCGGTATCGCTATGGTCGACCTTCAACATCTTGTTATTGTTGTGAGCATAGGTCAATGTAGCGGAGAGTGTCCAGTCGTTGCTTCTTACGATATTCCCCGTGAGAGAGAACTCAACACCACGGTTGCGCATCTCGCCATTGTTGACCACGCGCGACTTTGCACCCAACGTTGAATCCATATAGCGACGTACCAGCAAATCAGAGGCATGGCGGTTGTAATAGTCCACGGTGCCCGACAACAAACTGTTCCAAAGACGGAAATCAAGCCCTACGTTGTAAGTAGCAGTCTTCTCCCAACGCAGATGCGGATTAGGCAGGTCATCATCCGTGTAGTTGAGATAGGTCGTACGGACGGGGTTGGAGTTGTTCTTCTTTGAAACGACAAAATAAGTCGTGCTGGTCTGGTCCACGTTACCGTTCACGCCATAGGTCATACGCAGCTTCAGGTAATCAAGCCACGACTTGGCATGTTGCATGAAGTGTTCCTCGCTGACCGTCCATCCCGCACCAACTGACCACAGCGGCGCGTGCTGGTTACGCGTGTCGAGACCGAACAGGTCAGCCTCATCCCAACGTATTGAACCAGCGACATTATAACGATACTGATAAGTGTAGCTTGCCGAGCCGTAAAGAGACGCATAACGGTGACGGGTCTCCTGAAGGGTAGTCAACGGGCCGCCAAGCGTAATGGTAGACCCGGATAATTGACTCGTGCCGACACCTGTGTAATAATCTTCCCAGTTCATGCGCTCGGAAGTGAGCGTCTGTGGGTTATAACCATATAGCAACTGATCAACGACCTTAGGGCTCTTGTTCTGCCTGAACTCCATTCCCATCATGGCCGTCACAACATGGTCTTGCACAAAGGTCTTATTGAAATCAAGCTGAGTGCGGAAGGTGTATCTGCTCGTATTGGCAACCACTTGTCTGTATCTGCCACCTTCAGGCAACCAACTCTTGCCAGCCTCATCGATCATGGCGTTGTGCGTCATCCGCATCAAATAATCGTCGGGAGCATCATACTGTTCCCGCTTCGTCTCTCCCCATTCGTATTGATACAAAGCCGACCACTTAAAAGCATTCAAGAAGTTTGCCTCAATGCTTGCGAAAGGTCTCAAGGCAACGTTTCGAGTACGCTCCGCGCCTTGACCAAGCGCGTCCAAGACATTAAATCCGAAAGAATCGTACCCGCTCTTCCCTTCATAAGAGTTCACCACACTGCCATTATACGCACTGCCGGCATAACCTCCGACATTGACATAAGGTGACGTATAGCGTGTGCCGTCTTCGTTTAGGATTCGCTCGTAACGCTGCTGGAGATTGTAATCGTAACTATTATAAGATGTGGAGTGACCAAGACGGGCATCGACACCGATATTGGCATGAAGCCAGGACGTAAGATTATAACCCGACTTATAATACAGTTTGAAGCTATTGCTCTTGTCGTTTATCTGACGGGGCTTGTCCGCTGAGAAGTTAACAGAGGCAAAGTGATTGGCTTTGGATGTACGTTGCGAAACGCTGACATTGTAGGTTTGGGTGAAAGCCTGTCTCCAAGCATTCTTGCGGAACTCTTCATAATAATCGTTGCCACGCCATTGCTGAAGTGTAGCATTAAGATCGCTCTCCGTTATCTTGCCGTTGTCCTTGTCCAATAGGAGTTGATACAATGGATAATAATAATTCGACTTGAAGCCACTCAGCCAGTTGGCGCCACTACCGGCACTTTCCGCCTGACGTTGATAAACAGAGGTTTGATAATCAATGATGTCGCTTGTAGAGGCAAGGTCAAGACTTTCGAAGTTGGGTTTGTTGGTCACGTACCAGTCGGCATTGACATTGACCTTTACGCCATTACCCTTCCCTTCCTTCGTCTTTATCACGATAACGCCATTAGCTGCCAACGCACCGTAGATAGAAGCGGCAGCGGCATCCTTCAACACTGTGACACTCTCAACATTATAAGGATTGACATCTGAAAGCGACATCTCCGTTGGGATATTGTCTATCACGATAAGCGGCTGCGTACCCACATCATTTGAAAACGTACCCACACCACGCAAGATGGGGCTCATCTCGCCAGTGTTGGGATTGACTTCCATACGCAAGCCAGCTATCTGCCCTTCAAGAGACGAGGTCAAGTCTTTGTGCATCTGCTCTGTGAGTTTCTTAGCATTGACAAAACCGTAAGCTCCAGTCACGTTTTGCTTCTTCAAGGTCTGATAGCCTGTCACTACGACATCGTTGAGCGATTGGTCTTCATCGTCCATATAGATGCTTTGCGTCTTGCCATCATGCGGATGAAACGACACGTCTCTTTTACCCAGATAGGTAACAACCAGATTGTCGGTCGCGGAGCCATAGTCGATAGCAAAATGGCCGTTGACATCTGTCACGGCATTTTTCCCACTCGACAAGTTCCTCACCACGGCACCTCGAAGGGGAGCATTGTGGAGATCAAGGACATAACCAGAGATGACCTTATGATTAGTGTTGGCTTTAGCCTTCGTGATATAGATAAACTGCCCCTTGACCGTACTCTCCAATCCCTTACCTGAGACGAGCAACTTGACAACGGTCGGCACTGTAGCGTTACTGACATCTACAGAGGACTTCACTCCGTCTACATTTTTATAAGAGAACTGAATGTGGTAATAACCTGAAAGGCGCTCAATCTCATTAAATGACTTCGACAACTCTACATTCTTACACTTGTAGGTGATAAGTTTTGAAGCTGACTGTGCTGACAGTTTTAAGCTACATAGAAAAAATGCCAATACGAGGAATCCCCCAAGGCAAGAAAAACGTTGTTTATACATCTCTTTTGTTAATATAACTTTTGAATCTACTTTTGTTTATAAGTATATCTTAAAAACGAACAAAAGAAAGTAACGGTTACCAAAATCGAGATATTTTTTAATTCAAACGGCGTTTTTCTTTTAATCTTTTATAATTCTTAGGCTTCAATTTCCAATTACTTGACAAACACTTGATGCCCTACAAGGCTCAAATGCGAATGAAGCAGCTGATTGATGCCGTCTAATGTTTTCTGCAAATCGTCACGACGCAATGCCGAGAAATGAATCTTCTCATCGACAAGTTTCTTGTCTTTAATCACGATACCGACATTGTACCATCTCGACAATTCTTTCAATACCGACAACAGTGTTTGATCCTGAAAATAGAAAAAACCATCAACCCATTGCCTTACCGCATATACATCCACAGGCGAGACGCTGACCATGCCATCTTCGCCAACGCTTGCCTCCTGCCCTGGTTTAAGTACGACATTGGTTGGGGTATCGTCCGTATTGAGTATTTCCACAGAACCCCGAAGCAAAGCTACACAAGGTGTCTCTGTTTCGTAATTGCGGAAGTCGAATTCCGTCCCAAGGACTTTAACATTCATCTTATCCGTTTGCACAATAAACGGATGACTGGCATCGCGCGCCACCTTGAAGAAGGCTTCACCTTTCAGAACCACCTTTCTGGTATCACCGAATTGCTCGGGGAATTGCAAACTGCTCTCGGCATTGAGCCATACTTCTGTCCCATCGGGAAGCGTCACCTTAAAGTCAACGCCACGGGGTGTTGACAATGTACGACTTAGGCTCTCGGAAGAAGTGCTTCCCGAAAACTTGTCTTTGATTCGGGACCATAAAGATGCATTGCTGGAAGACTGACTATGAGCAGATGCAGAGGAAGAACGGAAAGACATGGCATTGCCTGAAACTGCCATAGGCTCTGACTGCCCGTCAACAGACAACTCCACTTTCTGTGGCCTTGCGTCATATTGCATGGCAGCAACGAGCTTTCGTTGAGGTTCTTCACGAGAAACAAGATGCTGGTATGATAATATGGCAACCAACATGGCCGCGGCACCTATGAGAGCTGCCGTAAACGTATAAATAGAGACGAGCCTTGGCCTCCGTACTTCCTTGGAAGCAGCGAAACGGTCCCATTCCTCATCTACATCGGGTTCGGTTACGGCTTTGCGTCTATGACACATCAAGGCCTCTCTCAAATGCAAATAATCAGCACGATTCTCTGCTTTTGAGAGGAATTGCCGCACCTCGTCATCGGTAAGCTGTTTCCCGCTATCAACGAAGGTCGCAATATCTATATCGTTCATATTATCTGTCATAACCGCTAAATATTGTTTCTTAATTCCGCAAAGGCCTTGACCATGTATTTATGAATGGATGCCTCACTGAGACGCATCTCTTCTGCCACCTGACGATAAGTAAGACCGTCAAAACAGCAACGACGGAAAATAAGCCCGACCTTTTCCGGCAACTTTTGTATAGCATGGTTGACACGCCGCAATCTATCCTCTTTCTCCTCGTCAGTGTAATGTTCATACCATTCCACTTGAAGGTCAACAAGATGTTTGTTGATTTTTTGCAGTCGCGCCTGACGTCTAATGCAATCGATACTTAGGTTTCTTACGGTAACATAGAGGTAGTTGGGCATATTCGTCTTCCGCAAACGGCTATAATCATCCCACGCACGAGAAAAAGCATCTCCCACAATGTCTTTTGCCCATTCTTCATCCCCTATGATGTCAAAAGAGCAAAAGAAGAGTTTCGAATAGTTGGCTTTATACAACTGTTCAAACTCGGCATGTCTTTTCTTGTTCTCAAACATTATCACCTCATGTACCACACATTCATCACCTCAACCATCGGCACGACAACTTGCTCTTTAGTGCCGTCACCATAAGAGAAGGTGAGAAAAGCGTTGGCTACATGCTGGGCGGTGTCGGCCCTACCATCCGTGACCGACACTGACTTTATTCCTTTATGGTCTTTTTCCTGCTGTGCCAAGAACATCTTGGCATTGGCAATGAGCTGCTGCCGAAGACTTTCCGGCATTTTGGTAGGTTGGTATCGACCATCAACAAAACTGCCATAGTCACCTTTTAGCAATTGGTCATAATACACCTTTGCCGCCTGCGCCGCCAACGATGCCGCATCGGGACTCGAAGGCTTGCCGGAACAAGCGGCAAAAAGTGGGAATAACAAGAAAAAGAAAAACTTGCGCATCACTTCTGACGAATGAACACATTGATAGGACAACCGTGCATCGACCAATTCTCACGAATCTTGTTCTCCAAGAAGCGACGGTACGGTTCCTTGATATACTGTGGCAGGTTGGCATAAAACACGAACGACGGAATCTGGGTGTTGGGCAACTGCGAACAATATTTTATCTTGATAAACTTTCCTTTGGTTGATGGCGGTGGCGTCTGCTCGATGATAGGCAGCATCACCTCGTTGAGCTTGTTGGTTCCCACGTGTGCAGTGCGGTTCTTATATACATCCACCGCTGTCTGCAACACTTTGAAAATGCGCTGCTTTGTCAATGCCGAGGCAAAGATAATAGGGAAGTCGGTAAATGGTGCCATGCGGTTGTATATGGCGTTCTTGAAAGTGTCGATGGATTGCTGACTCTTGTCCTCCACCAAGTCCCACTTGTTGACCACGACCACCAGACTCTTGTTGTTTCTCTGTATGAGCTGGAAAATGTTCATGTCTTGCGCCTCGATGCCACGAGTGGCGTCAATCATGAGAATGCACACGTCGCTATTCTCTATGGCACGGATAGAACGCATCACGCTGTAAAACTCCAAGTCTTCCGACACCTTGTTCTTACGGCGTATACCCGCAGTGTCTACAAGATAGAAATCAAAACCAAACTTATTGAATCGCGTGTAGATGCTATCGCGTGTGGTTCCGGCTATCTCCGTCACGATGTTACGGTCCTCGCCAAGAAAAGCGTTTACGATACTCGACTTGCCGGCGTTAGGACGACCAACCACAGCGAAACGGGGAAGGTCATCGTCGAGAGAATCTTTCTCATCAACGGGCAACGTGTTGATTATCAAGTCGAGCAAGTCGCCTGTCCCACCACCTGTAGCGGCACTGATGGATTGGGGGTCGCCCAAGCCGAGCTTGTAAAATTCCGCGGAAGCGTAAGCCATTCCGCTGTTGTCGACCTTGTTGGCTACCAATATCACTGGCAGCTTGGCACGACGCAGAATCTTGGCCACGTCTTCGTCCCAGTCTGTCACTCCAGTTTCCACGTCCACGAGGAAAAGCACGAGATCCGCCTCATCCGATGCCACAAGCACCTGCTTGCGTATGGCATCCTCAAATATGTCGTCCGACTTGACTACCCAACCGCCAGTGTCCACGACCGAGAACTCGCGCCCATTCCATGAGCACTTGCCATATTGACGGTCACGTGTGGTACCTGCCACGTCGCTCACGATGGCGCGACGACTTTGTGTGAGACGGTTGAAAAGGGTGGACTTGCCCACGTTGGGGCGTCCTACAATAGCTACTAAACTTGCCATTCTGATTTGTTTGATTTCTGAAGTTTAACATTCTTCGGCCCTCGCCTCATGCGAGAGTGCGCCCTGCCTTGCAGTCAGGGGAGAATAAAAAAAAGCGTTGACTTATATATAATCTTATTGAGGATTATAACCGAAATTGCCGAGCTCACGCTCAGAGTTACGCCAATCCTTGTCTACCTTGACGAAGATGTCGAGATAGATTGACTTATCAAAGAATCGTTCAAGACTCTTGCGAGCCTCAGACGAAACCTTCTTCAATGCCACGCCCTGATGACCGATGATTATGCCTTTCTGAGAATCACGCTCCACGTAAATCACCGCATTGATGTGGATATGTTTCTCGTCTTCCTTGAAACGCTCTACCACGACCTCCACGGAATAAGGCACCTCCTTGTCATAATAGCGCAATATCTTCTCGCGGATAATCTCCGAGACAAAGAATCTCGCGGGCTTGTCGGTGAGTTGGTCTTTCGAGAAATAAGCAGGGCTCTCCGGGAGAAGTTCCTTAATGCGCTTCATAAGCATGTCAACGCCAAACTTATTTGAAGCGGACAGCGGCAATATCTCCGCGTTAGGAAGCAGCGAGTGCCATTTCTCCACTATTTCACCAAGACGCTCCGTAGACTTCTGACCCTGCAACTCGTCTATCTTGTTGACAAGTACCAAAACAGGAATTTTCATCTCTCTAACCTTCTCCACGAAGTCGAGGTTCTTCTCGGGGTTCTCAACAACATCGGTGACATAGAGCAAGATGTCCGCATCTGCAAGCGCAGATTCAGAGAACTGCAACATGTACTCCTGCATCTTGTAATTGGGCTTCAACACGCCAGGAGTGTCAGAGAACACTATCTGGCAATCATCATCATTGACTATGCCCATGATGCGATGACGAGTGGTCTGCGCCTTGAACGTGGCGATGCTGATGCGTTCGCCGACGAGTTGGTTCATCAGCGTAGACTTGCCCACGTTAGGGTTGCCTACAATATTTACGAAACCGGCTTTATGCATTGAAAAGAATTCTATTTCATTGAGTGTAACACAGTTGCAAAGTTAATCATTTTTCATCACAAATTCCCCAAATCATCTGAAAATATGTCATCCACATAAAAAGTCAAGCGCGTTCTCCTGTCGTTACGACAAGAGAACGCGCCTGATATTCAAGAAACAATAAAAGTCTTACTTCGCATCTGCTCCAACTGCGGCTCCATCGTAGCCCCACTTGTAGTAGATAGCACCGTGAACAAATCCTGCTCCAAAAGCGGTAAAGATGATATTGTCACCTTTCTTGAAGTTTGCTTCGTTGTCCCAAAGTGCCAATGGTATGGTGGCTGATGAAGTATTGCCATAGTGGTCGATGTTAATAACCACCTTGTCGAGAGGCAAGTTGGCTCTCTTTGCCACCGCGTCTATGATGCGCAAGTTAGCCTCATGTGGAATAATCCAATCGAGGTTGTTGTTATCCAACCCATTGCGTTGCATCACCTCACCCACATCGTCGCTCATGTAAGTAACCGCATGGCGGAACACAGTGCGACCTTCTTGATAGACATAATGCAGACGGTTGTCAATGGTGAAATGGGAAGCGGGACACACCGAGCCTCCTGCTTTCATGTGGAGGAAAGGAAGACCCTTGCCATCGGTCAAGAGCATGGAGTCTTGGAAGCCTACGCCTTCCTCCTCCGTAGCCTCAACGAGCACGGCTCCCGCACCATCGCCGAAGAGCACGCACGTCTGACGGTCTGTCCAGTCCACAACCGACGACATTTTCTCTGCCGAGCAAACGATCACCTTCTTGTAGCGTCCCGACTGTATCATCGACGATGCCGTATCAAGGGCATAGATGAAACCGCAGCAAGCACATGATATATCAAATGCGAATGCGTTTTTCAGCCCAAGCTTGCCGACGACAATGCTCGCCGTAGACGGGAAAGGATAGTCAGGTGTCGTCGTAGAGACGATAAGGGCATCAATGGAGTCAGGGTCAGCGCCGGTCTTTTTCAGCAACTGCTTACAAGCCTTACGAGCCATGTAGCTTGCGCCAAGGCCTTCCTCGGTAAGGATGCGACGCTCCTTGATACCCACACGCGTTTTGATCCACTCGTCGCTTGTGTCTACCATACGCGACAACTCCTCGTTGGTGAGGATGTAGTCGGGCACGTAGCCACCGACACCAGTGATCACAGCGTTGACCTTAGCCATTACTCAGCGGCCTCTTTGACGATAGCGACCTTGCCACGATAGTAGCCGCAAGTTGGGCATACAGTGTGGTAAACATAGTAAGCGCCACAGTTAGGGCATACGGCCAGCGTGGGAGCCACTGCCTTATCGTGAGTTCTACGCTTAAGTGTACGAGTCTTTGACTGTCTTCTTTTTGGATGTGCCATTTTGAGTATTAATTTTAATTATTGATTTTTATTTGCGAGAGGGCAGCCCATCGAGAGTCCACAGGTTTCCCGTCGTTACCAGCACCGCTTCGGGCGGCAGAATGTTCTTCAAGAATTTTCATCATGGCAGGATTGCATTTTCCAGGTGCATGCACATGCCTGAGTGGTACGGCGAGTTCTATAAACTGATAAATGAGCCACGAGGTGTCGAGCATTCCTTCTTTCTCAGGCACCGTGATGAGATCATCATCCTCCGAGTAGTTCTCTCCAAACTTTGCCACAAGGTGCTGGTCGTTGACTATGGGTTGATCCATATCGTCAAGACAACGGTCGCAAGGCACCGTGACAGAGCCTTCAACGTGAAAGTCGAGGTCAAAATAGTCTTCTGTGCGATCCACGTCTATGGACACGCTGACATTGCCCCACTTGATCTCGCCATCTTCGAGCGACTCAAACCAGGCATCACCAAGATTGAAGCGGAACGTGCTCACGCCCTCTTTCAAATCCTTCAAGTCTATCTTAAGTTCCTCTAAACTACACATTTGGTGTGCAAAGTTACTAATATTTTCCGATATACAACAAAACAACACACAAATTATTCACAAAGTTTTTTGTTTTCCGTTCAATCGACGACTGCGATTTCACGTTCCAATGAGATTATACCAGCAGGCGACAAATGATTTTCAACCTCATTATATTCCCCTCCATAAACCATACTAATACGTTGAAGTCGCGTAAATAGAACACTCTTGTAGTAATAATAAATACTTTTTCATAAGGCCGTGTTTTTTGATTATTACTTCGCAAATATAGGCAAAAAACAACCGAGGAAAGACCAAAACGTTTGTTAACCCAGCTCCGGTTTTAGTGCGAGAGCGTCATAATCTATTTCCCCAACTCAATGCGAAACGTCGTGCCAACTCCAACCTCCGAAGAGTTGACGAATATCCGTCCTTTGTGGTATTCTTCTATGATGCGCTTTGCGAGCGACAGACCAAGCCCCCAACCACGCTTCTTGGTTGTGAACCCCGGCTTAAACACGTTCTTAATGTTTTTCTTGTTGATGCCCTTGCCTGTATCAGCTACATCAATCATCACCTTGCGTCCTGTTTCCATTACCGTGATGGAGATTGTCCCCGGGCCTCCGTTCATGGCGTCAACGGCATTCTTGCAAAGGTTTTCTACAACCCACTCAAAGAGGGCGGCGTTGATGTTGACCATCACGTCATGGTCGGGCAACAGGCAACTGATAACCACATTGTGGCTTGTACGGCGGTCGATATAATCCACCACATGCCCCAGTACTTCCGGCAGACTCGACAATGAAAGTTCAGGTTTAGACCCTATCTTCGAGAAGCGGTCGCTGACAAGACGCAGCCTGTTGACATCCTTATCGAGTTCCGGAATGAGATTGTCGTCGGGATATTCTTCTTTCAGCACCTCCACCCATGCCATGAGCGAACTGATGGGGGTGCCGAGTTGATGGGCGGTTTCTTTCGACAAGCCTGCCCACACCCTGTTCTGCTCCGCGCGTTTTGAGGCAAGGAGGGCGAACACTGCCAAGGCCACGAAGATTATTACCACGCCAAGTTGCACAAAGGGGAAAATGGTGAGCCGCTTGATGATAAGCGACTCGTCATAGCAAACGTTAATATAGTTATGGCTCGAATCGTCTATTGCCACCTTTATGGCTTGTCCCCGGGCACTCCAGCCGAGAGCCAACTGGCGTGCCTCTCGCAAGCTGTCCTTGCCGTTGTCGGCATGCAGACTCACGTTGCGGTAGTCGGTGACGTTGCCTCGACGGTCCAGGAGCACCACTGGTATGTAGTCGTTCTCATTGAGCACTTTCAACACAAGGCTAAGATCCGTATTACCATCCGCCTTGCCAAGCGTCTTCATAGCTTCCGCCCACACTTCCATACGTCCCTGTTCTTCCCGCTTCAAGTTGTCGGTAAGTGTCTTGGAGACGAAAAGCGAGCTGACGGCTACGAGGATAGCCGCCAATACGAAAATAATCTTCACTCGCCTTATCTTGTCAGTCCACTGCATACATCAACATAACGGACTACTAGGATTGAATATTGCATAGCCTGACAAAACATGAAGTCGCCCTTTGAAAGGAGACATCGCTTACCTATGGTCAAAGACATTGGCAAATGCCTCTTGCGAATAGTTCACGGGGTCGCCTTGGGCTTCCTTGGGATAAGCATTGTGCATAAGCGTCCACCTCTCGTCTATCGCATAGAAGTCGAATTGCTTCATCGGCTTACCGTCGAGCGTCGCGTCAAGGGCTTCGAAATAAGCCTTCCAGCGAGGATAGTAGAAGTCGCGCAACAGTCCGTTCCACTCTTTATGCGCATAATCTCGCAAGCCTCCGCGTTCCGCGGCGTTGCGATTGCCCCATGTAGTGATTTGCACCCTTGCGTTCCATTCATAATGGTCACTCTCCGAGGCGTTCGTCCCAAGCGAGCGCGCTTGGCTTATCCGCCTGCCAACCATGAAGTCGGGCATTGATGACAACAGGCGGTCTTGCTGCAACAGGATGTCAAGGAATAGCTTCGTGGAATGCCTGAACATGGTGCGGTCCTTGGCTTTATACGCAGCCACTACCTCGTTGTAAACAAGGCGCGCCTGCTCTGCAATAGCCTGACGGGTGATGTCTACAAGGTCGTAGCAGAAATTGGCGTTGGCGTTGATCTCACGCGAAGCCTCAACCATTAGTCGGGCGGCCTCAATCACGTCGTCGGGATTGTAATATTCCTCCATCTCCGACCATGTGGACACTTGGTAAACATCTAATGCGGGACGGGCGCAGAGCACCGACTCGTGACAGCCCTGCTCCACCACTTTTGCGTCCGCGCCATAAATCGAGTTGGCGAGAAGCATCCACGCCTCATTCACCTTGGCATTGTGTATGTTGCCATAGCGTGCCTCTACATAACCACGCAACCAGTCTTCCCACGGGAATTTTTCGCCACGCCAAGGCAGTTCGCTGACAAGCTCATACATTACGGGGTTGTTTTCCATGCCTTCCATCGTGAGGCCAACGCCTTTCAATGTTGACGAGAACTTGCTCTGGCGGGCCTTGTAATACTCTTCAATGACATGTTGTATCTTGCCGAAGAGCCCTACGTTGCCACCAAAGTTGAGCAGCATGCAATATGCCCAGTCGTGACCATTGAACCCGTCCTTGCGATACCATGTTGACGACGGGTCGCCCCACTGCGGGCGGTTCTCGGAGTAAAGGTCGAGCACGAGCATGTCGCCGTTGTTCAAATCTCTTATCATGTCTGGGAATGGACATGCTCCCCAGGCCTGAACGACCCACGTAGCCTTGGGGTTGACCGCCTTCATGGCTCCCATTATGGCCTCGCCAGCCGCCTTCAAGTCCACGCCTGTGGCATTGCCTCCCTCGTGAAACGGGTCCATGCTGTAGAAATCGGCCTTGCCGAAAAGTTTCTCCTGCTCTTTATAGTATAATGAGGCTATCTCTGAGAATCGCTTGTCGGTAGGCAACAGGAAAGCCGGCCGCTTATAGTCACACCACTTGCCCGGGTCTGCCACGTTAAGCCCAAGACGCTGTTTTGCGTCATGGGGCACCATGCCCGAATATCCAGGCAAGCAAGCGTGTATGCCAAGCTCCTTCATGCGTTTCAGGATTTTCTTCTGCAATGCCTCACGCTGCAGATACCAGTTGTCGGAGTTTGGACCGCCCCACCCTTCCAAGTTGTTCATCAACCACCATGCTTGGAATGCCGGGCCTGCCACGAACTCATTGGCCTCCGCCTTTGAATAGCCGAGTTTCGTGAGCACGTTGCGCCACACCACATCGGTGCCCACGATGTCGAGGCAGAGGTTTATGCCATGCAACGCCATCCAGTCAAGTTCCTGTTCCCATCGCTTCCAGTCCCAAAACGCCATTGAATAAGAATGCGTGCAATAGTTCAAATAATAGCGATACTTTATGTCTGTGTCGTGACGCTCTGTCGTACGCACGAGTGGCAGTGTAGCAGGCAGTTTGACGTGCATGGAGTTCCAGGCGAGGTGCGCTCCCACATGATATTTCAAATACCAGTTTATGCCAGAGGCTATGCTGACATAGTTGTTGCCACGCACAAGAACCTTCCCGTTCTTGCTGCCTATCTCGAAGAAGTCGTGATCCGACTTCACTGTCTCGGTCACGAACTTACGCGACGCGCCCTTGTCGATACGTTCCAGCAGACCGTCTATCGGGGTCACCGCAAACAGCCGCGACACAAAGACAAACATAAGCGCAAGCAAAAGTTCTCGTTTCTGTTTCATTATTGTTTTCTTTAGTTGAATTTATACTCATCATGTCCAAATGCCCATCCTAAATACCCGCCCGGCAACGACTTTGTCTCCCCACGGAACACTATTTTCCGCGTATGGCGCAAGTTGCAATGTAGGTTGGTTATCTGTTTTTCCAATGGCTCCACCACCCATTTGTCGCCTTGCTTCCTCACGAGGCAGTTGTAGCCGTATGGCTGCCCGTCCTCTCGCTCCACTACAAAAGCGTTTGTGAGCATCGACTCGCCAATAAACTTGAACAGCTCGTGCACGTCGTTGTCTTGGCAATTCACGGTCTGCCAATCGCTTATCATTGGCACATACTGCTCGCCGATGGTAAACTGCCGCGTCTTGTAAAGCAAAGGATGCGGATTGCCGAAGCTCAAGGAATCGGCCGTCACATGAGTATCGGCACTACACGACTGGGTCACCCTCAAGTAAGGGTCAACGACAAAAGCCCACCTCAGGTCACCAGACTTGTAATCTATCATACAATTGAAGGCACCTGCGGCATTGTAGCTCTCGCGGAGCCAGCGTTCGTTGCCTGTCAAAAGGTAAGCATAATAAGTGGCGTAGGCGCGCCATGCGCTCCATCCGTGAGGGGAGTTGAACATGTTTGGCAACATTTCCACATCGTACTGCGCTTCCCAATAGCGCATCGTCCCACCGCGTCGGCGTGCGTCGGGCACACGCAATTGGGCAAGGCAGTCATGACTGTTGAGAATCTTTAGCATGGCATCGCTATAGTGTTTCCTTGCCGTCTCGTCTGCCTGCATAAGCCCAAGCATGCCAATCTGCAAGGCAGAACAAGAAACCATGCCGTCCTCGAATGTCATCTCGCCTTCGGTCTGGAAGTCGCCATCCGACTCCACGAGTTGGTCTATCGCCCGTTTCGCTGACTCATAATGTTCCTCGGCCTTGCTTGCCCAAAACTTGTCGTTGGTTCCAAGCCGTTTTTCCACAAGCGACAGTTCAAGGATGCTCTTGGCCACATATATGACACTTGTGTACACGACGTTGTAGTTGACGTAGGCCCCATCCTTGCGCTGGTTGTTCTTGATGAGCCAGTCGGCGAGCCGCGAGGCATGTCTCAGGTCGTTGATATCGCCGTAAGCCTCGTATTTGTCAACCAGCATTCCTATCGTGCCCGAAGTGTTCTGGATGCGAGACTTGTGGTATTTAGGTTCCACACGCGCCGTGTCGTGTAGCAAACTGTAAAGATAGTCAAACCGGTTGCGCAACTTTGCGTCAAGCCCAGGAGCCTTAAAGTATTTCGCGGCTATAAACGATGAATGGAAACCATACCAACTCTCTATATGCGACGTTGCCTTCTGATGATATTTCCATGCTCCTTCACGGGCACGTTCCAGCGACCATTGCCACGATTTAGGACGCACGAGCATGCCTGTAGACACAAGCCCCTTATCATTGACCGTGACCTTGTAAAGACCCTGCGACGGCAACACGCACGAAAAAGCGTTTCGCCTTCCGTCTGCCTTATGGGTCAACGCCAAAGCTTTGCCGTCGTCGCCCACCACTTTCACGTCTGGCTTGGAGCCATAGACAACAAAGTCGACCTTTCCGTCAGCACCGCATACCGTGTTGCGCATTTCTATCATCGGCATTCCTGCGCACTCGTTGACCGTGCTCTCAAATCTGTCGAGACCCTTCACGTTTACAAGGGCTATTGTCCATGACCTCGACTCACCGTCTTTCAACTGCCAAAGGTCCTGGGGGTTATGCTCTGGCAATGGCAAGGCGTTC
This sequence comes from Oscillospiraceae bacterium, assembly GCA_963599465.1. Lineage (GTDB taxonomy): Bacteria > Bacteroidota > Bacteroidia > Bacteroidales > Bacteroidaceae > Prevotella. Next base: position 12,745 of record CAVBXD010000014.1, on the reverse strand, counting down.
ATAAGGTCGATATTGAGCGACTCTATGCGATGGCCCATGAACCAAAACGGTGCTGGATCCTGGTAGCCCAAGTTGTAGTCAACGCTCCATGAGGCGACAGCATCGGGCGACACGACTCCAAGCACGTTGCCGCTTGGCGTCTGCATATAACCATAGAAATGGGTGCGTTCGTTGCGCATCAACGTTGGGAAAAACTTATGGTTCCATTCGGGATATTTATCCATATAGGTATCTATGCCCAACTTCAATCCTGCCTTTACGGGCTGAAACGGCGTGTGGCTATGGTTACGCATCGTAACGCGCATGGCTGGCAGATTGCGCCATTTGGTATACTGCAATTCGCACTCCACGCCATCGATGTTGGCAATATAAGTCAACCTGCCATTGGGGTGCCACTCCGCAACTACATCCTTAGAGCCGTTGTTGACGTAGAACGATGGGCCAGGCTTGCCGCGACCCGAGAAAAACGGTATCGTGTCGTTGCCAGTCTTGTTCTTATATACAATGCGCTCAATATGTCCATTGGTTGCTATCTGGCAGTCCCAGCCGGAACCGCTCATGTGTATGGTCTGGGCATGCGCTACCAAGACAAGACTCAAGAAGAGTGTGCCAAGCATCAAAAACCGCAATGAGTGTTTCGTTGAAGTCATGTAAAAAACTGTTTATGTATGGTTTCAAATTATCAAAAAGAAGGCTATTCATCCGGCCAAGGACACGGCTTCATCGTTGCTGCCATCATGGGTCTCTGCGCCTGCATCTTTCGAAGCGCATTTCCGAGAACGGCAGATAGCTCTTTGACCTTGGAGGGATTGCGCTCTGCAAGATTGTTGGTTTCTCCTATATCCTGCGGTATGTTGTAGAGCTCTTTCTTCCGCGTTTGGTAATTGTATATAAGTTTCCAGTCCCCACGACGTATGGCACAGTTAAGGTTTATGCCAGGCCCCGTATTTCCCCAGATGTTTGGGAAGTTCCATATTATGCTCCTGTCCTTGAATGTCGAACAGCTTTTGCCTTGAAGCAAAGGCACGATGTCTTTACCGTCAACCGTCTGTGGCACCCTGTAGTCGTTGATGCCCGCCATGTCAAGAATGGTTGGGAACAGGTCCTCTATCATTATGGAGGTATTGTTGCGTGTCTTTGGCTCGACCACGCCATCCCATCTGACAATGAACGGCACCCTTATTCCGCCTTCATACAATGATCCCTTGCCACATTTAAGGGGTGAGTTTTGCGTATAAAGAGGCCCGTCGCGCCATTCCTCGGAAGTGGCGAGGCCGCCATTGTCACCCAGAAACACGATGATGGTGTTCTTTGCCTCATCGTTTTTGTCGAGCCAGTTCATTATGTCTCCCAAGCTCTTGTCCATGCCTTCCACCAAGGATGCATAAGCGGCATCCTTGTCTGAAAGACCCTTGCGCATATACTTAGGGAAGAACCGCATATCCTTGTCTATCGGGATATGCACGGCATAGTGTGACATGTAAAGATAGAAAGGCTGCCCGTATTTCTTGGCCTTGTCGAGAGCCTTGATAGCCTCTTTGGTCAGAGCCTCGGTCACGAACGTTCCTGTTCCCCAATATGCCTCAAGCCCCGGTATGGAATTGAGGGCATAGGGCTTGCCGTCGCGCGTATGGCCATAGTTCATCTCGCTTAGGTATGTCGCCAACCCGCCGGCTGCCGTTCCCGTTATGTTAACATCAAAACCAAAATGGCAAGGGTTCTCACCTGGAGTGTCTATCGCGCCCCAATGCGCCTTGCCACAGTGTATGGTATGATAACCACTGTCCTTGAGCAATTGGACGAATGACTTTGCCACGGCCGTGCGTGGCACGGTGGCGACCTGCGAAATGCCATTGCAATTCCATTCCGGAAGGACAACGGTATCGCTCTTGTCGTCGGTGGGCTTGTCGCGTTGCAATGTCCAGTTGGTCACACGGTGGCGTGCCATGTTCATGCCCGTCATAAGGCTGCAACGCGTGGGCGAGCTCACTGGGCAAGCATAAGCCTGGGTAAACATGACTCCTTGGCTTGCCAAGCGTTCCATGTTGGGTGTCTCGTACATCTCGTTGTATCTGGTCTGCTTGTCCCAAAATGGCAACGAGGTGTCTTGCCAGCCCATGTCGTCAACAATAAACACTATGATATTGGGTCGGTTAAATTGTTGGGCACACAGACTGTTGCATCCCCAAACGGATGCTACCGCAAGCGTGCTTAGAAACTTGCTGTTCATATTATCTGATAAATTGTACAGGTCGTCAGGTTTTTACCACTGTTTTATTATTAGGGTATAAAGGTACAAAAAACAGATAAAACAGAAATGCTTTCAATGAAAAAAGCATGAAAAAAAGTCCACGAAGTGTTATTGTCAATTATCAATAACATCTCGTGGACTTTAGCTATTGTCTACTTCTGACGCTCGTGGCGCAGAATGTTCTGCATGTCGTACACGACCTGTGGGTTTTTGTCGGCAACATTCTCGCCTTCCCAAAGGCTCGAACTGATGTCGTAGAGCTGTGGCGTTGAGTTATTGCCGGTCTCTACCTTCGGTCCCCACGTTATCATCTTAGGCCCATCGTTCGGCTCGATGTATTTCCATTTCTTGGTTCGTGCGGAAAGCACATGGTTGGAGGCAAGCTCCAATACATAGTCGCGACCCACATTGTCCTCGCCAAGCAACGTTTTCATATGGTCTTCGCTGTCGGGAGCACTTCCTTGTGGCAAACGAGCATCGCCAAGGCTTCTGAACGAACGGAAGAAATCCACTTGTGACACAAGGGCATCGGAGGTCTGTCCTCCCTTCACCTTGCCGGGCCAGCACACGATGGCTGGTACACAAGTGCCGCCCTCGAACGCGCTGTATTTGTTGCCGCGCCATGGGCCTGCAGGCTTATGACCATTGAGCAACTCCTCAGCACGATCCTGGTAGCCATCGTCAACTACGGGACCATTGTCGCTCGTGAGCAGTATAAGGGTATTGTCGGCAATACCGAGTTTCTCAAGAGTCGTCATTATCTGTCCTACCGCCCAGTCAAACTGCACGATGGCATCGCCTCGAAGTCCCATGCCGCTCTTTCCGCGGAAACGCTGGTGGGGGAACCGCGGCACGTGAACGTCATTGGTCGCGAAATACATGAAGAAAGGATTGTCCTTGTTGGCCTTTATGAAGTTGATGGCATGAGACGTTATGGAGTCGGCTATGTTCTCGTCTTTCCACAATGCCTTGCCGCCGCCCTTCATGTAGCCTATGCGCCCGATACCGTTGACTATCGACATGTCGTGTCCATGGCTCGACTTTTGGTTATAGCACAGTTCCGGATTGTCCTTGCCTGTAGGCTCGCCGGGGAAGTTGCCGCGGTAGCTCACCTCTATGGGTGCAGAAGCATCCCAGTTTGCCACGCTGCCGTTCTCGATAAACACGCACGGCACACGGTCGGCAGTGGCCGCCATGATGTAGTGGTAGTCGAAACCTATGTCGGCAAGCGAGGCTGGCAATGGAGCATTCCAGTCTTGCGTGCCCGACTTATCGCCAAGGCCGAGATGCCACTTGCCTATGGCGCATGTGCGATAGCCTTGACTGCGAAACATGTCGGCCATGGTATATTGCTCCGGACGGATTATCATGCCCGCGTTGCCGGCGGCAACGTCGGTGCCGGGACGTCGCCAAGCATACTCACCGGTAAGCAACGAGTATCTTGACGGGGTGCTCGTGGCAGCCACGGCGTGGGTATCGGTGAACCGTATGCCCTGTTGGGCGAGACGGTCCACATTTGGCGTCTCCACGTTCTTGGCGCCATAGCATCCCAAGTCACCATAGCCAAGGTCGTCGGCGAGGATGATTATCACGTTAGGCCGTTTAGGGTCTGTATTAACTTTTGACTTCTTGGCACCGTAAGCTTGAGCCGCGAACGGCAGCAAGAGCCCAATTGCGAAATATGATTTATTCATGGCTCTATATGGATTTAATTGTCACGCAGATTAGGATTGATGTTTTGCTCAGACAGTGGCACAGGCCATGTATAGTCTTGTGGCGACCTGAAATCACGTCTGCCCACATACCAACGTCCGTTGCCTGTCGGATCCTGCTTCTTGCTGTTGCCAAGCTTCTCGGCATCGGGATACGGAGCTCCCCAAATCTCACCTACAAGAACTTGGTCGGCTATCTTCCAGCGGAATATGTCCCAAAGGCGTATGCCCTCGTAAGCGAGTTCTACACGGCGTTCATGACGTACGATCTCACGCAGTTTGTCGGTATTGGTTTCCGTGACGGGTGGCATCTGGACATCAGCACGACCACGCACCTTGTTGATTGTGGCGTCAAGCAAGCCTTGGTTTACCTGCTGCCCACTCTCTATCATGCTTTCAAGGTAACTAAGCAAGACCTCGGCATAGCGAACGATAGGCGTAACGGCAGAATAGCTCGTCAAGTCGTTTATAGGGTCCTCGGTGTAATACTTTCGCCACATGAATCCCGTGCGCGAAGCCTCCGACGAATAGTCGAGACGCTCTTTCTTGCCAGCCTCGTAGTCGGGACTAAGCCTATACTCCGAGCCGCGGAACATGGAACCATTGTAATAGATTGTATAGTCGAGACGCGGGTCGCGGTTTTCGCCAAGGTTATTCTTATTGTATCGCGGGTCTGAATAGCTGAACGGCGTGCCATCCTTAAACTCATAGGCTTCAAACAAGCCAGCCGATGGATTGGAGAGGCTCCAGCCGCCATCCTTGGCCGACAGACCATGCTGCGGGAGTCCGCATCCGAAGTAATTCTCAAGATATGCGATATAGAAAAGGTTCTCCTTGTTGCCGACACCCGTCCCGGGCAAGAACAGGTTGGAATAACTTGATTCTATGTCGTTGTCACCGTAATCTATTATTTCCTTGTAAACCTTGGCGGCTTCGTCCCACTTCTGCTCGAACATGTATGTACGTCCGAGGAATGCCAGCGAAGCCTGTTTGCAGGCACGGCCTGTTTCCGAAGCGGCAATGTCCTTGAAACGCGGCAGGTCGTCGGCGGCTTCCCTGAATTCCTTTTCACAGAACGCAAGCACATTGGTTTGCGTCTCCTTCTCGACGCTATTGGCCTCCTCGCCGGAAAGGACTTTTGTCACAAGGGGTACGTCGTGAAAATAGCTCGCCAAATAATGATATTGCGTGGCACGCAAGAAACGGGCCTCTGCTATCATTCGCTTCCGCTCAGAGAAATCGCTGCCGTTCTCTATTCCCTCAAGGAACCTGTTGCATTTTCCTATGCGCGAATAAGCCGATTTCCAATACTGTGCGATAAAGTTGTTGTTGTTGACAAGCTGGCCGCTGGTTATCTTGAAGAATGCATTGTTCTCACCTCGGCGATCGAAGGCGTTGTCGGTAAGATGCTCCGTGAAAAGCAGGCCGTGATACGACCAGAAATCGCTCGGAGAATACTCCACTCCATTTGTTATGCTTCCTCGATAGAGCGGCGTCAGTGCCATCTTCGCCTTTTTCTCAATGTCAGACCCGCTCCAATAACTCGTATCGGGTAAGTCTGTGAGAGGCGAACGCTCCAAGTCGCATGAGTTTAGGCAGAACATCGAAGCCAACGCAATGCCAATATATAATGTCTTGGTTTTCATGATTTGTTAAAAAGCTAAAGTTAGACCGAATGTATATGAAGACATGACGGGATAGTAGGAGCCGTTGTTGTTTGTGTTCTCGGGATCCCATCCCTTGCGATAGCCCTTAAAGGTGAAAGGATTATCCATGGATATATAGGCACGCATGTTGCTCACGCCAAACTTGCCGATAATGCTCTTGGGCAGTTTGTAGCCAAACTGTATGTTGCGCACTTTGACAAACGAGGCGTCAAGAATCCAGTAATCGGATGTAATGGTGTTGTTGCTGCCTGCGTTGGACATCACCTCCAAACGCGGATAGCCAGGATAACGGCATGTAGGGTTGTTGTTCCAGCATTCCTCCATCTGCCACTTCTGTATGTTGCCCTCTTGGAAGAACGCAAGCCCTGCCCAGTTTGACAGACGACCCTTTACGCCAGCCACGCCTTGAAGCAGCACGCTGAAGTCGAACCCCTTGTATTCGCCACCAAAACTCAGTCCGAAGGTATATTTTGGTATGGAAGAACCAAGATACGTACGATCTTTGGTCGTGACCTTGTTGTCGCCGTCAAGGTCTACATACCTAATATCACCGGCCTTCGACTTGGGGGCAATGGAACTTTGGTCGTACCACTCGCTCACTTCGTCATCGGTGAGGAACACACCGTCGGTCTTGTAGCCATAGAACACCTGCATGGGATAACCAATAAACAAGGTGCTGCCGTTGCCTATCATGCCGTTGTCTTGTTCCACGTTACCCATACCGAGGGTGAGAACCTTGTTCTTGATAATAGAGAAGTTGCCGTTGACCCAATAGTTGAACGCACCGACATTATCACGATAACCTAATTCAAACTCCCAACCTTTATTCTCCACGGCACCTGTGTTGACCTGCGAAACGCTAAGCCCGAATATTGAGGAATAACTGGCCGAAGGTGTATAGAGCACGTCTGTTGTCTTGCGATAGAAATAGCTTGCGTTGAGTGTAAGCCTATTATTGAAGAATCCTGTCTCTACACCAATGTCTGAGGTGCGCGTTTTCTCCCATTTAAGGTTGGAGTCCACATACGTGGTTATCGACGCTCCCGTGGTATACACGCCACCAAACACGTAGTTTTGGGCCTGTCCCAATGTGTAAACCGACTGGTAGGGATAGTTTCCTATGTTGTTGTTGCCAAGCACACCGGTAGAAGCCTTTATCTTTAGGTTGGAGAACAACTTCGAGCCTGCCCATTCCTTCCAGAACTTTTCTTCCGACACGCGCCAACCCACGGCTGCCGACGGGAAAAAGCCATACTTTGAGTTTGTCGGGAAACGTGAAGAACCGTCATAACGCATTGTTGTCTCAAAGAGGTAGCGTTCGTCGTAGTTGTATGTCAGGCGTCCAAACAATGATTGTATTGCCCAATCGTAGCCTCCGCCAGAGTTGAGCTGACCGTCGGCACCACCCGCGCTAATGTAAGGCACGTCGTTGGACGGGAAGTTTTGGCGAGTGCCACTCAGCGTGCGTTGACCCTCGTCTTCCCACGTGTAACCCACGAGTACGTCGAGAGTATGCTTCTTGGCTATTGTAGTGTTATAATCGGCTGTGGCTTGGAAGGTCTTGTAAACAGTGCGATACATGCCGTCGGTAAGCGACGAGGGGCCATTGGTGTTGCCACTTGCCACCGTAAACTCCGAGCGGTAGTTTCTGACGTGTTCAAGAGTGTATTTATAACCGCCGATGCCCTTGATGGTAAGTCCCTTGATGGGCTTATAGGTCAGTTCGGCATTTCCCGTGAACTTGTCGTAATCCTGACGATAGAAAGAGGCGCAGCTGTTGACCCATGCCACCGGCGTGCCACTGCCCTTGAGTCCATTGCCTGGGGTGCCGTCCTGCATATAGGAAGGCAGCAGTCCCGGGTAGCGCAGTGCCGCGAGCATGATTCCGGAATATCCGCCAGTGTCAATCTGGCCTGGAGTGGATGGCTCGTGGCGATCGCTGGTCATGCCGCTCACTTGCAAGCCAAGCGAGAGCTTTCTCGTGAGTTTGGCGTTAAGGTTTATTCGTGCGTTGTATTTGTTGAAATAGTTGTTTTTCAACAATCCGTTTTGGCGCAGATAGCCAGCCGATGCCATATATTGCACCCTGTCGGTGCCGCCATTGACATTGAGCGTATGCTTCGTTAGGAACGCGTGACCGCCAAACAAGGCGTCAAGATAGTTCTCGTCAGCATAATTGTCTGGGTCGGAGCCATCCCTGTATTTCTGGATGTCCTCCGCGGTATACGTGTTTGTACCCATGGCCTTATTATAGTATTCGGCATACTCATACGAGTGGGCCATCTCAGGCAGTTCGAGAGCCTTGCTGAATCCTACAGAACCATTGTAAGTCACTTTTGCACGGCCTTCCTTTCCACGCTTGGTCGTTACAAGTATGACACCGTTGGCAGCACGCGAGCCATATATGGCTGCCGACGACGCATCCTTCAACACCGAGATGTTCTCAATGTCGGTTGGTGTCAAGTCGCTGAGCGAACCCGGCATGCCGTCAACAAGCACGAGTGGGCTTGGGGTTGCGCCAAACGAGCCAACGCCACGCACGCGTATGGTACCACCGTCCTGTCCGGGGTTTCCACTGGTCTGGGTAATGGTAACGCCCGACATTTGGCCGGTAAGCATGTTGCTGACATCGCTTGCCGACCTCGACTCAAGCGATTTGGCGTCTACTGTCGCGATAGAGCCAATGACGTCCACTTTCTTTTGCGAACCATAGCCTACGACGACGAGTTCGTCGAGGCTCTGGGCGTTCTCACGCAACGTGACAGCATGAGTTTGTCCTGCACGAACCTTTATATTCTGTGTGTCAAAACCTATGTACGAGATGTTGAGCACCGGCGATTCCTGACTGGAATAAATCGTAAAGTTGCCGTCAACATCTGTCACCGCTCCGTTTTTCGTGCCTTTCTCAAGCACCGACGCGCCTATAATCGGCTCGCCGTTGTCGTCAAGCACCTGACCGGTGATTTTATACTTGCCATTGCTTGCCGATGTTGGCTTGACACTTTGACCCTGCAAGGCGTTGCCTTCCTTTACGACAATGATGTGCCGGTCTATTATCTTGTAAGTGAGGTTGCCTCCTCCTTTCAAGATCTGGTTCATCAGTTCGCCAAGGGTTTGACTCTTTGACTTTAAGCGAATGGTCTTGTTCAGGTTGACTGAGTTTTGCGAAAAGTCAACAGACATCTGGGTCTGCTTCTCAATGGCCTTGATAATCGACGATACCGTGGCGCTTGTCTGAGGCAGATGAATCACCTGATTCTGTCCAAATGTCGCTACCGACATCGACAGGCAGAGGGCGAGCGTCGCGGCAGTCTTTTTGTTCACAAAGGGTTTCATTGTTTACAGTTTTCGTTAATATTGGGATTAATTATTTGTGTTCTAATATATCGTTATGACATTACCGTCTTTCTTGTATCTCTTGTTGCCCAATGTCATGGAGAGCACTCTCATCACGTTCTCAATAGTCTCTTCTTTCTTGAAGTTCATTGTATAGTGATTTCTCAGGTCTATCCCTGAAGCCACGCGGATTTTCACATTATAGCGTCGCTCAAGGGTCCTCAGCAGTTCCGACAACGGCTGGTTCAGGAAATCCATGTCTCCATTGACCCACGAATTGAATGCCAGAGCATCCACACGCTTCTTGGTCATCTTTCCGTCACTCCGGTCATAGACCAATTGCTCATTCGGATACAAGGTCATAGAATGGCTCTCGTCAAACACCTTTACAAGACCTTCCTCAAGCGTTACCTTCACCTTGTCGTCATCGGTATACGAGTCTACGCTGAAATGGGTTCCAAGCACTTTCACATTAAGGTTACCCATGTTCACCACAAAAGGATGCTCAGAATCCTTTGTCACGTCAAAGTGGCAACAACCGTTGACGTAAACCTTGCGACAAGCATCCCGCTTGCTGAACGACGATGGATATATAATGGTGGAACCGGCATTGACAATCACCTTGGTGCCGTCCGGGAGCCATAAGCTGTCTATCTTGCCTTTAGACACATAACACTGCTCTATCTCGCTTCCCACAGCATTGTGTTCCGCCGAATAGCTCCATGCCGCCCACGCTGTCAGCACTGGCAAGATAAACAATGCGGCATACTTAAAGAGCTTCAGGAAACGGCGCTTGCGCCAAAGGGCCATTTCGTGCATGTCGCGACGCTCACGAAACGCATCAAGAGCATTGGTCAACTCATCGTCTGACATCTCTGCCACGTCCTCATTCCATAGCTTCCGCAACATATCGTCGCAAGGTTGCTGGTCAATAGATGTCATATTGTTTTTTTGCATGAAGTTTTTTATTCTTTCTACATAAAAGAGTAAAAAAGCGGCATGCACACGCAATCCGTTTCAGTTAAGCAATGTTAATAGCGTTATAGACGGAAACAATTTCTTCAGTGTGGCCAATGCCAAGGATATATGAGACTCCACCGTGCGTTTGCTGATTCCCAAACGCTCGGCAATTTTCGCATTGCTCATGCCGTCAACACGACTCATCAGGAATATGCGGCGGCGTTGCTCTGGCATGGAATTTATCTCACGCATGACAAAGCCATACAATTCTTCGTAGCATAGCTTCATGTCGCCGTTGAGCAATTCCGACGGCAACTCATTGGCAATGTTGTCGTCGCAATGAATAAAAGATTGTTTTACAAAACGAATGGCGGCGTTGCGTGCGGAAATATAAAGGTAATTGTCAAGGTTCTTTATCTCGCTGAGTTGCTCTCTCTTTATCCATAAATTCATAAAGAGATCTTGAACCAGACTTTCTGCTTCTTGCTTGTCTACGCAAAAGTGCATGACAAACTGCAAGACCTTAGGATAATATACCTTGAAAAATGCATCAAACGCCTTCTTACTGCCCATAGAAAGTGACGACAACACAAAAGCATCTTCTGTATCTATGTCATTCATATTCCATTCATTTACAATATCTCTACAATAGTAAAAATGTGGGTAGCGTGCTTTCTTTATTGACAAAATGACTGGGAGCGGATATGTCGTCGCTCCGAGTCATTGTCAATAAAATGTTTACTTCATATTTTAAGCTTTCGCCATTACAAGAGATATATGACGAAAGCTCTCAAACAGATTACTCTTTCACCAACCTGTCAAGCACAGGCGTCTCTACACCTGTCAGCTCGGTCTTTTTCTCGTCATTGAGTTGCTCAAACACAACCACCGTGTTCTGGCCTTTACGCAAATAGCAGCCTGGAAGATAGAGAGTTTGCTGAGGTCCCACCTTCCAGTAGCGACCGAGGTTGACACCATTGACGAAAACAATGCCCTTTCCCCATTTCTCCATGTCGAGGAACGTGTCGCCAACCTGTTCAAGTTCGAACGTGCCAAAATAGAGCGTAGGCTGACCTTTCACATAAGGCGAACGCATCTTAGGCATCACGGGCATTGCGTCCATAGGCACGCCGTACATCTGCCAGTTTCCGGTAATCTCGTTGCCATTAATCGTTATTGGCTGGGTTATTCCCTTGAGATTGGAATTGATACGGGCACCGTAGTTTATACGGCCCAAGTTTTCCACGAGTATGTCGAGAGTGGAGTTGAACGGCACTGTTATATCCAAGCTGTCCTTGCCGGTAAGACGGTTGAGTTCGCCCACTTTCTCACCATTGACATACACTGTGGCAAAGTCGGCTATGCCCGGAACGTGCATTACACCACTGATGGGTTGATTGAACCTGCGACGATAAAGCATATAGCCATGGCCTTGGTTCATGTCCTCAAAGGTAAGCAACGTGTCGCTCTCAACAGGCTCGGCTGACTCAAGAATGTCGAAAAGGCCCACAGTGTTCGTCAGCTTTATGCTTGGGATAGAAATGACGGATATACGCTCTGGTACAGCTGGAACAGTGTATTTCACATACTGTTTCATGAGGTCGCGAAGAGCATCATATTTGGGAGTTGCCCATCCTGCCTCGCTTATAGGCGCATCATAATCGTAGCTCGTTATGTCGGGCTGAATATTCTTACTGTTGTTGTAATTTGCACCTGATGTAAACCCGAAGTTGGTTCCACCATGTACCATATAATAATTGAAGCTGACACCTGCGTCGAGATACTTCTTGGTTTGTTTCGCCACTTGGTTAGGCGTGACCTTTACGAAAGCTTCATTCCAGTGATCCAACCAACCGGGATAGAACTCGGCAACCATATAAGGTCCAACGCCTCCATGATATTGGTCAACCACCTTACGAAGCTTGTTTACGTCATCCTCTCCGTTGGCTGTAGGGAGTGCACCTTCAATGACACCACCTTCGAAAAGCCAAGAGCCGTCGGATGTAAACATGGGAATGTCAAAACCAGCATCCAAAAGCATCTGACGAATGGCAGAACTGTATTTCTTGTGATCTTCAAGGGAGATATCCTTACGCTGTGAAACGTATGAGCCAAACTCATTCTCTGCCTGAACCATGATTATCGGGCCACCTTTGGTTATCTGATAATCTGACACTTGCTTGGCTAGCTGGTTAATATAAACACGGCAAGAGTCGAGGAAAGGCTTGTTGTTGACACGAATCTGCATTCCCTTAACCTTCTGCAACCACCAAGGATAACCTCCAAACTCCCATTCGCCACAGGCATATGGGCCAGGACGGAGAATAACCATCATTCCCTCATCGGCAGCAGCCTTAAGGAAGCCTCGAAGATTATGATTATCGGTAGACCAGTCCCACTGTCCAGGAGCAGTCTCATGGAAGTTCCAAAACACGTAAGTGGCAACGGCATTCAAACCCATTGCCTTCATCATCTTCAAACGATGATGCCAATATGGAGCTGGCACACGCGAGAAATGCATCTCTCCAGAATGAATCTGGATAGGTTTCCCGTCATAGACAAAATTTCCGCCTTTTATCTCGAACGTATGCTTAGGCTTGGCAGAAGCCGAAGAAATGGCAAGAAACTGCAACGCCACAAAAAGCAAGATGAAAGTCAAGAAGTTACGTTTTTGGTTCATAGCATTTAATTAATATCAGTGTTGATCATTTCAAATAATACAATAAAAGCCTCGGGGATAATGTTATCCTCGAGGCTCTATTTAAAAGGAGGCGGCTACCTACTCTCCCGCATTGCATTGCAGTACCATCGGCGCAAGC
>CAVBXD010000013.1:0-81243 GCA_963599465.1 Oscillospiraceae bacterium | reverse complement strand
CGTAGCCGCTTGCGGCGTAGCAATCTTTCAAATCTTTAAAATCCGTGTGAGAAAAAATAATACGTGTGCTACAAAATCATTATAATCCGTGAAAGGAATACGCAAGAAAGGATATTTTACCCACACGATTCAACTTAGCCACAAAATTATTGTGGTTCTTATTATTGCGGCATAGGCTTGAGATAAGCCTTGAACTTCTCAGGGTTATAGTTGAGCACCAAGTCGTCGGGGAACTGAACCTCGTTTACCAACGGCATGATGTTGCCATAATCGGCAATCATGCCGGAGAAGTGGGCATCGCTTCCAAAGATGACAGGCACCTCATATTTCTTGGCAAGCAGCAATAGCTCCAAATTATTGGGCTTTGCCATCGTCTTGTGCCGGACAGGAGCCATGGAGTGATTGTTGATCTCAAGCAGGGTGTGGGTTTCCTTGGAGACTCTCATCAAGGCATCGAAATCCAGCTCTGCCGTCCCGTCACCCGGATGGGAGATAATCTGTATGAACGGATTGCGCATGGCATTTATAACCCCTTGCGTGTTCTCGGTCTTAGTGCCCCCTTGCCAGCAAACGCTGTGAAGGCCGGCTATGCGCAGGTCGAGCAATCGCCAATACTCCTCGTCAAGGTCAATGTCTCCATGCGTGTTGAGAATGTTAAGCTCGGCTCCCAACATGAGCTGAATGCCATAGAGATCGCGCGGCACGCAATGCAGGTTCCTGAAATAGATAGGCGCGCAGGTTCCGGGTATATTGGGGCCATGCTCTGTGATTCCCAATATCTCCAACCCTTTTTCCTTGGCAGCCATCGCCATCTCCTGCAATGTGCTATAGGCATGACCCGAGGCAACGGTATGTGTGTGAACGTCTAATAATGTCTTCATTTCTCAAATATTTTTTTGATTGGGTGTAAAGATAACAAGAATAATTGGGATAAACATTTTTATGCCAATTTAATTTGAATAATCCGGCTAATTGCGCTTTTTTAGCTATATTTGCACGCCAAAACTAAAATACATGAAGAAGAGCGACCTTTTGCTTGCCAAGATACGCAACGGCGAGGAGATGACGAGACGTGAAAAATTAAGCCTCATCATCGACTTGAGCATTCCGTCGATGCTTGCGCAGATTACCACCGTGATGATGTTTTTCATCGACGCAGCCATGGTGGGACATCTCGGCGCCGCGCAATCGGCAAGCATTGGCTTGATAGAGACCACTACATGGCTGATGGGTTCCATCCTCTCCGCCGTATCGGTTGGTTTCTCCGTGCAGGTGGCCCACTTCATCGGAGCCAACGACTTTTCCAACGCCAGGCAAGTGTTCCGCCACGCGTTGGTGTGCGGCATCTGCTTCAGCGTATTCATGGCACTTATCGGTGTCGCCGTAGCGCCCAGTCTACCTTTCTGGCTTGGAGGCAAGGAAGACATCGCGCCAATGTCGTCGTCCTACTTCCTCATCTATAGCCTCACGCTGCCCGCCGTACTCACGTATCACCTCACGGCGGCAATGCTGAAAAGCGCGGGCGAGATGCGGGTGCCCAGCGCGCTGTCGATAATGATGTGTTGTCTCGACGTATTCTTCAATTACCTTTTCATATACAAGCTTCACTTGGGCGTGACAGGTGCCGCACTTGGCACGATGACTGCATACATACTGACAGCGATACCAATGTCGTGGCAGGCTATGTGGAAAAACAAGATTCTCGCCCTCAACCTCGACCATGCCAAGTTTGCATGGAAATGGAGGTTCGTGAAAAACGCCGCGAAGATAAGCCTGCCCATTGCCGTGCAAAACATCCTCATGGGGTCTGCCCAAGTGGTGTCAACCCTCATCGTGGCCCCACTTGGCAATGTCGCCATAGCCGCCAACTCTTTTGCCATCACCGCCGAAAGCCTTTGCTATATGCCAGGCTATGGCGTAGGCGACGCCGCATCGACGCTCATCGGCCAGACTTATGGCGCCGGACGACGCCGACTGTGCCACAACTTCGCGCATCTCACCATCGCCACGGGCATGATCGTGATGGCCTTCATGGGAATGGTGATGTTTGTCTTCGCCCCAGAGATGATAGGCTTCCTCTCACCTGTCGAGGAGATCAGGCTTCTTGGCGCTGAGATCCTGCGCATAGAAGCCTTCGCCGAGCCTTTCTTCGCCGCGGCAATAGTGAGCTATTCCGTTTGCGTGGCAGCCGGCGACACTTTGAAACCTGCCTTCATGAGTCTTTTCTCAATGTGGTGTGTGCGCCTCACGCTGGCTTGGGGGCTGTCGCAGAGCCTTGGACTGCGTGGCGTGTGGATAGCCATGGCCACGGAGCTCACCTTCCGCGGATCCATCTTCCTCTTGCGAATATGGAAAGGTCGGTGGAACAATCTCGTGGTGAAAGCATGAGGCACGCAAACTATGCTTTTGACAGGCGCAGAGGGGAATAAAGGAAAATAATGTTAAATAATCGCCGCAAAAACAACCACTTGTTCATTTTTTTCATAACTTTGGCAACAGAAACCAACCATAAACATCATTAATCTTTTACAAAATTCTTACGCTATGAAGATTGGAGTACCAAAAGAGATGAAGAACAACGAGAACCGCGTTGGCATGACTCCCGCGGGCGTTGCCGAGTTGAAAAAACATGGCCACACTGTCTACGTGCAGCATACGGCTGGCGAGAACAGTGGGTTCAGCGATGAAGAATACGAGAAAGTGGGCGCTGAGATTCTTCCCGACATCACGGATGTCTACGCTCAGGCGGAGATGATAGTCAAGGTAAAGGAACCCATCGAGCCTGAATACGCCCTCATAAAAAAAGACCAATTGGTTTTCACATATTTCCATTTTGCTTGCGACAAGCCTCTCGCCGACGCCATGATCAAGAGTGGTGCCGTATGTCTTGCCTATGAGACGGTGCAAAAGTCCGACCGCTCCTTGCCGTTGCTCATCCCTATGAGTGAGGTTGCTGGCCGTATGGCAGCTCTCAACGGCGCGTTCTATCTACAGAAGACCAAGGGCGGCAAGGGCAAGCTCATCGGCGGAGTGCCAGGTGTGAAGCCTACGAAAGTGCTGGTGCTCGGTGGTGGCACCGTGGGCGAGGCGGCTGCGAGAATGGCGGCAGGAATGGGTGCCGACGTCACCATAACCGACATCTCCTTGCCACGACTTCGCCAACTGGAGAACGACCTTCCTGCCAACGTGCATGCACTATACTCATCAGAACACAATATCCGCAAGGAGCTGGCAGACGTAGACATCGTGATTGGCTCCGTGCTCGTGCCAGGCGACAAGACACCACACCTCATCACGCGCGAGATGCTCGGTCTCATGGAGAAAGGCACTGTGCTCGTGGACGTGGCAATAGACCAAGGCGGTTGCTTCGAGACCTCCCGCCCTACTACCCATAGCGAGCCTGTGTATGAGATCGACGGCATAGTGCACTATTGCGTAGCCAATATCCCTGGCGCCGTGCCAAACACATCTACATTGGCTCTCACCAACGCCACTCTGAAGTATGCCGTGGCATTGGCCGACAAGGGCTGGAAGCAAGCCTGCAAGGACGACGAGGCTCTGCGCAAGGGCTTGAACATCGTTGGCGGCAAGGTGACCTACAAGGCCGTGGCTGACGTGTGGAACCTGCCCTACGAGCCTATAGAATTGTAAGAAAGCTGAAGGCTTGACATATTAGTCAAACGTGTCCATCTCCGACTATATCCAGACGCAACCGTTGCTACAAGTGGCGGCAACACTGTTGTTGGGAATTGTAGTCGGCGATGGACTTTTTAGTTTCCTGCCACACCTGTCTTCAGGGTCAATGCTCATATGGCTGTCGCTGATGGCATCGTGTCTCATAGGTGAGCTTTTGCTAAGGCACAAGCCATATTCGCAAAGTCTGCTCCTGCTCATTGCCATTTTCATTGCCGGAATAGCTTTGGCTGACAAGGCCAAACGCCAAGAGGCTTTTCCTTTCCACGGAGGAAACCCAATTATTTATGATGCGGTAGTGACTGCCGAACCACAAGTCAAAGGGAAGACGCTGCTATGCGACCTTGCCGTTGTCTCAATAAATGGCAAGCAACTAAACACAGCCATAAACATAAAGGCGCATATCCTCCGCGACACCTTGACCAACGATTGGAAAACCATAAGGCTGGGAACGGGCATCGAGGCAAGGTCTACAATGGAGCCGCTGCAAAACTATCAGGCAAGCAACTTCAACTATGTGCGCTGGCTCCATTGCCACGGTTTCAGCGCAAGCACGTTCATATATGCCACCGAATGGCGGACCGCGAGAGTTAGCCTTAAACCGATGACCACGCTGGAGCGATTGCGGCTGAAAGCCATGGGCATAAGGCAACGGCTTGTGGCAAGGCTCAACCTTGGCATCGACGAGCCGCAACAGTCTGCCATCGTCGCGGCGATGGTGTTGGGCGACAAGCAGGCTCTCGACAAAGACACGAAAGATGCGTTTTCTGTTTCAGGAGCGTCTCATGTCTTGGCTCTCTCAGGGCTACATCTCAGCATTATCTATTTCATCCTTACATTGCTCACGGGTAGGCGGCACAAGCGTAAGGGATTCTCGCAGGCCATAATCCTCCTCTCGCTGTGGCTCTACGTCCTGCTCGTGGGCATGGCTCCCAGCATAATGCGCTCAGCCATTATGCTGTCGATCTATTCTTTCTGTCTTATCGTAGGAAGGGAGAAGGCTTCCGTCAACACCATCTGCCTGGCTGCCATCTGCCTGATTGTCGCCAATCCGCTATGCGTGTGGGACATGGGGTTCCAACTGTCTTTCCTTGCCGTGCTGTCTATCGTGGCTCTTTATCGCCCCATAAACCATTTGTTGCCCAAGGGCGGTGAGATTGCAGGTGTCAAGGCCATCGACAGCCTGCTTAGGGCCGTATGGTCAATGATGTCGGTATCGTTGGCATCGCAGGTTGGCACCGCCCCGATGGTAGCTTATTATTTCGGGCGCTTCTCATGCTATTTTCTCTTGACCAATCTCATAGTCGTGCCTTGTGCCACAGCCATAATCTATTGTGCCGTCGCCGTTCTCCTCACGTCGTTTCTGCCAGCAGTCAACCACATGTCGCTCACCGTGCTTGGTTGGTTTTCCTCGTTATTAAGCACGTCAGTTACCCATATCGCCTCACTCCCTGGCGCGAGCATAGAAGGCATCAAGATCAACGCAATCGAAACAGGGTGCATCTATGTCCTTATAGGCATAGCGTGCACCCTGATATATTATGTCTCAAAGTTGAGAGGTCTAAGCAAACTCGACGCGTTCAGCAAATGACGCACCGGCATCATAAGGATTTAATACAAACCCATGTTGACATGCGTAATCGGCAACGTCGACAACTTTTTACACCAACGAGGCGATAATCTCGTCGCGTCCGCCTGGCAACAAGTCGATGACTGGTATCTCAGGCATGGTGTAGCATCCTGGCTGCAAACGCATTGTGGCACGAGCCACTGCCACGAGTACCTGGCCGGTGAGGGCAGGGTTGTTGATGCTCATGTCGAACGACAAGCGTTGGTTCTGCGTCTTTCCGCTCACGCCCTTGCGGGTCATGTGCACACCGTGGCCCATGTCTCTCAAGTCGTCTACGCTCTTCACGGCAAACACCTTCAGCTCGTCGTGGGCGAAATAGTCGTCCTGCTTGAGCTCGTGGGTCACGTCCTCAAGTTTGGCACCTTCTTCAAGCTCAACGTACACCATACGGCGATGTATGCCCTCGCCCATTGGTATGGTCATGGAGAGGGCGTCTTTCACGCCCTTCTTCGAGCGTGCCACTACCGAGTGACCCATCGACATGCCAGGGCCGAAGTTGGTATAGCTCAATCCCTTAGGCGCAAGGGCCTCCATGAGCACGCGCACCACGGAGTCGCTTCCCGGATCCCATCCAGCGGCGATGACGCTCACCGTCTCCGTCTGCTTGTTGTTCTCCATCTGCTTCTTGCGATAGTCGAGGATGAAATGGTGCATGTCGAAGCTGTCAACGGTGTTGATGCCCAGCTTCGTGATTTGCTCTGCATAGTCGGGGCAAAGACGTGTCGGTGCGGCGAGAATGGCAACATCCACGTTGCTCAACTTCTGAATGTCGTCCACCACCTCATAAGGCTCAAGCTCCAAAGGCTTGTCCGTGCCACCTTGACGGCGCACAATGCCAGCAATCTCGAAATCGGGAGCCGCCTCAAGCGCCTCTACCGAGAATTTACCAATGTTGCCGTAGCCCACTACGGCAGCTCTTATCTTCTTCATGTCTTTCTTATTTTATTTGGTTGTCATATATGGTTATCTTCTTGCAAAAATAAATGTTTATATCGTGAACAGCAACTTTGCCCTCAACTTTTTATGGAATAGTAACATATCATAGGCAAAAAGTAACTATTCAGCAATATGGTTTCCGATATTCCTTACTTCTACGTCT
Organism: Oscillospiraceae bacterium; assembly: GCA_963599465.1. Classification (GTDB taxonomy): domain Bacteria; phylum Bacteroidota; class Bacteroidia; order Bacteroidales; family Bacteroidaceae; genus Prevotella. The sequence goes on along the minus strand of CAVBXD010000013.1, from coordinate 74,821 downwards.
TGGTATCTGGAGTTCTCGCATAGTTCCGCTAATAAGAACACAAACCTGCTGACAATCAAATAAATACACGTTTGTCCACTTGCTCTTTTCAGATATTTTTCATACCTTTGTATCTATGAATGAACAAGTTAAGGACATATCGCAAGCACTGAAAAGTCTGACATTGGAAATGGCTTCAATGCGTGAAGCTATGAATGGAGCAGATGCCTTCTTCGCAATCCATTCCATTGCAGATACTGCATGGAAGAACAATCAATCACAACTCAACGCAATCAGTACCATCCTATCATTATAGGAGGGGAAATGCCGCATGGACTTACTATTGCTGAATAGTTACCGATTGTCAAAACGAAGGTTAAACTTCGTTATTTTTTTACTCAATTCAAGTCGGGTATTTGTTTTTTTATTAATTTGCGGCAAAATTTCTTTAATTCTATTTTCCTATGCGCATGAAAACCAAAATCTTATTTGCCTTTGTTATTATTTCTGCGCTTTGTTGTTGCAGCAGTGACTCGACCGTGGAATCTCAGGGCTTGGGCTTGACCGTAAACGCTAACGGTAAGATGCTGTCAGAAACCTATCAGAAACTTGACGCTCTTTTGGGAGGCAACTCAGAAGACAGTTTAACCGTGTTCCAGACGAGGGCTAACCTTACCACGAACTCAGATTTTGAAGAACTCGATGACGAGCAAAAGGAAGCCAAGGCAAAAGAGATTTTTTCTCCGTATGTCCAAGACGGAATTTCCATTCGTGACGAGGTCATTGGATGTGCATCTGCAGGAACACTAAATGTGTCTCCTGAAGAAATGCGAGATTTTGAGAATCTTGACGAAGTAAGCCTGGCTGGAATGGCCTATTATATGTCGATTTTGACTGTTGTGGAAAAGCAGGAGCCATTGACAATAGATGGGGAACCAATAACATTGACAATGCAAGGGGTTCGTGATTGCCTGTCGCTTTCTCTTGGCTTTGATGCTGTTAACGGCATAATTGGTTATATATCTGGTACACGAGGATTAATTACCGCGACAACAGCATTCGATTTAGGTCTTAGTCTTATGGGAAGGACTTTAAGCTGGATTGGACTGGCTTGTTGCACATACCAATTTGTACGGTGTTTAAAGAAACACGGATGTGTTTATTCTATTCATTGCCCAGACTCGTTAATTCATCCCGACCAAATGAAAGCAGATGCAGACATAACGACAGAACCTGAATAAGTAGAATCGTTAGGCAACTCTATAAAATATGGTCTATGTTGATTCGTGTGAATGTTTAATTTCTGCACATTTTGTATTTCACACTGCGAAAAATATGTGAGAAAGTATAATTACCCACACGAATCAATATAACCACATAAAATAATTATTTAATTTTAAGAAAGTATGCTTTACCGTTTTATATACATTGCCAATAATATCATACTATTGATGATATTGCTAATTGATTATTTTGGGTGGTATGATAAGTTGCACCTTTTCATGGCTGCTGGTTGTGTTATCGTAGCAGCCATTGAAGCCCATTTCTTAGCAAGGCGTAATAACTTTTTAGCAAAGTGTAATAAAAAAGAAAGAAGATGGAATATTAGAAATGTCGCATCTTGGCTGATACTTAATTTAGCAGGCATCCTTTATTATAGTGGTATATGGCGATAATACATAAAAAGCTTTGCCTGCTATTGATTCCAATTGCATTTTGTTCCTGTTGGCAAAACAAGAACAAAATGCATAGTGCTTACAATTCACCAAAGCCGAGGGAAGCCTTGAGACAAAAACCATGTAGTTTTGCACATGTCGTTGGCGTAAAGTATAAATATGATGTCAACAGTGCTCGCTGGACAATAGACATGAAGATAAGGAACGAGAGTGACACCATCTTGTTTGTTAGTGATGTTCCATCCGGGTGCTATTGTTTTCATGCAGAATTTTCCAAAAAGCCAATAGGTAGGCATGGAATAATCGATATCACGGCTATTTATGAAACGGACAAGCGTGAAAAAGGATTCGCGAAGCCAATGACCGTCATATTTAACAATGGCAGTTTTTATAAATTGATTTTATTGCGCCAAGACGCCAAAAATGAGTGTGGCGTGAATTATTCTCACGCCAATACACAATAAAAGGCTGGAAATATCGTTTGCTAATAAGGTATATTGTATAATTGCGCCTAAATACGGCTAATATATATATTTCTTGGCAAATGATAGAATACATTAAAGGCACATTGACCGAGCTCTCGCCAGCCTTGGCGGTGGTGGAGGCTTGCGGCGTGGGTTACGCCCTCAACATATCGCTTACCACATACACGAAGATACAAGGACAGAAAGACGTGAAGCTCTTTGTGCACGAGCAGTTGACCACGGGCGGTCGCGACGACAGTTTCATGCTCTACGGTTTTGCCACCAAGCAGGAGCGTGAGCTATATCGCATGCTCATATCCGTGTCGGGCATTGGTGCCAACACTGCCCGCATGATGCTTTCGAGCCTTACACCCACTGAACTTTGCAACGCCATTGCCAACGGCGAGGAGAAAACCATAAAAAGCGTAAAGGGCATAGGCTTGAAGACCGCGCAACGCGTAATACTCGACTTGAAAGACAAAATCGTGTCGACAGGCATAGCCGAGGAATTGCACGTGGCAAAACAGCACTCCGCCGGGCCTTCGGTAAACACCGCGGTGAAAGACGAGGCGGTGATGGCACTTACCATGCTCGGCTTCTCACCAGCTCCATCGGCGAAGGTCGTGGTGGAGATTCTTACCGCACAGCCTGACCTTCAGGTGGAGATGGTGGTAAAAGAGGCGTTGAAGAGGATAAAGTGACAACGCGAACACGGTTGTCGCGATAACACAATGAACGATTGACTCGTGCAATTCAGGAAGGCTTACATATTGTTTTTGCTTTTGCTCGCCATTTCCATGGTGAGCCGGGCAGCCATGCCTTCCGACAGCCTCAGCACGCGGTGGAAGATCCAGCGCACCACGCCAATAACCTACGACGACCTCGACCAAAACGCCATGGATCTGCAAAGGCCCGACGGAATAAAATACGACGTGGTTTACAACGACACCATAAACCGTTACATCATAGGCACGCGCATTGGCGGCACATGGCTCGCCACGCCGATAATGATGACACCGGAGGAGTATATGGCGTGGAGCGAGAAACACTGGCGCAACACTTTCTACAGAGGCAAGAACGACGAGATTTACAAGAGGAAGGGCAAGGAGAAATTCGACTTTAGCGACATGCACTTCGACCTCGGGCCCGCGGAAAAGATTTTCGGGCCGGGCGGCGTGCGCATCCGCACGCAAGGCACGGCAGAGTTGAAGTTTGGAGCCACATACAAGAACATCGACAACCCGTCGCTGCCAGTGAGGTCGAGAAAGAAGACGTCGATAGACTTCGACGAGAAGATAAACTTCAACATGAACGGACGCGTGGGCGACAAGGTGAACATGAACCTCAACTACAACACCGACGCGACCTTCGACTTCGACTCGCAGAACATGAAGCTCAAGTACGACGGCAAGGAGGATGAGATAATAAAGCTCATCGAGGGCGGCAACGTGTCGTTTCCTTCCAACTCTTCGCTCGTGCAAGGCGCGTCGGCACTCTTCGGACTCCGCACCGACCTGCAGTTCGGCAAGTTGAAACTCCAACTCGTGGCATCGCAGAAGAAGAGCACGTCGAAGAGCGTGTCGTCGCAAGGCGGCAAGCAGTTGACAAGCTTTGAGATGAACGCCGCCGACTATGAGGAGAACCGCCACTTCTTCCTCGCGCGCTATTTCCACGACCATTACGACGACGGCATGCGCACACTGCCCAACCTCACCACAGGCGTGACCATCAACCGCGTGGAGATTTGGGTGACCAACAAGAGCGGAACGACCACCAACACGAGAAACATAATAGCGCTCACCGATCTTGGCGAGAACTCCAAGGTGAGCGACCCGAGGTGGACCACGACGGGACTACCCGTACCGGCAAACAAGGCGAACACCGAATATGAGACGATGACAAGCACCCACAGCGCGGCGCGCGACATCGACCAGACATCTACCGTGCTCGAAGGCGCGGGGCTCAACGGCGGCATCGACTATGAGAAACTTCAAAATGCACGCCTGCTCACCTCGTCGGAGTACACCGTAAACAAAGCCTTGGGATATGTGTCGCTGAGAAACACGCTGCAAACAGACCAAGTGCTTGCCGTGGCTTACGAATACACCTACGGCGGACAGACATACCAGGTAGGTGAGTTCGCGAGCGACGTGGCTGACGTTTCGAAGGCCTTGTTTGTGAAATCACTGAAGAACACCAGCAACAACCCGTCGCAAGGCAACTGGCCGCTGATGATGAGAAACGTCTATTATCTCGCCTCGTCGGTCGAGAAAGAGAAGTTCCGCCTCGACGTGAAATACCAAAGCGACACCACGGGCGTATACCTCAACTACATACCCGAACAACAAGTGAAGGGCACCGCCATCATAAAGGCGCTTGGTGCCGACCGCCTCGACAACAACAACAAGGCTCACAGCAATGGCTATTTCGACTATGTGGAAGGCTACACGGTGAGCAATGGCCGCGTATTCTTCCCCGTGGCCGAGCCTTTCGGAAAGAGCATCTACGACTATCTCGTCAAGCATGGCGTGGCTGCTGACGTGGCAAGCAGATACGCCTTCACCGAACTATACGACTCCACAAAGACCATTGCAAAGCAGATAGCCGAGAAAGACAAGTATATCCTTCAAGGTCAATACCGCGGCACGCAGGCCAACGTCATCTCGCTTGGCGCATACAACGTGCCACAAGGCTCGGTGGTGGTCACGGCTGGAGGCGTGAAACTGAACGAAGGTTCCGACTACTCCGTGGATTATTCGGCTGGTGAGGTGACGATACTCAACCAAAGCATCATCGACGCTGGTACGACGGTCAACGTGTCATTGGAAAGCCAAAGCGACTACTCGCAGATGCGAAAGACAATGTTCGGCATGAACTGGGAATACGACTTCTCAAAAAACTTCCAACTCTCAGGAACGTTGCAGCATCTCGGCGAACAAGCCCTCACGAGCAAGGTGACGATGGGCGCGGAGCCTGTAAACAACACCATCGTGGGCTTCAACATCAACTGGAAACACGAAAGCCAATGGCTCACCAACGCCCTCGACAAGATACCTTTCCTGCACCTCACGCAACCTTCACAGATTAGTTTCACGGGTGAGTTTGCCAAATTATTCGCCGGACAGGTGAGCGGACTGCAAAACAACGCATCGTATATCGACGACTTCGAGGGCACCACCGACAAGATTTCCGTGCTGGAGCCCACATCGTGGATTCTATCCTCCGTGCCGTCGATGTTTGCCGAGAGCTCCGACAAGACTACACTGCGGTCTGGTTTCAACCGTTCGCAGATGGCATGGTACACAATCGACCCGCTCTTCACCCGCCGCTCTTCTTCGCTCACGCCTGCACATATCAAGAGCGACCTCACCATGCTCTCCGACCCTTACATGAGGGAGGTCTACGTCAGGGAGCTGTATCCCAACCGAGACCAGAGCAGCTACAACGGGGCGACATCCACGCTCTCGGTGATGAACATAGCCTATTATCCCAACGAGCGAGGCCCGTACAACTTCAACCCCGACCTCAACTTCGACGGCACTCTCAACAACCCGGAACAGCACTGGGGCGGCATGATGAGACGTCTCGACACCAACGACTTCCAGCAAGCCAACATCGAATATGTTGAGTTCTGGATGCTCGACCCCTTCATTCATGAGAAAGAGAAAGGCGAGACGGCACAGGGGGGCGACTTCTACATTAACCTCGGAGAGGTGTCGGAAGACGTGTTGAAAGACGGCAAGAAATTCTATGAGAGCGGATTGCCCGTTGACGGTTCACAGACGTTCACATACACCCAATGGGGAAAGATACCCACACAGACCACGCAGACCTATGCCTTCGCCACCACAAAGGGGGCAAGGGCTTTGCAAGACGTGGGCTACAACGGCCTCAACGATACCGAGGAACAACAGTTTGACAGCTATCAAGACTTCCTCAAGCAGGTTCAGGGCAAGGTCTCGCAAGCCGTGTTCGACTCCATCTGGGCTGACCCCGCACACGACGACTACCACTATTTCCGTGGCTCCGACTACGACAATGCGCAATTCGACATCCTCAGGCGATACAAATATATCAACAACCCACAAGGCAACTCGCCCGACACCGACAATCGCACGGAGACCTACGACACGTCATACAAGAGTGGTCCCGACGTGGAGGACATAAACCAAGACTATACTCTCAACGAGTATGAGAAGTATTTCCAATATCGCGTTTCCATTCGCCCCGAGGACTTGCAGGTGGGCAGAAACTACATAGTGGACAAGCGCGACGCCGCTTCCAGCACACGCCAGGGCATGAAGACCTTCACGTGGTATCTCTTCCGCATTCCGGTGGATCAATACGAGAAGCGCGTGGGCAGCATAAACGACTTCTCAAGCATCAGGTTCATGCGAATGTTCCTCACGGGATTCAAGGCTCCCGTAGTGATGCGCTTAGCCTCGCTCGACCTCGTGCGTGGCACATGGCGTGTCTATACGCAGAACCTCGACAACTCAGGCACGCAGACCGGAACCATAACCACGGCATCGGTGAGCATTGAGGAGAACAACGACAAGACTCCGGTAAACTATGTGCTGCCTCCCGGCATACAGCGTGGGCAAGACCCTTCGCAGCCTCAACTCGTGGAAGACAACGAGCAGTCGCTGCAAATCAACGTGAGCAATCTCGCGGCGGGTGAAGCAAAATGTGTTTACAAGAACACCACGCTCGACATGCGACGCTACAAGCGCCTGCAGATGTTCGTGCACGCCAACGCAGAAGAGGTGAACACGACAAACCTGCAAGACAATGAACTTGCTATCTTCGTGAGGTTGGGCTCCGACTACAAGAGCAACTACTATGAATATGAAATTCCGCTGAAGCTCACAGCCCCGAACAACAAATACAGCCGATACAACATCGAGGACATACGCAAGGTGTGGCCCGACGACAACATGCTCGACATTCCACTCTCCCTTCTCACCAACGTGAAGAAGGAGCGCAACCGCGCACGCGCCCTCGGCACGGCTTCGTTCACACGGCCTTACGCCGCCTACGACAGCAACCGGCCAAGCAACAAGGTGACTGTGATGGGAAACCCGACACTCGGCGAGGTGAAAACAATGATCATCGGCGTGAGAAACCTCTCTTCGGGACAGAAAAGCGGCGAGGTGTGGGTCAACGAGCTGAGACTTAAAGAATACAACAACAATGGCGGATGGGCTGCAGACGGAAACCTCAACGTGCAGCTCTCCGACATGGGTTCTGTAAACGTGCAGGGCAAGTATGTCTCCGACGGCTTCGGAGGACTTGAAGACGGCGTTAGCTCACGGTCACAAGACAACCAATCGAACTTCCAAGTTACCACGAGCCTCGAACTCGGCAAGTTCTTCCCCGACAAGGCAAAGGTTTCAATCCCCCTCTATTACAGCGTTTCAAAGCAGACGACAAAGCCGAAATACAACCCTCTCGACACCGACATGGAGCTGAAAGACGCGCTCAACTCAGCCGCATCAAAGCAGGAGCGCGACTCCATCAACAACATTGCCGTGACAAAACACATAAACACAAACTTCTCCATCTCAAACGCCAAGGTAGACATTCAAAACAAGCGGCACCCGATGCCTTACGACCCTGCCAACTTCACCATGACCTACAGCCACTCCCACTCTCATTCGCAAGGTGAGACCACGGTCTACGAGAATGAGGACAACTGGCAGGGAATGCTCAACTACTCGTGGACGCCTGTCTACAAGTCGTGGGAGCCGTTTAAGAAAATAAAGAACCGCAGCAAGTGGCTTGACCTGCCACGAGCCTTCGGCCTCAACTGGCTACCGCAAAACGTTGGCTTCAACACGGAGATGACGCGCTCATATTATGAGTTGCAGGAGCGTGACATGGAGGCCATGGAGAGCTCGCAGCTTCCGCTCACTTTCTCTGAGCAGTTCTTGTGGAACAGGGAGTTCTCGCTGCGTTGGGACTTGACAAAGAATCTCCACATGACCTTCCAGAGTGCCACCCATTCGCAGATTGAGGAGCCTTACACTCCCGTGAACAAGGATCTTTACCCTGACCAATACTCTGCGTGGAAAGACTCCATATGGACCAGCATACGTCATTTGGGCACGCCTCTCGACTACCAGCAGTCGTTCAACGCGAGCTACCAGGTGCCTCTTAACCTCCTGCCCATATTCTCTTGGCTTCGCGCCGATGCCACATACAACGCCACATACAACTGGGTGCGCGGAACCGACCTTGAGGATGGCACCTCGCTTGGCAACACCATTGCAAACAACCGTCAGATACAGGCCAACGGCAACCTCGACCTCGTGAAGCTCTATAATCTCGTGCCGTTCTTGAAGAAAGCCAACGACCGTTTCAATAAATCCACGCCACAAAAGACCACTGCACAGAGGCAAAAAGAGAAGCAGAAGAAAGAGGCTGAACGCAAGAAACAGGCTGAAGAGGAAAAGAAGATACGCGCGCAGGCCATTAAAGACGGCAAAGATGCCGACAAGGCGGTGGCTGAATGGAAACTGAAACAAAAGCAAGACGCTGAAAGAAAAAAGACATTGCCGAAGAACCGCAACGCCTTCGTGAAGGAAATCACGCTCTTGCCTGACTCTACCATAACCGTGAGCCACAACAAGCGAACAAAGCGCATAGCCGTGACAGCGAGGACGCTCGACGGCAAGCAGTTCGATCTGAAGTTCAAGAAGGTAGACAACAACAAGATAAAGATAAAAAACAAGGTCGATTCTGCCTTGAATGTGAAATTGTCGGTAGTTACCCTGCCGTCATTGGAAGACAAGGCATGGTACAAGACAGCCCAGACGCTCGCACGCGTAGCCATGATGGTGAGGACGGCAAGCATAAGCTATCGAAACCAGTATGCCATGTCGCTGCCAGGTTTCATGCCAACCATTGGCAAGGCTTTCGGTCAGACACGCGGAAACAGCGTGCTGTCGCCTGGTCTCGACTTCGCCTTCGGACTGACTGGCGACGACTACATAGAGAAAGCCAAACGCAACAACTGGCTGCTCATGGCAGACAGCGTGGCAACGCCGGCATCGACAAACCTCACCGAGGACCTTCAAATGAGGGCAACGCTTGAGCCTGTGAAAGGATTCAAGATCGATCTCAACGCCTCACGCATGAGCACAAAGGCGAAAAGCGTGCAATATATGTACCAAGGCAATCCCACCACGCAGACTGGCTCGCTGACGATGACCACCATCTCCATCGGCTCTGCCTTTGAAGGCATGGGGTCTGCCAACAACGGCTACCGCTCAAAGACTTTCGAGAAGTTCTGTGGCTCATTGGAGTCGTTCAGGCAGCGTGTGGAGGCCCGCTACCAAGGCACAGTCTATCCTCAAGGCACCGCCTTGGCTGGAAAGACGTTCGATGCCGCCAACGGTGGTGTGAGCACCTATTCTGCCGACGTGCTCATACCGGCTTTCCTCTCGGCATACACGTCGGGCAACGGGAAGGGACTCGACATCTTCCCGTCGGTCATGCGCATGCTACCCAACTGGACGATACGCTATGGCGGACTGAGCAAGCTGCCATGGCTGCGCGACCACTTCAACGCGGTGAACATCAACCACTCCTACAAGAGCATCTATGCCGTGGGAGCCTACCGGAGCTTCTCAACGTTCGCCTCGCTCGCCGGCGACAACACCATGGGATTCATCACCGATGCCACCACGGGCAACCTCGTGCCAAGTTCCATGTTCAACGTCTCCACGGTGAGCATCAACGAGTCGTTCTCACCATTGTTTGGCGTTGACGTGACTTTCCTCAACAACATGACCGCGAAACTGGAATACCGCCAGACACGCGCCTTGTCGCTCTCCATGACGTCGGTGCAGCTCAACGAGGCGGTGAGCAAGGATTGGGTCTTCGGATGGGGTTGGCGACTCGACAATTTCAACATCTTCGGTCTGGGCAACACGAAGAAAAAGGCTTCGAAAGGAAAGGGGAAAAGCTCGACAAACAACCAACAGACCTCTCAAGCCTCACAACGCAGCTCGAAGAGCGGAACAAACCATGCGCTCAACCTTCGCCTCGACTTGAGCTATCGCAGACAAGCGGCGATAACCCGCAATATCGCCACCGTATCGTCGACAGCATCGAGCGGCAACACCGCTTTCAAGTTGTCGTTCTCAGCCGAGTACACACTTTCTAAGCTCATGTCCATGAGCTTCTACCTCGACCGTCAGACCAACACTCCGCTGTTAGCTTCGAGCAGTTACCCCACTACGACCCAGGACTTCGGCCTCAGCCTCAAGTTCTCGCTGACGAGATAGCCGCCGCGCCTTAGCATGAAAAGACGGTATTCGCAATCGGCGAAGCCGACATCTTTTAAATCTTTAAAATCCGTGTGAAGAAAATACGGCCTATGTTGATTCAAATCTTTAAAATCCGTGTGAAGAAAACATGTGAAATATAAACGCCCACATCAATCAGTATAGAACCAAGGGAACGACAATAGAGACAATAGAGACAACGGCGACAACAGAGACAACAGTGACATAAAGACAACTTTTTCTGACAATATTTTTGGTTACATGAGCAAAGCCTATGGTCTATGTAATCTCGGTTGTCTCCGTCATCGCCGATGTCTCAGTTGTCTCAGTTGTCTCAGTTGTCGTTAAAATAAGAATTATCCTGTTAACAACAAGCCCTGTGCTGGCAATGCCAGCACAGGGCTTGAATATTTTATAGACGGTAATTATTTACCAGTCGGTCGTTATTGCACCTTTACCGTAATTTGACCGTTGGCGGTAATCTCACCATCGCCGAATCCGCTGATGATGTTATCAGCCACCTTGTTGCTCAGCCATGAACTGTTGGTGTAGTTTGCACCCCACTCGCCGAAACTTGGATAGGCTTTGGTGATGCGTGTCAACTCCACGGGCCACTGCCAGTCGTAGGGCAGGATGAGCATCTGCGGGGCTGAGCCGTTGGTAGGACCTGTCACGGAGGAAATCTCGCCGTCGGCACGTTCCACCTTAATCGTGAGACCGTTTGAGTTGCTGGTCAAAGCCTTTATGCTCCAATCGGTGGGCAGCCCCTCCAAGCGGATGGTCTTCACGGCGTGCTCCTCTGGACCCTTGCCAGTGTTTATCATCACGTCCGACTCGTAACCGTTACCGAAAAACGAGTGCCACTCGCCGGGTATTGGCGTACCTTGGTAGTAGACATGGGCAGGCAGTGTGCCACCGGCAGCCACAGGGAACAGATATGCATAGTCATTGCCGGAAGTATGGCGCACACGGAACACGATGTCGTTGAAGTCGTAGTCGAACGTGCCGCCGAGGTCTTCGCAGGCGATAGTCCACTCCGTCTCATTGTGGGTGATAGGTGTCATCTGCTGTGGTGTGAAGAGCACCATGTCGTTGTAGTCCTTATCACCTTCGTTGCCGTTGTCGTCAGGGTCGTCAAAACAGATATAAGAGTAGGTGTCGCAACTTGCGCCGTCGATACTGCCATTACCACCGGTTACAACCCGTTGGGCAAAGAAGCTCTTGCCGTCATTGAGTGTCGGATCTGAATAGTAATATTTATCGCCAATCTGTACATAGATGCCTGCTGCGAGGCTGGTCGTGGGGTTGATAGTGTAGACGCGGCTACGGAATGTAAATCCGCTATAATATTCAACATCCCATGAATTATCACCTATCAACAGTGTATTTGCATAGTGCCAACAGTCTTCTGCATCAGTTTGAACAGGACGACAGGTAATTTTTGTATCAGTAATTGGATCTTTGACTGTATAGAAGCTCAAATCTTCCTTGTCAGCATCATCCTTGTAGGTGTCCGTCTTGTCGGCATACATAGGGATATGTACCAATTGACCAGTTCTGTCATCATTATAGTAGATGCCCGCAACATGCTGTTTCGGAGAGTTCCAGTACATGGGATAGAAACTGACAGCTTGACCTTCGCCTATAAGTCCACGGTTGCCACTGGCAATCTCGTTTACGAGGTTGAGGTCCAAAACGCTCTTCCCATTGTTGTCGGCCAGGGCTTTCATTATATTATCTGTTGTAGATAATTTGATTTTTGCTTTATTGCCGCGATTAATCCAACTTTTATACTCGTCGGGAATCTTGTCCGCACGCATCTGGCCACGCTTTGCGGCAGAGCCTATCGAGAGCGTCTGACCGTTCTCCATGGCATAGCAAGCATCGTCTACATACACGAGGAACGGCGTGTCGTCGCCTTCCATACCGTCGAAGGTGATGGTCTGGCTCTTTACGTCCTTGTAGTCGGCAGCCAGACGGTATTCATCGCCCTGCTTCTCATAAACCTTCACATGCGAAGCCGCAGGCAGGTTTACCGTAATGCTCTTCTGCTCCACCACGCTCCAATCTTGGTTGGGGTTGATGGTGCCGAACTCCTTGATAAACTGGCGGGTGTACTCTTCCTTCACCTGCGAGGCAGTGGTCTCGTTGTCCTCCACCGAGCAGGATGCAAGGCTTCCGGCTGCAAGGGCAACGCCGAGAATTGTTTTAAGTTTCATGTCTATCATTTTTTATCGCTTCTTTTGAGTCTTGATACTAAAAGTTTCACGTATGGCCATGTAGCACATAAACCATTCCTATACATTCCTCCTAAATTTATGCAAATTTAGCACATTTCCACGAGACTCAAAAAACTTTTCCCATTTATTTTTCCCAAACGGCAAAAAACAATCCACATGATTCAGGCAATACCACCTGTGAAGAGCGCCCTGCCCTACGATGTGCTAAATAATAATAAAACCAGCACCTAACGAGTATGCAAATCCGTTTTATTTCTTATTTTTGCAATTAAATTACAAATATCGACACTAAAATGGTCTTAGAAATACGTTTAAGCAATATATGAGTTAATAGAAGAACTTGCCAAGTTGAAGAGCGATAATTAAAAAATAGAGTCGGTTTCATTCGTATGAAGCCGACTCTAATCTGTTTATATATGCGTCTGTACATTTTAAATATGCGTCTGTACATTTTGTACATTCCGCATACAGCGCTTCTTTATTTCACGACATACGTATTTTGGCCGTTTGACGTAACTTCGAAGCTACTTACAACATTCTCGGTCACCTTGCTGTCCAGCCATGAGCTGTTGGTGTAGTTTGCACCCCACTCGCCAAAGGTTGTATAGGCTTTGGTGATATGTGTCAGCTCCTTGGGCCACTGCCAGCTGGAGGGCAGGATGAGCATCTATGATAAAAGGTTGTCGAGTTTGATCTGCCTGCGGCTTGCGCTTATTAACATTAGCCGCAGTTTGCATGCCGCTGAGGGTGGGCGTAGCCCGAGCTCCCTTGCACAGCTTGCTTAATTTTGAAAAGATAGTATGTTTCCATGGAACTACAAAAACATTTTGCCAGTTTTTATCCACGAAAGTGCGCCACATTGTCTTTTGTCCACGAAAGGCACGAAAATCCACGGAGAAGCATGAGTCGTCTTTGTCCACGAAAGGCACGAAATCCACAAAAGCTCACCACGTTTCTCTGGTCCACGAAAGACACGAAAATCCACAAAAACTCACCACGTTTCTCTTGTCCACGAAAGATACGAAATCGACAAAAGCTCATAGGATATCATTCGTCAGATTCGGAAAATTCGTGGTTAAATAGAAAAACCACAATATGTATGGGTGGTAAAAGAACCACGAATTTAACCAATCTCACGAATATCAAGCGCGACGCACATCTGTGGATTTTGTGACCTTCGTTGGATAAAGACGACTCATGCTTCTCCGTGGATTTTCGTGCCTTTCGTGGATAAAGACGACTCATGCTTCTCCGTGGATTTTCGTGAACTTCGTGGACAAAGACGACTCATGCTTCTTCGTGGATTTTTGTGCCTTTCGTGGACAAAAACAATAGGATTCTCCGTGGATTTTTGTGCCTTTCGTGGACAAAACCAACGTGTTTTTCGTGATTTTCTTCCTTTCCCTCAGCAAATCTCCCTAACTTTGCATAATATTATGACGGACATCTGGCAGAGGTGCTGCCTAGGTGCTCACGCCGGGTATTATCGTCTTAAAGGTAAAAAGAAAACAGGAAAATGAACGGAATTTATACAATATTACTTCTATTATTGAGCAACATCTTCATGACGCTAGCATGGTATGGCCATCTCAAACTGCAGCAGACTGGCGTAAGCGGCAACTGGCCGCTGATTGGCGTCATCGCCTTCAGTTGGGCGATAGCCTTCTTCGAATATTGTTGCCAAGTGCCAGCCAACCGCATCGGGTTCATCGGCAACAACGGCCCTTTCTCCCTGGTGCAACTCAAGGTGATACAGGAGTGCGTGTCGCTCATCGTCTTTGCCATCATTGCCAACATGCTCTTCCAAGGGCAGGGGCTTCACTGGAACCATTTTGCCGCATTTGTCTGCCTCGTCGCCGCCGTGTATTTCGTGTTCGTGAAATAAGGGTTTCATGTTGATTCGGGCGTTCACATTTCACATGTTTTTCACACGGATTATAACTATTTTGCACCACACGGATTATTTACTTCTTCACACGGATTTTTTTCTCCACACGGATTTAAAAGATTTGAAAGATTGCTACGCCGCAAGCGGCTACGCGGTGAATGATAAATGATGTGCATGGGCGATTGAAAAACAGTATTCATAATCGGCGAAGCCGACATCTTTTTAATCTTTAAAATCCGTGTGAAAAAAAACAACAACAAGCATGAGTGGTTAAAGAACCACGAATTTGGCGAATCTCACTAATATCAAACACTCCGCACCTCCGTGAATTTTCGTGAACTTCGTGGACAAAGACAACGCACCGCTTCTTCGTGAATTTTCGTGAACTTCGTGGACAAAGACAACGCACCGCACCTCCGTGAATTTTCGTGAACTTCGTGGACAAAGACAACGCACCGCACCTCCGTGAATTTTCGTGAACTTCGTGGACAAAGACAACTCATGCTTCTCCGTGAATTTTCGTGAACTTCGTGGACAAAGACAACGCACCACACCTTCGTGGTTCAGCTCTTCTTCACCCCAAAGAGCCAGTGGGCCAAGGTGTCGCTGGTGCGTATCACATTGCTGACAACCAGACACAACCCCACCACCATGACCGACAAGAGGAACGAGCAGAAGAACTCTACAGAAGGATTGAAGTTGGCCCTGAAGAAATCGCCCACCACCTCCAAATGTCGGGGAAGGAAGAAATAATGGAGCAGATACACGTCCAATGTTCTTTTGCCTATATACTGCAGAGCCCTGCCCACGGCCGTTGTCTGACGGAAAGAATCTTCGTGCTTCCTGAAAAAATTGAACACTATGCAGATTCCCGCAATGCCCAATGGGATCTTCAGCAGCGCATGATGAGGCAAACTGTTGATGAAAGGACTTTTAATGTAAAAGAAGGCAATGCCGAAAAACGCCACCAGCAAGACCGAGAAATACTTGCTCTCCAGAAATTCCAGGAAAGCACTGAAATGGCTCTTCACATAAGCGCCAAAACAGAAGAAGAAAAAATACCACAACTGGCCAAATTGCAACGCGCCCCAAACGGGAAGGTATCCCGCTCCCAATAGCAAGACTGCCATCACAAACAACGCCTTGTATTGATACCCCACGGGCATCATCTTGCAAAGCGAATATGCCATAAAAAACTGGAACAACGTAATGGTAAACCAATATCCCAACTTTCCGCTATCCTTGAAACATTCTACCACGCTGGCATCAAACAGATAACAAAAGAGCAGCATGAAAACGAAGGTGGGAATTAACTGTATTTTCGCCTTTTTCTTGATGAAGGGAACAACATCTTGAAGCTTCCAAACTATCCCCGGCTTGTCGAGCAGAAACCCACTGACGAAGAAGAACAGCGGCATCCTGATCAATATAAACAGATCGTTGAAACTTTTACCCCCCCCACCGCCGGAAAGACAAAGGGAGAAAATATGAACATGGCTATAGACCACCAGTATCATGGTCAATCCCCTCATCGCATCCAAATACTCAATTCTCTTTTTCAACAGCATTATTTTTGTTATCTACTTTTCTAATTGCCGGCTTGTTGGCTTTTACCTTTGCAAAGGTAAAGATTTTTCCTGTAGTATGTCCGTTGCAAGTAATGAAAAAGCATGTTGTCCAACATTTTTGACAAGAAGTTTTGCACAACATCATGTCTTTGCTCACCATAAATCATTACCTTTGTCCTAACGTTTTTAATACAAGGCTACATGAGAATCAAATCTCTCGACACATACACAGACCTTCTTCCAATAGGGAAAGTGGTGCAGGATGTCAACCGCGCGCTGCGCTCGCATCCCACGGTTGTTGTCACCGCTCCGCCAGGAGCGGGAAAGTCTACACTGCTCCCGTTGACCATCTATAAGTCGTTGGCCGATGGTGAAGGCAAAGTGATCTTGCTTGAGCCAAGGCGCGTGGCAGCACGGCAGATAGCGGAGCGCATGGCGCAGATGACCGGCACCGCCGTGGGCGACCTCGTGGGCTACCGCGTGCGCTTCGAGAGTAAAGTGTCCGCCAACACGGGCATAGAGGTTCTCACCGAGGGCATACTGACCCGAATGATGGTGAGCGACCCGACGCTCGACGGGGTTTCCACCATTATCTTCGACGAGTTTCATGAACGTGGCATCATCACCGATACTGCCCTCGCCCTGGCACGCGAGACGCAACGCACCATACGCCCCGACATGAAAATCGTGGTCATGTCTGCCACGATAGATGCCACCTCCATCTGCCACGAGCTCGACGCACCGCTCATAGAGAGCCAGGGCAAGATGTTCGACGTGGATGTGGAGTATGGCGACGAGGCTACGGTCCACAACTGCGCTGAGGTTGTGGCTGCCACCGTGTGCAAGGCTTGGAGAGAGACAGAGGGCAGCATCCTCGCTTTCCTACCAGGCGAGGCGGAGATAGCCCGGTGTGCGGAGATGCTTGAAGGCTCGTTCCCCCACTCCACCACGCTCTATCCGCTCTACGGCCGCCTGTCGAGCAAAGAGCAACGCGAGGCGATAGCTCCACCCGGAAGCGGCGAACGAAAGATAGTGCTTGCCACGCCGATAGCTGAGACTTCCATCACCATAGAAGGTGTCACGGTGGTTGTAGACTCTGGCTTCTGCCGCAAGATGATATACGACCCGCGCTGCGCCCTTGAACATCTGGAAACGGTGCGCATATCCATGGACATGGCACGCCAACGCATGGGCAGGGCAGGACGAGTGGCTGCCGGCCATTGCTACCGTCTATGGAACAAAGCCACGGAAGCCCATATGCAGGAGTGTCGTGAGCCGGAAATAACGACTGCCGACCTCACCTCCCTCGTGCTCGACGTGGCGGCTTGGGGCGGCGGCGACATGGAGAAGCTGCCGTGGCTGACACCTCCGCCCAGCGGCAACGTGCGCCGCGCCGAGGACTTGCTTGTAAGCCTCGGGGCCATCGACGACAAGCACCGCATCACGCCGCATGGCGAGGCATTGGCAAAGTTGCCATGCCATCCACGCATAGCCCAGATGCTCATCAAGGCTGAAGGCAACGCACAGAAAGCTTTGGCAACTGACATTGCCGCCCTGCTTGAGGAGCGCGACCCTCTGTCGAAGGGAAACGATGCCGACATCAACACACGCATCATGGAGTTGAGAAAGAGCCGGCAAAGGCGGTCGCCCGGCATGTGGAGACGCATAGCCTTGATTGCCGAACAATACCGGCGCATGATTGGCGCCAAGGAAGACGACAGCGACCTGCCTCCCAGCGAGGCTGGAATGTTGATAGCCACGGCTTATCCGGAACGGGTGGCGATGGTTCAGCAAGACGGCACCTATAAACTTGCCAACGGCGAGCGTGCAAGCCTTGACCCTGCCGACAGCCTGCGCGCCTACGATCTGCTTGCCGTAGCCATGGCAGACAGGAAGATATTCCTTGCCTCTCCTGTAGACAAGGACGACTTGAGCCATCTGTCCAAGCCGCACGAGCGTGTGGCTTGGGATAGTACGCTGGGCCGTATCACGGCAACACGCGAGTGGCGCATAGGGCGTATCGTGCTTGAGGCGAAGCCGCTGGAGGCTGTGTCGCACGAGATGGTGGAAAGCATTGTGGCACAGGCGATAGAGAATGAAGGGCGCAGCCTTCTCAACCTCTCCGACAACTTCCACGACCTGCAACGGCGAGTCATGGCTTGCTCGGCATGGCATCCTGAGATGGCATTGCCCGACATCAGCACCGACAGCTTGCTGAAGAAAGCCGAGGTGTGGCTGCCCATGTACTCAGGAGGAGCCTTCACCGCGGCAAGCCTGAAGAAGATAGACATGAGTGAGGTGCTATGGGCGCAGCTGTCGTTCGAGCAACAGAAAGAGGTTGACCGCATTGCCCCGTCGCACGTCACGGTGCCCACGGGAAGCCGCATAAGGATTGACTACCGCACGGGCAGTGATACACCAGTGGTGAGCGTCAGGCTGCAAGAATGTTTTGGCATGACCGACACACCGCGCGTTGACAACGGCACGCGCCCATTGCTCATGGAACTGCTCTCGCCCGGGTCCAAGCCCGTGCAACTGACCTCGGACTTGCGAAGTTTCTGGAGCAACGCGTATTTCGAAGTTAGAAAGGAGTTGAGGCGGCGCTACCCCAAACACTATTGGCCGGACAATCCCTTGGAAGCGCAAGCCGTAAGGGGAGTAAAAAGAAAAAACTGACGCGGGACATTTAACGCAACCTCCACCATATAGCTCTGCGAGGCGGCATACGGCTGCTTTTAAATTAACGACAATAGAGACAATAGAGACAACTTTTTCTGACCATAAGTTTGGTTCATGGGCGAAGCCTGTTGTCTATGTTGTCTCTATTGTCGTAAAAATAAAAATTAGTCTGATTACTACTTATATACGAAGAGATAGGGATTATACATATAATATGTGCCACCCCTCATAGGGCAATGCATTGAGAACCACACGGATTATTTTTTCACCACACGGATTTTAAAGATTTAAAAGATTGCTACGCCGCAAGCGGCTACGCGGTGCATAATAAATGATGTGCAAGGGCAGTTGAAAAACGGTATTAGCAATCGGCGAAGCCGACATCTTTTAAATCTTTAAAATCCGTGTGGAAAAAAATAATCAGTGGGAAGAAAAAACATGTGAAATGTGAACGCCCACATGAATAAACATAGAATAAAGAAAACGACAATAGAGACAATAGAGACAACTTTTTCTGACCATAAGTTTGGTTCATGGGCGAAGCCTGTTGTCTATGTTGTCTCTATTGTCGTAAAAATAAAAATAGGACTTTTTATTAATCTTTATCGCAACTTATTTCCTGATTTTATATCCGTACATGCTATAATATAAAATGTAGAGGAAGCAGGGAAGGCAGAGCCAATAAGCCGACTGTGCGCCGATGGCATCCTTCAGACTGCCGTAGAGCGTGGGCAGCACTGCACCGCCAAACATAGCCATGATGAGCAGTGAAGAACCTGCCTTGGTGAACTTTCCAAGGTCTGCCATTGCCAACGGCCACAGTGCCGGCCACATCAGTGAGCAGCCCAATGCCATAAGCGAGATGAAATAGATAGAGATGTTGGCTGGCGTGAGCACCACAAGCAGCGAACCTACGATGGCAAGCCATGAACAAATCTTCAGGGCCACCGCCTGGCTAAGGTATTTCGGAATGAAGATGATGCCACAGATGTAACCCACCACGATGCCGATGGGGGCAATCCATGCGTAGTTGGCAGCTCCGGGCAATCCCAAAGAGTTGGCATAGTCTACCAATGTGCCCAACGACACTGTCTCAACGCCAACATACAGGAAGAGGGCGAGACAGCCCAACAACAGGTGGGGGAACTGGAACACGGAGGTCTTTGTTGCGGCATAAGGGCAGGCTGGAGCCTCTTCAGCGTTGTCGTCCTCGCCAGCGGCCTTCACCTCAGGCAGTGGGGCGAAGAAGGCAAGTACACCCAAGGCGAGGAAGGCGATGATGATGATCCAGAAAGGCTTGCCCAGGTCCTCGATACCTATGAGGTTAACATCCTTACCCAAGAGCCATACGATGAAGATTGAGGGTATGGGCCAAGCCAACTTGTTGCAGATACCCATGATGCTTATGCGTTTTGCCGCACTCTCCAACGGGCCAAGGATGGTGATATACGGGTTCACCGAGGCTTGCAGATAGGCGTTGGCGGCACCGCTTATGAACGACGCCAGCAGGAACAACGGAAAACTCTTCTCACCTGCGGAGAGGATGAAGAGATAGAACGCCACGGCAAAGATGAAGAACGACAAAGCCATCGTCTTCTTGTAACCGATAGCCTTAATGGTGAGTCCCGCAGGATAGCCGAAGATGAGGAACGGGATAAACGTCGCCGCGATGATGAGGTAGGAGGCAGCGTTGGAGATGCCTAACGATGTTTGCAGCACGGGCACCAACAGCGAGTTGATGCCGAGGGCAAAGCCCAACGAGAAGAACATGACTCCGATGAACGACAAGGGAATCGCAAAGCTTTTGGAAGGTGTCTTATTTTCCATAATGATGTATAAGTTAGTTGATTCGTATTGGATGAGGTACGATTATTTTGCAAATGTAAGCATTTTTACGTAGATTTCACCCAAAAGCCTTGCAAAATGCTTATCAGGATAATATTTTTTTTTGCAGGGGTATATTGAATCGTGTGGATAAAATGTACTTCTTGGGGATTTCTGTCACTGAATATAACTATTTTGCACCACATGGATTATTATTCTCCACACGGATTATTTTTTCACCACACGGATTATTTTTACTCCACACGGATTCTAAAGATTTAAAAGATTGCTACGCCGCAAGCGGCTACGCGATGCATAATAAATGATGTACAAGGGCAGTTGAAAAACAGTACTCGCAATCGGCGAAGCCGACATCTTTAAAATCTTAAAAATCCGTGTGAAGAAAAATAATCAGTGGGAAGAAAAAACGTGTGAAATGTGAACGCCACATGAATAAACATAGAAAAAAGAAAACGACAATAGAGACAACTTTTTCTGACCATAATTTTGGTTCATGGGCGAAGCCTGTTGTCTATGTTGTCTCTATTGTCGTAAAAATAATATTGCTGTACGCCGAAATCTAAATAGCATAAAAGCGAGTCGATGGCATCCATTTTAAAGTCGTTTTTTATCGTTTTGCCGTTACGTTACAACGGCAACGCCGTTACGTTAGAATGGCAACGCCGTTACGTTAGAATGGAGATGCCGTTACGCCCAAATGATTAACATCCTATTACACAGACATTTAGAAAAGTGTAAAGAAAACGGGCTGATACTTCATGAAAGTATCAGCCCGTTTTCTTATTTATCGACCTTTAAGTCGTTCTATTGTCTACTTTTTTCTTAGAAGAACAAATAGCGGTTGTCAACCACCTTAGCCTTGATATAAAGCTCGTTCATGAAGCTGCCGGCATACTGCATGGCCTTCTGACGAAGAGTGGTCTCCTGCTGCTGCTCGTTGAACTTAGTAGCGTTCTTGGCACGTTTCACGACCTGGAACTGATAGACACCACCCTGACCCTTTACTGGGCGAGAGAAGAAGCTACCAACCTTGGCAGAAGAAACGGCACCGCTCAATGCAGCCTCGCTTGCGCCAGTCGTGCTGACAAACACAGGAGCAGAGAATGTGACTTGGTTAACAGAAGATACAACAGCACCCTTTGCCTTTGCTGCGGCAATGCTTGAGACACCCTTTGCCTTGGCTGTCAACATCTCAGCCTTCTTGTCGCGAAGCACTTGAGCCTTGACCATCTCCTTAACCTGTGCGTCCTCAAGCGAACGGTAACCTATCGGGTGGATGCCTGTGCAAACCACAACGAGGAGGTTGTCGCCGTTGTTTCCGCACTCATACATTGGAGACACAGCACCCTGCTTGGCGTCGAAGAGCCACTTCATGGCGTCACGTGTTGAGCGGATGCCAGCGAGATAGTGTTGCGCTGTGGTGACATCGCGAAGCTCCTGAACGTTGTAGCCGTTCTTCTGAGCGTTCTTCTGGATGGCGTCGAGGCTCTGGTTGGCGCTTACGAAAGCGCTGAACTTATTGTAGATAGTGCTACGAGTGTCCTTAGAATAGTCTATGGTCTTCTTGATGACAGCAGCGGTGTACTTATCTACCATGTTCTTGCGATCGAGCACCTGAATGATGACGTTGCCCTGAGTGGTTGAGACATTCTTCATCTCCTTAGGAGCCATTGTCAACAAGGAGAGGAGATAGTTCTTGGTATCCTTGTCCATGGTGTTGGTGAACTCATACTGGCGAGAGGTAAGCCACTGCTCAGAACCATCCTGGCCATATTTCTTTGCCAATGTAGCGAAGTCGGCACCGGCGGCAAGAGCATTGTAAACTGAGTCGGCACGAGTGTGAGCCTCGTCAGGTGTGGTGCCGCCAATCTGGATAGCGCGGAACTGCACTGAATCGGGGAGCTGCTGCTTGGCAACGAGCTTGATGACGTTCAAGGTGTTGTCGCCCTTCGACTCCACAGGGCCAAGTGTCTGGCCAACGCTCATTGAATCGAGCTTGGCTGCCACGTCGGTTGGGAAAGCCTCCTTGCCGACAGGAATGCCCAGATATGCCACTGACGATGTGCTCTTGCGAACGATCTCTGTTGGGTCAGCGGTTTCGGCAAGGCTCTTGGCATAGCCATTGAACTCCTTGAGCAAAGCGGCGCGGTCGGCAGCAGAAGCTGTGATCTGGACATCAACAAACTTGATGTCGCGGCTCTCGATATACTGCTGGAAACGCTCCTTCATCTCGTCGTACTTGGCCTTGAGGTCGCTGTCTTCAATCTTCACCTTGGCATCCTGCACGCTACTGTAAGGATAAGAAGCAAGCTGGATGTTGGTTTCCTCGCTCGACTCGTTGAAAGCCATCTTAGCCTCTACTGGGTTTGAGAGGAAGCAGTGAGACAGCAAGCCGTTGTATTTCTGGATGAGGAGCTGCTGGCGCAAGCTCTTCTCCACATAGTTCCAATACTTGTAGATTGCCTCATACTGGTCAGCAGCCTGTGGGTTGGAAGCCTTGACCTGGTTGTACTGAGCCAAGAACTGCTTGAGCTGGTTGGCATCGAAACGGCCAGTCTGACGGTTTACGAACGGAGTGGAGAGAAGCATCTGGTTGGTGCCCTCAGTGAGCACGTTCTGCATCTCGCCATCGGTGACAACGAGACCGAGCTTGTCGCACTCTTTCTCTATGAGCTTGTATTGCACGTAGCTCTGCCAAACCTGGTCGCGGAGCTGGTTAAGCTGTTCATCGTTGAGGTTCTCCTGACCCATGACCTTCATGGCACTTTGAGCCTCTTCAACGAGCTTGGCAAACTCCTCGTAGCTTATTTTCTCTCCCAAGATTTCACCGACCTGCTGTCGAGCGTTGTTGCGCGAAGACTCGCAGGAGCGGAAAGCCTCCTCGGCAATGAAGGCAAAGAGACCGAAACCGATGATGACAATCAAGGTAACGCCTCTACTTCTGATTTTTCCTAATGCTGCCATTTTTTGTTTTTACGTTTATTTTTATTTTATTTTTTTCTACAAATTCTTATAGAGTGCAAATTTACTAATTATTCAACAATAAAACACATCTTTTTATAAGAAAATGCGCTTTACGACTTGTTTTGCACCGTTAGTTTGACAAGTTCTATCTTTGTTGCGGTAGATTTCAATATCTTGAAAGAATAGCGTCCGATGTCGATTACCTCGTTGAGCTTTGGGAAACTCTGGTATTCGTGCAGAATGAAACCGCTAATCGTCATATACTCGTCACTTTCAGGCAACTCCAAGCCGAAACGGTCGTTGGCAGTGTCGATCTCCATTCGTCCGGAGAAGACGAAATGGTTGTCGTCGATCTTCTTTGCCACAAGGTTGTCGTTGTCGTGTTCGTCCTGGATGTCGCCGAATATATCCTCCACAATGTCCTCAAGCGACACCAGTCCGCTCGTGCCTCCAAACTCGTCTACAACCACCCCAAGGCTCTTTTTCTGCTGCAAGAATATGCGCATTAGCTTCTGCGCCGCCATGGTCTCGGGCACAAACGGCATCTTGCGGATAGAGTCTTGCCAATGCTTGGGTTTCCTGAACATCTCCGAGCTATGGATATAGCCCACCACATGGTCGATGTCGCCCTTATAGACAACAATCTTGGAGTTGCCGCTCTCTATGAATTTCTGTTTCAGCTCGTCCACGTCGCAGTCGTCCATATCCACGGCATTTATCTCCGTGCGCGGTATCATGCAGTCGCGCACCTTGGTGTCGGGAAAGTCGAGCGCGTTTTGGAAAATCTTCACCTCGTCGCCCACCTCGTCGCCTTTCGCCGTGCTGTCTATAGATGACTGCAAGAGGTAGTCGAGATCCACTTTAGTGAAGCTCTGCTCCGACTCCTCGCGGTCAATCCTTATACCGACCAAGCGCAGCATGACACGCGAGAGAAAGGTGGAAATCTTGCTTATGGGCCACAAGACGACATAGAACAATGCCGCCACCGGCGCGAAGAACGACAACAACTTGTTTGGACTGCTCTTGAAGAAGGTCTTGGGCAAGAACTCTCCGGTGAAAAGCATTACGATGGTTGAGAGGATGGTGTCGAGAGTCACCCTCCACCCTACATCGACACCCGAAAACACCGTGGAGTCGAAAATCCTGGCGAAAAGGATGCCATAAATGACAAGCACGATGTTGTTTCCCACAAGCATGGTGGAGACGAAACCGTTGGGATGGCGATAGAAAAAGCTGATGAGCTTTTGCGAAACCCCGTTCTTTTCCTTGTCCATCTCCGCCAACATCCTGTTGCTCGACACGAAAGCGATCTCCATGCCCGAGAAGAAGGCGGAGAGCACCATCGTGGTTAGAATCTCAATGATTGATGAAATGTCAACTTCTGCCATTATAAACTTGCTTTCATTATCATTCGCTTACCGTTCTCACTGGCGTTGCCTTACCTCTTTGGTTCATTATCGAGCTGTCTTGTGCCGCCTTAGCCGAATCGGAGCCTGCGGTAGAGCCGCCAAAGTCGGTACTCTGGAACGAGCCACGCGAATTGGTCACGAAATAATGGGTCATGCGCTCGTCGGAACGGAAATAGGTGCCCTGCAACGTGCGCTCAGGGGTTATCAACTTGGAGAAGACATAAGAGTAGAGCTCGTGTCTCGACTCATCCCAAAACAACTGCTCGGAGGAGAAACGCAAACCGTCCTTGGTTCGCACCTTGACACGCGACCTAAGCTCCCACAAATGCATCTGGTCATAATAATATGCCGTGTCGCACTGCACGTAGGCCTGGATATGGAACTTCTCGTCAAACTGCTCAAGAAACAGTCCCTTGTCGAAAGTCCAACGTGAAGGATGGCGGACAGAGTTGACATCCCACCGCTCAGTGACGATACGATACTTTATGACGCCAGAGTCGGATATGAGCGTATTGACGCCCCACGAAGTCATGACCGAGGCGGAGTCTTTATCACGAATGGCGGGAGCGGTATGCTCAACGGCCTCCTGACATGCAGATACAAAAAGAGCCAACAATACACATATTATAATAATATGCATATTGCCAACTCTCGATTTCTCGCTATGATGGCAGATTTCGTCCATCTTTATTTATTGAACTTTCCACTTCGCGAACCAGCGCTCGTTGAACGTCAGTCCGATATTGATACGGAACGTGTTTTCCGTGATGTAATTCGCAGCCGTGCGACGCACCCACTGCCCACTGATATTAAGTATGGAACGGTTGTTCCAGCTGTTCATGATTGGGATGCCAAATCCGAGGCTCGCACTCATCTCCTTTGGTCCGTCCAAACCGTTTATATAATAATAAGGTGTGGCATAAGACACTCCCAAACGATAACGAACCCTGTTGAGGAAATGACGGTTATACTCTCCCGGGCAATATTCCGCGCCCAAAGTCACCCGGTGGCGATCCTTGAACATTCCGGAACGCATGGTGTAAGACACCACGCCATTATTGGAACTGTATTCAGGCTCATCGACCTTGGCCCACTTCTGGAGAGTATAGTCGGCGCAAATCCTGAGAGAATTGTTGTGGCTATACATTATACCAGCGCCAATGACCGCCGGCATCTCAAGATGAAGCGACGAGCCATCCTTGGGATAAGACACCGTGTCGGCAACTTCTGTCGTTGGGTTAATGGACACAACTTGCATGGTGGGCTTACCGCCAATCTTGTGTCCCAACGAGTAAGTGGCACCAATAGTCACCTCGTCTTTCTTTGACAAACGCAACGCATACTGTATACCAAAATCCACCTTGTAGCTGCTCACGTCGGCCGTGGCTGTCTTATCGATGGTATTTATCGTGCTATTGCTGAAACTGTTTTCAAGCGCCTTGGTGTAGCTGCCATACAAGTATCCACCATTGACACCTATAGACAAGCCCTTGAACGGCGACCATCCCAAGCCGAGATATACCTGATGAAGGCCACCCGAGCCACTGTAAGTGTCGGTGGCGATAGTGGAGTTTTGATCGTTGAGGGTTTGGCTTGTTGAATACTTATAGCCTATGTTGCTGTAAGGCAAGTAACCGAAACTCAAGCCGAAGTTGCGCAAGACACGGAATCCCGCAATGATATACTCGAAATTGGCGTTCTTGGCGTTCTTTTTCACGCCGTTCTCGCTGAAATTGGTAATCTGTCCCGACAAACCGGCATCGAAGATGAACGTGAGACTGTCTAACGAAGAATAAGATGCAGGGTTCAGATAGTTTACTTGATTGTGCACATGGTAACCTATTCCTGCCCCGTCCATGCCACGGCTAAATCCTGCCGACTGGTCGGAAAGCATGCCAAGACCAAACTGGCTATAAGGAGAATTGGTGCCGCTCTGCGCCAATGTCACTTGCGTGGAGGCAAGCAACAAAAGCCCCGTCAAGATATTGATTTTTGTCTTCAATGCGTTCGTTATTTTAATGATACTTTATCTCTTTTGTTAAAAATCTTGTGCAAAAGTATTGAAAAAAAACAATATATGCGCACGAAAATCAAAATAATAAGGTATTTTTGCACTGTGAAAAAATATATGAGATATTTTAAGCAAATCACAGCACTGCTCATGCTGCTTTTCTCGTTTGCCACAAACTCAATGGCAACAGAAGAGCCGACACCGCTTGAGCAAATGGACAGCGTAGAGATAAGCCTATTGACATGCTCGCCGGGGAACCAGATATGGAGTCTCTATGGCCACACCGCGATAAGGCTTGAGGACAAGTTGCGCCATGTTGATTACGCAATCAATTATGGAATGTTCAACCTCAGGCAGAAATTTTTCGTGTTGAGGTTCGTCTTCGGACTTACCGACTACCAGATGGGCATAGAATACTACGACCAGTTTCTCGCCAATTATGGCGGCAATGGACGCGGAGTAATACAGCAAAGGCTCAACCTGTCGAGACAAGAGAAGCTCGACATCGTGAATGCCATACAAAAAAACTACGAGCCAGACGCGAGGACATACCGTTACAATTATTTTTACGACAACTGCACCACAAGGGCGCGCGACATCATTGTCGGGCATCTCTCAGGCAAGGTGAAATATCATGTCAACCCGACAGTGGAATCATCATACAGGCAGATGATTCACCAATGGAACAACGACCACCGCTGGATGGCTTTCGGGTGCGACCTCCTTCTCGGCGTTGGAGCAGACAGGAAGACCACTTTCGACCAACAGCAGTTTATCCCCGACACCCTGAGAAAAGACTTCGACAAAGCCGTTGTCGTTGACGCGACAGGGCGCACCCATCCCCTCGTGGCAAAAACCGAGCAAACCATCGAACCTGGCCAGCAACCCGCCGACAATGACATTTGGACTGTCGTGTCACCCACTGTAATGTTCACAATATTACTCGTGCTGACACTATGTCTATCCGTCTTGGAATACAGGCGAGGAAAAACTTTCTGGTTTTATGACACCGTGCTGCTCACCCTGACAGGACTGGCAGGACTGGTGCTCTTCGCCATGATATTCTCGCAACACCCGACGGTAAGGATCAACCTTCAGATACTGATTCTCAACCCGTTGTCAATAATATTCATCTATTCGGCAAGCCGAAAATCGCATAAAGGGCAATGCCATTTCTATTGGAAAATGCTCTTCGCGTTTATTATCCTTTTCTTCATCTGCGGACTTTTCTTGCAAAACTATGCTGAAGGAATGTGGATATTGGCATGCTGTTTGCTGGCTAGGTGTATCATCAACCGGTTGATTTACTCAACACAAAAAAACAGGAACTAAGAAACGATGCGATATTTAGCACTTTTGGTAGCTGCGCTGACCACGGCAGAATTGCAGGCTTTCGAGCTTGCACCACGTCTCGTGGTCAACGTCACCATCGACCAACTTAGATCCGACTACGTTGAGGCATTCAGCAATTTCTATTCACGCTACGGCTTCAAGCGTCTTCTTGACGAAGGTCTCGTCTACGACGGAGCCACCTACCCTTTCTTCCCCGTGGATCGCTCTTCGGCTTCGGCAAGCATATCCACCGGCACCACCCCATTCTTCAACGGCATCATTGGCGACAGCTGGCTTGACCGCAAGTCGCTGCGGCCCACAAGCAGCGTAGACGACGGGCAAGGCTATTACTCAGCCGACAAGGTACGCACGAGCACCATTGGCGACGAACTGAAAGTGAGCTCCAACGGGCAAGCCCTCGTTTACTCGTTTGCCACCGACAGCAAGTCGGCAATACTTCTCGCCGGCCACGCCGCCGACGGTTGCTATTGGCTGGACCAAAACGGCTTATGGACAACCTCGTCATACTATGAGAAGGCGTTGCCCAAATGGGTAAGAAACTACAACGAAGGGTTCGGCGAGCAATACCGCAAGCAGAAGAACCGCCAAGACAACGACAACGTGGTGGACATGGCACTCGCTGCCATCAACTCCACCAACATAGGCAAAGACGAGGTTTCAGACATAATAAACATAACCCTCTCAGCCACCAAGACAGACGGCAAGCCCGTGCACAACTGGCAAGAGGAGATGCAGAGCGTGTATCAGCAACTCGACTATACGCTCGGCAGGCTGATAAACGCCATAGAGAAGCGCATAAGCCTCCAGCACGTGCTCTTCGTGGTCACATCCACGGGCTACAACGAGGAAAAACCCTCAGACCTCTCAAAATACCGCATACCCACAGGCACGTTCTATATTAACCGCACCGCGAGCCTGCTCAACATGTATCTTGGAGCCATATATGGCTCAGGCAGATACGTGGAACAAGAATACGGCAACGAGATATATCTCGACCATCGCCTCATTGAACAGAAACGCATCTCCATGCCGGAGCTGCTCACACGCTCGCAGGAGTTTCTCATGCAGAGCGCGGGCGTTGCCGACGTGTATACCAGCGAGAGGCTGCAATCGGGCAACAGCGACATACAGAAAATACGCGCGGGATACAACCCTATCCTCAGCGGCGACATAATCATCAACGTGGCACCAGGCTGGCGGCTGCTCAACGAGAACACGCAACAAACCTCGATGAGCCGTGCGGGAGTGGTGCCCTTCCCAATAGTATTCTTCGGAGACGGCGTGAAGCACGAGCGCATAAAAGAGCCCGTCACGGTTGACCGCATTGCGCCAACCATAGCCAAGACCATCCGCATACGCGCCCCAAACGCATGCAGTGTCGCCCCTTTGTTTTAACCGCAAAAAGCCCTGTCGCGTTCCTTTCATCGACGGAAGAGAGACACCCACGAATCTTTGCAGGTTAAAATATACTGATTATCAAATAGTTTTATTAACTTTGCATCCAAATAGAAAAAAGAACAACAAGATATGAACTTCAACAAGTTTTTAAAATCCATCTTTGGCGATAAGTCAAAGCGAGACATGCGCCTCATTCAACCCCTCGTAGAGAAAGTAAAAGAGGTATCACCAGAGATAGAGAAGCTCACCAACGATGAGCTCCGTGCCAAAAGCAAGGAGATCCAAAAGTATGTGCAAGACGCGGCAAAGCCCTTCAAGGAGAAGATCGAGGAATTGCGCTCCAAGATTGAGGACACGCCCATAGACGAGCGCGAGCCCATCTTCAACGAGATAGACAAGCAGGACAAGGAAATGCTTGAGGCGTTGGAGAAGGCACTCAACGAGGTCATGCCAACGGCCTTCGCCATAGTGAAGGACACAGCACGCCGCTTCTCACAAAACGCCGACACCGTGGTTACCGCCACCGATTTCGACCGTGAGCTCGCAGCCAACCCAAAGAACGACTTCATAACCATAGACGGCGACAAAGCCATCTACCACAACGAGTG
Organism: Oscillospiraceae bacterium; assembly: GCA_963599465.1. Lineage (GTDB taxonomy): Bacteria > Bacteroidota > Bacteroidia > Bacteroidales > Bacteroidaceae > Prevotella. The sequence goes on along the minus strand of CAVBXD010000013.1, from coordinate 44,448 downwards.
GACAGCCGGCGGCAACAAGATACACTGGGACATGGTGCACTACGACGTGCAGCTCTTCGGCGGCATCACGCTCCACCAAGGCAAGATAGCCGAGATGGCAACGGGTGAAGGTAAGACACTTGTGGCAACGCTGCCGGTGTTCCTCAACGCCCTCACGGGCAATGGCGTGCACATGGTGACCGTGAACGATTACCTTGCGAAGCGTGACTCCGAATGGATGGGACCGCTCTATGAGTTCCACGGACTGTCGGTGGACTGCATCGACAAGCACCAGCCCAACTCACAGGATCGCCGCAAGGCTTACCAAGCCGACATCACCTTCGGTACAAACAACGAATTTGGTTTCGACTACCTCCGCGACAACATGGCCCTCTCACCCGACGACCTCGTGCAGCGTCGCCACAACTTTGCCATCGTGGACGAGGTTGACTCCGTGCTCATTGATGACGCGCGCACACCTCTTATTATATCCGGCCCCGTGCCAAAAGGCGAGAACCAGATGTTCGAGGAGTACCAGCCTCTCGTGGAAAGACTGTATGAGGTGCAACGCAAACAAGCAACCGAGTTGCTTGCCGACGCACGCCAGAAGATAAACGCCGGCCGCCAAGAGACCGACAAGAACAAGGCTCAGCAACTGCTCGATGAGGGTTTCCTCAGCCTGTATCGCTCGTTCAAGGCCCTGCCAAAGAACAAGGCCCTTATCAAGTATCTCTCCGAGGAAGGTATCAAGAGCGGAATGCAGAAGACCGAGGAAATATACATGGAGAACAACAACCGCCGCATGCCGGAGGCCGTAAAGCCATTGTATTTCGTCGTGGACGAGAAGATGAACTCTGCCGACCTTACCGACAAGGGTTTCGACTGGCTCGCCAACCAAGTGCACGACAAGGATCTCTTCGTGTTGCCCGACATCGCATCAGAGCTTTCAGCATTGGAGAACGAGACGGGGCTCACTGACCAGGAGAGACTCGACAAGAAGGACGCCTTGCTCCAGCACTTCGCCGTGCAAAGCGAGCGTGTCCACACATTGCAGCAGCTGCTCAAGGGTTACACCATGTTCAACAAGGACGATGAGTATGTGGTCATTGATGGCGAGGTGAAGATTGTCGACGAGCAGACTGGCCGTATAATGGAAGGTCGCCGCTGGAGCGACGGACTGCATCAGGCAATCGAGGCTAAAGAGCACGTAAAGGTAGAGGCTGCCACACAGACCTTCGCTACCATCACCCTGCAAAACTACTTCCGCATGTACCACAAGCTCGCCGGTATGACCGGTACGGCTTCTACAGAGGCTGGTGAGTTCTGGGACATTTATAAGCTCGACGTGGTTGAGATTCCTACCAACCGCCCAATAGCACGTAAGGACCTTGAGGATCGCGTCTACAAGACCCAAAGAGAGAAATACGCTGCCGTGATTGAGGAAGTGGAGGAGATGCGAGTAAGCGGACGTCCGTGTCTCGTCGGCACCACGTCGGTCGAAATATCCGAGTTGCTCTCAAGGATGTTGACCATGCGAAAGATCCCACACCACGTGCTCAACGCCAAACTGCACCAAAAAGAGGCCTTGATTGTGGCAGAGGCAGGTAAGAGCACCATGGGACAAGTATATATCGCTTCCGATGGCAAGGCGTTCACCGACAAGCCTTCGGCAGTTCGCTATCAGCAATCACTCATCAACGATGCCACAGAGCAAAAGAAGAAGTCGGATCCCGAACTCGTTGGCAAGAACGCCGATAGCCTCATCCACAATGAGGAAAGACTGCTTGGCGCGGTGACAATCGCCACCAACATGGCAGGTCGTGGTACCGACATCAAGCTTACTTCTGAGGTGAAGAATGCAGGCGGTCTCGCCATCATCGGCACGACACGTCACGAGAGCCGTCGTGTGGACCGTCAGCTCCGCGGTCGTGCTGGTCGTCAAGGCGACCCAGGATCGTCAGTGTTCTATGTATCACTCGAAGACGAGCTGATGCGTAAGTTCGGCTCTGAGCGAATAGCAAAGGTCATGGACCGTCTCGGCTTTGAGGATGGCGAGCGCATTGAAAGCCCGATGATTTCAAAGAGCATTGAGCGCGCCCAAAAGAAGGTTGAGGAAAACAACTTTGGCATACGTAAGAACCTTCTTGAGTATGACGACGTGATGAACAAGCAGCGCACCGTCATCTATGAGAAGCGCCGCCACGCACTCATGGGTGAGCGTATAGGCATGGACATCACAAACATCATCTGGGATCGCGTGGTGAGCATCATTGAGAAAAACGACTACGAGGGATGCAAGGAGCAATTCCTTCAGGTTCTCGCCATGGAAGTGCCCTTCACCGCTGAGGAATTCGAGAGCACCGAGCGCGGAGAACTTGAGGAGCGCGCCTTCCAGGATGCGATGGCTGCCTTCAAGCGCAAGACCGACCGCATACAGTCTGACGCATACCCCGTGATCAAGGATGTCTACGAGAACCAAGGCAATGTATACCAGTTCATACTTATACCTATCACCGATGGCCGCCACGTAGTGCAGCTCCGTGTCAACCTCAAGGAAGCATACGAGACAGAGGCCAAGAATATCGTGAAAGAGTTTGAGAAGTTCGTTGTGCTCCACATCATCGACGACGATTGGAAGGAGAACCTCCGCCAACTCGACGAGCTGCGCCACTCTGTGCAGAACGCATCTTACGAGCAAAAGGATCCGCTCCTCGTCTTCAAGCTGGAGAGCGCCAAGCTTTGGGACTCCATGATTGACGACATGAACAACCGCATTGCCTCATTCCTCACACGCGGACAAATCCCAATGCAGCAAGCCCCCGTGCAGGAGGCTAAGCCCGTGGAGCACCAGCAGAGATACACTGAACAAAAGGTGAATCTCGACGAACAAGAGGAGGCACAGCGACGCGCTGCCATGCAAGACACTCGTGAGGGTGCAGAGCAACAAAAACAAGAGCCTATCGTCCGTGAGAAAATGCCACGACCAAACGACCCATGTCCATGCGGAAGCGGCAAAAAGTTCAAGAACTGCCACGGAAAAGGTTTGAGATAAGCAACAACTACACTTAGATAAGCTACGGGTCTTGTCACTTTTGGACAAGGCTCGTACTTTTTTTTATTAGTTGGGCGAAAAATGATGATATATCAAGGAAAAAGCGTAATTTTGCACCATAATTATACTTAATTGATTGGTTAATCAAGTAAAGCACAACAATAGCACATTGATAGAGAAACACATCGTACTTGAAGACATCGATCCCGTGACATTTTATGGGGTCAACAACGGCCATCTGCAAATGATCAAGTCGCTATACCCCAAGACCCGCATAATGGCAAGGGGCAACGTGCTGCGAGTGCTCGGTGACGAGGAATACATGGCAAAGGTGGAAGAGGACATAGAAAACATGCGAAAGCACATCCTCAAATACAACACCATAACCGAGGAAGACATTCTCGACATAGCCCAAGGACAGAAGACAAAGGAGGACGCGACAAAAGACGTCTTGGTTTACAGCATCTCGGGCAGGCCAATAAAAAGCCGTTCGGAGAACCAGCAAGCGCTTGTGGATGCCTTCGAGAAAGACGACATGATATTCGCCGTAGGCCCAGCAGGTTCAGGAAAGACATATCTAAGCATAGCCCTTGCGGTAAGAGCACTGAAAGACAAGGACACAAAGAAAATAATATTGAGCCGCCCCGCGGTGGAAGCCGGAGAAAAACTTGGATTCCTCCCCGGCGACATGAAGGACAAGATTGACCCATATCTCCAACCCCTCTACGACGCGCTTGAGGACATGATTCCCACCGTCAAGCTCCAAGACATGATGGAGAAGCATGTCATCCAGATAGCCCCGTTAGCGTTTATGCGTGGCCGCACGCTCTCCGACGCAGTAGTCATTCTCGATGAAGCGCAGAACACCACACCAGCGCAGATAAGGATGTTCCTGACCCGAATGGGATGGAACACGAAGATGATTATCACGGGCGACATGACACAGATAGACCTGCCGAGACAGCAAAAGAGCGGATTGAAGGAAGCACTGCAAATACTGGATGGAGTTGAAGGAATATCCATTGTCAACCTCAACCAGAAAGACATAGTGAGACACAAGCTCGTGACAAGAATAGTAAATGCCTACGATGCATACGACAAGAAAACAGCTTCGTTAAAATCAAATAATTCTCAAAATGAAAGCATTGACAAGAACTGATTTCCATTTCGATGGACAGAAGAGCGTTTATCACGGTAAAGTGCGTGATGTTTATTACATCAACAACGACCTCATCGTAATGGTGGCTACCGACCGCATCTCGGCATTCGACGTAGTGTTGCCAAAGGGCATTCCATTCAAAGGCCAAGGGCTCAACCAGATAGCCTCTAAGTTTCTTGACCTCACCACTGACATTTGCCCCAACTGGAAGCTCGCCACACCAGACCCAATGGTCACCGTGGGCCTGAAATGCGAAGGCTTCCGTGTGGAGATGATTATCCGCGGCATCCTCACCGGCTCAGCATGGCGCGAGTATAAAAACGGCTGCCGCGAGATCTGCGGCGTGAAGTTGCCCGAGGGCATGCACGAGAACGAGCGTTTCCCAGAGCCTATCATCACTCCGACAACAAAGGCCGACGAGGGTCACGACATGAACATCTCCAAGGAAGAGATCATCGAGCAAGGCATCGTGTCGGCAGAGGATTATGCTATCATAGAAGACTGGACACGCAAGCTCTTCGCACGTGGACAGGAAATCGCCGCCAAGCACGGCCTCATCCTGGTAGACACCAAGTATGAGTTTGGCAAGCGCGACGGCAAGCTTTATCTCATCGACGAGATCCACACTCCAGACTCAAGCCGCTATTTCTACGCCGACGGCTATGAGGAGCGCTTCGCAAAGGGCGAGCCACAAAGACAACTGTCAAAGGAGTTTGTGCGCCAATGGCTCATCGAACACGACTTCATGAACCAGCCTGGACAAACAATGCCCGAGATTTCAGACGAATACGCTGAGAGCGTATCAGAAAGGTACATCGAGCTTTATGAGCACATCACAGGTGAGAAATTCGACAAGGCTGCCGAGGAAGGCGACATCGCGGCAAGAATTGAGAAGAACGTGAATGCCTGGCTTGCCACGAGAAAATAAATGTACGAACAGGAGAAGATAAAACCCTACGACCAGCAAGGGGAGAAAGGAAAATTGGTGGAAGCGATGTTCGACAACATCGCTCCCACTTATGACACGCTCAACCATCGCCTGTCGTGGGACATCGACAAGGGCTGGCGCAAGAAAGCCATAAAGCTTCTCGCGCCATTCCATCCAAAGTCTATCCTCGACATTGCCACCGGCACTGGCGATTTCGCCATTCTCGCGGCGCAAACGCTCAAGCCCGAAAAGCTCATAGGAGCAGACATCTCCGAGGGCATGATGGAAATAGGAAGGCAGAAAGTGGAAAAAGCAGGATTGAAAGACATAGTGTCGTTCAAGAAAGAAGACTGCATGGCCCTGTCTTTTGAAGACAACAGTTTCGACGCGGTGACGGCAGCCTTTGGCATACGCAACTTCCAAGACCTTGACAGAGGGCTGAAGGAGATGTGCAGAGTGCTCAAAAAAGGCGGGCACCTAAGCATTGCCGAGCTTACCACTCCTGTCTCGTTCCCCATGAGACAACTATTCCGCATCTATTCCCACTCTATCCTGCCTATATATGGCAGGCTTATAAGCAAAGACCAAAGCGCATACAGCTATCTAACCGCTACCATTGAGGCTTTTCCCCAAGGAGAGCGTATGATGGGGATACTCAAGGGAGCAGGCTTCAGCAAGGTGAGTTTCCAACGGCTGACTTTTGGCATTTGCACTATCTATTTTGCCGAGAAATAAGCATAATCCACACGACAAATACTCTTCATCACATGGACAAATACGGACTGATAGGTTATCCACTGGTACACTCGTTCTCCATAAGCTATTTCAATGAGAAATTCCAAAACGAGAACATAGACGCCATTTACGAGAACTACGAGATTCCCTCAATTGAACAATTGACCGAAGTCCTCGACACCAACCCTGAGCTTCGCGGGCTTAACGTCACCATTCCATACAAGGAAAAAGTGATAAGCTATGTCGATAGCCTCAGTCCGGAGGCAAGTGAGATAGGAGCGGTAAATGTCATCAAGGTAGAGCACAAAGGCAAAAAGACCATCTTGAAAGGCTACAACAGTGATGTGATCGGATTCACGCGCAGCATAGAGCCTTTGCTTGAGCCCTTCCACAAGAAGGCTTTGATATTAGGAACGGGAGGAGCGTCCAAAGCCATTGAGTTCGGTTTGAAGTCGTTGAAGTTGGAGACGCTTAAAATAAGCCGGACAGGTAAAGGCGGAGCCATAAAGTATGATGACTTGACAGCTGAGATGATAAAAGAATATAATGTCATAGTCAACTGCACTCCTTGCGGAATGTTCCCTCATAGCGACGAGTGCCCTGCCCTGCCTTATGACGCCATGGATAGCCACACTCTGCTCTACGACCTCATATATAATCCCGACGAGACCCTTTTCCTTAGAAAGGGAAAAGAGAAGGGTGCCGTGGTGAAAAACGGATTGGAAATGTTGTTACTCCAAGCTTTTGCAAGTTGGGAAATCTGGAATAAATAACAAGAGATATGAACAATAGATACATGATGCGCGGTGTCTCCGCCGCAAAGGAAGATGTTCACAACGCCATAAAGAACATCGACAAGGGTATATTCCCGCAGGCTTTCTGCAAAATAATCCCCGACACGCTCGGTGGCGACCCGGAGTATTGCAACATTATGCATGCCGACGGAGCCGGAACAAAATCGTCGTTGGCATATATGTATTGGAAAGAGACTGGCGATTTGAGCGTGTGGAAAGGCATCGCCCAAGACGCTATCGTGATGAATACCGACGACTTGCTTTGCGTGGGCGCCGTGGACAACATCCTCGTCTCGTCAACAATAGGAAGAAACAAGATGCTCGTGCCTGGCGAAGTGATTTCCGCTATCATAAACGGAACCGACGAATTTCTCGCGCAACTGCGTGAGATGGGAATCGGCATCTGGCCAACAGGCGGCGAGACTGCCGATGTAGGCGACCTCGTGAGAACCATCATCGTAGACTCAACCGTCACTTGCCGCATGAAGCGCAGCGACGTGATAGACAACGCTAACATCCAGCCAGGCGATGTCATCGTCGGCTTGAGCTCAACAGGTCAAGCCACTTACGAAGACCGCTATAATGGCGGAATGGGCAGCAACGGCTTGACAAGCGCACGTCATGATGTCTTTGCAAAATATCTTGCCGAGAAATTCGCCGAGAGCTATGACCACGCTGTGCCAAACGAGCTCATATACAGCGGAAAATATCACCTGACCGACAAGATCGACGGTCTCGATGTGGACGCTGGCCAGCTCGTGCTCTCTCCGACACGCACATACGCCCCAGTGATAAGGAAAGTCATTGACGACATGCGTCAGGAAATTCACGGAATGGTGCATTGCACAGGTGGTGCGCAAACAAAAGTCCTGCATTTCGTAAACGACAACTGTCGCGTGGTGAAGGACAACATGTTCCCTATTCCACCATTGTTCAAGATAATCCACGACTGCTCGGGTACCGACTGGAAAGAAATGTACCAAGTGTTCAACATGGGTCACCGCATGGAAATTTACGTCCGTCCGGAGGTTGCCGACAAGGTTATCGCAATCAGCCAACAGTTCAACATCGACGCGCAAGTTATCGGTCACGTCGAGGAAGGCAAGCGCTCGTTGACAATAAAGTCGGAATACGGAGAGTTCAACTATTAATGGAATAAGAAAAGGTCACTAATGGCTGAGAAAAACACGATACTGCAAAAGCTTGACGGTCTTGAGGCACGCTACGAGGAGGTTTCAACCTTGATTACCGACCCCGAAGTCATAGCCGACCAAAACAGATATGTCAAGTTAACCAAAGAATACAAGGATCTTGGCGACATCATGAATGCCCGCAAGCGATACATTGCTTGCATCAATGCCATAAAAGAGTCGAAAGACATCATTGTCAACGAGAGCGACCCTGACATGAAGGCCATGGCAAGGGAGGAGCTCCAAGACAACGAAGCGTTGCAACCAAAACTGGAAGAGGAGATAAAGTTGTTGCTCGTGCCCAAAGACCCAGAGGACGCCAAGAACGTTCAGATGGAGATTCGTGCCGGCACGGGAGGTGACGAGGCTGCCCTTTTCGCCGGCGACCTCTTCAACCTATATAAACGCTATTGCGACTCCAAGGGTTGGAGCGTCAGCGTGACTTCAGTAAACGAAGGTGCCGTGGGAGGCTACAAGGAAATAGACTTCGCCGTAAGTGGCGACAACGTTTACGGTACCCTTAAATATGAGTCTGGCGTTCACCGTGTCCAGCGCGTGCCTGCCACTGAAACCCAAGGGCGCATGCATACCAGTGCCGCTACAGTGGCTGTCTTGCCTGAGGCAGAGAAGTTTGAGGTGCACATCGAAGAGGGCAAGATTAAATGGGACACCTTCCGTTCGAGTGGCGCCGGTGGACAGAACGTCAATAAGGTGAGTTCCGGCGTGCGTTTGCGCTATCCATGGAAGAACCCGGAAACCGGAGAGGAAGAAGAAATCCTCATTGAATGTACGGAAACGCGCGACCAGCCAAAGAACAAAGAGCGCGCGTTGAGCCGCCTCTACACATTCGTGTACGACCGCGAGCATGCCAAATATGTTGGCGACATTCAAAACCGACGCAAGTCTCTTGTCTCAACGGGCGACCGTTCGGCAAAGATTCGCACTTACAACTATCCGCAGGGAAGAGTCACCGACCACCGCATTGGATATACCATCCACGACTTGCAAGGTTTCATGAGTGGCAACATCCAGGACATGATTGACCATCTCACAGTGGCGGAGAACGCGGAGAAACTCAAGGAGAGCGAACTGTAAGACAAACACAGACAGATGGCAAGATTCTGGACTCGAAAGAATGAGGATTATTCCAAAGACGAGAAAACCATGCAGTGTGAGGATTTTCTCGTGAGGCTCACCAATCGCAAGAAAGAGGATGCCGTGGGGACTCCCAACATAGAAAACGACAAATAATCATAAAACACATTTCTTCTTATTATGAACAGACAACAACTTGTCAAGGAGATTTTCGCCAAAAAGACTTTCCTCTGCGTAGGTCTCGACACTGACATCAACAAGATACCTGATTTCCTGAAAGACGACAAGGATGCCATATTTGAGTTCAACAAGGCCATAATAGATGCCACGGCACCTTATTGCGTGGCATACAAGCCAAATCTGGCTTTCTATGAGTGCTATGGCATAGATGGCATAAGGGCCTTGGAGAAAACCATAAGCTACATACGCGGTGCATATCCCAACCACTTCATCATCGCAGACGCCAAGCGCGGCGACATCGGCAACACCTCGGCAATGTATGCCAAGTCATTCTTCGAGGGCTTTAATGTCGACGCCCTTACCGTGGCTCCTTACATGGGCGAAGACAGCATCACTCCTTTCCTCGAATACAAGGACAAATGGGTCATTGTGCTTGCATTGACAAGCAACAAAGGCAGCCATGACTTCCAGCTTACAGAGGACGGTGACGGCGAACCACTCTTTGAGAAAGTGATACGCAAGACCCAACAATGGGGCACTGAGGAAAACATGATGTATGTGGTTGGCGCGACACAAGGCAAGATGTTCAGCGACATCCGCAGAGTTGCCCCCAACAGTTTCCTCCTCGTCCCTGGCGTTGGCGCACAAGGCGGAAGTCTTCAGGAAGTGTGCAAGTATGGCATGATAAAGGATTGTGGACTGCTTGTCAACTCCAGCCGTGGCATCATCTACGCAGGCCACGACGAACGTTTCGCACTTGCGGCAAAGCAAAAGGCAAAAGAACTGCAGCAGGAAATGCAAGCAGAACTTGAAAAGCTCTGATTGTCATTACAACAACTGACCTTTTCCATAGTTGTTTATACTACTATTTATATTCTCAAACGGCGTGTAAGTGTGCAACTACACGCCGTTTGTGTAATAAAAAACACAAATATTCAGGCTATCATCAAACAGTTAGGAAATAAATCATTATTTTTGCAGAAACATTTCAAAACAACCACAAAATGGAATTCTCTGCAAAACAGATAGCCCAGTTTATTCAGGGAAGAGTAGAAGGCAACGAAAATGCCACTGTGCATACTTTCGCCAAGATTGAGGAAGGAGTACCAGGCTCTATATCATTCCTCGCTAACCCAAAATATATCCAATATATTTATAATACGAAGGCGAGTATTGTTCTTGTTGATGACAGTCTCGACTTCGAGCATCCAGTAGAAACCACGCTTATCCGCGTGAAAAACGCTCGCGACTGCGTGGCAAAGCTCCTGCAACTCTATGCTGCAAGTGCTCCGAAGAAAACGGGCGTTGACCCTCTCGCATTTGTTTCCCCAAAAGCGAAAATCGGCGAAGATTGCTACATCGGCGCTTTCGCATATATCGCTGATGGCGTAGAAATTGGAGATGGCTGCCAGATATATCCCAACGTCACCATCATGGATGATGTCAAGATTGGAGCCAATTGCCTTTTCTACCCCCACGTAAGCATTTATCATGGATGCCGCATCGGTAACAATGTAGTGTTGCATTCAGGCACGGTCATTGGTGCCGATGGCTTCGGCTTCGCCCCAAATCCAGAAACCAACCAATACGACAAGATTCCGCAGATTGGCATCGTTACCATTGAAGACGATGTTGAGATTGGCGCAAACTCATGCGTGGACCGTTCAACAATGGGCACTACCATCATAAGGAAGGGCGTGAAACTCGACAACCTCGTGCAGATTGCCCACAACACCGACATAGGTGAGAATACCGTAATGTCGGCCCAAGTGGGTGTGGCAGGTTCAACCAAAGTGGGCCAATGGTGTATGTTCGGAGGCCAAGTAGGAGTGTCGGGACACATTACCATAGGCGATCGCGTGATGCTTGGAGCACAGTCGGGAGCGCCTTCATCAATCAAAAGCAACCAGTCGCTTATCGGCACCCCGCCAATGGGCAAGATGGCTTTCTTCCGTGGCCATGCCTTGATGAGCAAATTGCCTGACCTTTACAGGCAGCTCAACGAACTGCAGAAAGAGGTTGCCGAATTAAAGAACTCAAAGAAATAAGACTTATGAACGCTGAAAAACAAAAAACGCTGGGCGGTAGCTTCTCGCTCTTCGGAAAAGGCTTGCACACAGGTCTGAGCCTTACCGTTACTTTTAACCCAGCGCCAGAGAATACAGGATACAAGATACAGCGAATCGACCTCGAAGGTCAACCCATCATCGAGGCCATAGCCGAGAATGTTGTCGCCACTAATCGCGGCACGGTGCTTCAGAAAGGCGAGGCGAGAGTATCTACAGTTGAGCATGGCATGTCGGCGCTCTATGCTCTCGGAATAGACAACTGCCTCATACAGGTCAATGGCCCTGAGTTCCCGATTCTTAACGGTGCTGCCGACATGTATGTTGAACAAATAAAGAAAGTGGGCATCGTTGACCAGAACGCGCCCAAGGACTATTATATCATCCGCAAGAAAATTGAGGTCAGAGACAAGGACAACGAATCGGTGATAACCATCCTGCCAGACGAGGACTTCTCCATAACGGCGATGTGCTCGTTCAACTCCAAGTTTATCAGCTCGCAGTTTGCCACTCTTGACAGCATCGAGAAATATGTCACAGACATTGCGCCTGCACGAACATTTGTCTTTGTCCGCGACATCGTGCCCTTGCTTGAGGCCAACCTCATAAAGGGAGGTGACCTCGACAACGCAATCGTCATTTATGAGCAACAAGTGGAACAAGACAAGCTTGACAAGCTCGCCGATTTTCTACACGTGCAACATATCGACGCGACAAAGATCGGATACATACAACACCGACAGTTGCAGTGGGACAACGAGTGCACACGCCACAAGCTCCTCGACATCATCGGCGACATGGCCTTGATTGGCAAGCCTATCAAGGGCCGCATCATAGCCACACGCCCGGGCCACACGGTGAACAACAAGTTCGCGCGGCTCATGCGCAAGGAGATTCGCAAGCATGAGGTGCAAGCTCCAATATACGACCCAAATGAGGAGCCACTCATGGACAATATTCGCATTCGCCAGCTCTTGCCACATCGCTATCCCATGCAGCTTGTCGACAAGGTCGTCGCAATGGGTGCCAACACTATCGTTGGCATTAAAAACGTCACAGCCAACGAGCCGTTCTTCCAAGGGCACTTCCCACAAGAGCCAGTCATGCCGGGCGTGCTGCAAATTGAGGCTATGGCACAATGCGGAGGTTTGCTTGTACTTAGCCAACTCCAAGACCCAGAGAAGTGGTCAACCTATTTCCTGAAAATCAACGATGTTAAATTCAGGCACAAGGTTGTCCCTGGCGACACGCTGCTCTTCCGTGTAGAGCTTCTCGGCCCTGTGCGCCACGGCATCAGCACTATGAAAGGCTATATGTTCGTAGGCGACCACGTGGTGTCAGAAGCAACATTCACGGCACAAATCACCAAAAACGAGGAGTGAAAAGTGAAGAACTAATAAAATTGTTTATTGCAAAGACTTTTATACCATGAATCAGATAAGCCCATTAGCATTCGTTGACCCGGATGCAAAACTTGGAGACAACAACATTATAGGCCCTTTCTGCTTTATCGACAAGAACACCGTCATTGGCGATAACAACGTGTTGCAAAACAGCGTGACCATCAACTATGGCGCACGCATAGGCAACAACAACGAGGTGTTTCCCGGAGCAAGTATTTCCACCAAGCCGCAGGACTTGAAGTTCAAGGGTGAGGAAACCCTATGCTTCATAGGCGATGGCAACAGCATCCGCGAGAATGTCACCATCTCGCGCGGCACGGCTTCAAAGGGAAAAACTGTAGTGGGCAACAACAACCTACTCATGGAGAACATGCACGTTGCCCACGACTGTGTCGTTGGCAGCAAGTGCATCATAGGCAACTCCACGAAGTTTGCCGGTGAGGTAACCATCGACGACAACGCCATCATCTCCGCCACAGTGCTCTGCCACCAGTTCTGCAAGATTGGCGGATACGTAATGATTCAAGGCGGCTGCCGTTTCAGCCAGGACATACCGCCATACATCATCGCCGGCAAGGAGCCAACAAAATACTGTGGTGTCAATCTCGTGGGTCTTCGCCGTCACGGATTCAGCAACGACTTGATAGATCTTATCCACAATGCCTACCGTCTTATCTACAGTGAGGGCATCATCGCCGAAGGACTGAAGAAGGTGCAGAGCGAGTTGCAGGTGACACCTGAGATTCAGTACATCATCGATTTCATCTCTACGTCTAAACGCGGCATCATCAGATAACATTGAATACACTGTTTGTTCTTCTCGGTCCAACGGGCGTAGGCAAGAGCGAGGCTGCGCTGACCATTGCCAAGCACCTCGGCTCGCCAGTGATAAATGCCGACTCGCGGCAGATATACGCGGAGATACCAATAGGCACCGCAGCCCCTACCCCACGGCAACAGGAAGAAGCAAAACATTATTTCGTCGGCAACCATCATGTCGACGATTACTATAGTGCATCGCTCTACGAGGAAGATAGCCTCTCCCTCGTGGAGCGACTTTTTTGTGGCAATGAGGATGGAACGCGGCATGAAAATCTCCTTCTCACGGGCGGTAGCATGATGTACATAGACGCTGTATGCAAGGGCATCGACGACATTCCGACAATCAATGACGAGACACGCCTATGGATGAAGGAACGTCTCGAAAACGAGGGGTTGGCTTCTCTCGTAGAGGAATTGCATAGGATTGACCCGGAATATTGGAACGTAGTGGACAAGAATAATCCTCGACGTGTCATCCACGCCTTAGAAATCTGCCATCAATCAGGACGCACATATACTTCGTTCCGGAAAGGCACCGTGAAGCAACGACCTTTCCGCATCGTAAAGATTGGACTAAACCGACCACGCGAAGAAATGTACGAGCGCATCAACGCTCGCGTCGTGGCAATGGTCAACGAGGGGCTTATCAATGAGGCCTTGTCTGTTTACGACAAGCGATCAGCCAATGCCCTCAACACTGTTGGCTACAAGGAGACGTTCGACTATCTCGACGGCCTTATAACCCTTGACGAGGCCATTCGCCAAATACAGTCGAACACACGCCGTTATATGCGCAAGCAGCTGACATGGTTCAAGAAAGACACCGACATCAGCTGGTTTAGTCCCAACGATTTAGACGGCATCATCAGGTTTGTGGAAGAAGCGTAACCTTCTTTCATCAACCTTGTCTAGCCACACCGATTCGAACAGCTATAAGACCTTGAGGAGTATCATGTAGCAAATAGTGCCCAAAGCTATCGACAACATGATGTTTTTTCTCCATACGTGCACCAAGATTGTGAACGCCACTGCCATGAATTGCGACAATGCATCTGGCGACAACAAGACGCGCCAATGCACAACGCTTCCCGTGCTGTCTATCGAAACGGAAGAGCGAAGACAATATACCACCAGCATGGCGAAAACCGACGCTGGCAACACCTTGCCCAAATACATTATATACTTGGGGGTTGGCTTGTCGGGACGAAAAGCAATGAAAGGAATGAACCTAGTGAGCATCGTCGCCACCACGCCCGCTACAACCATTATGATTTGTTGTGTTGTGCTCATAGCATGTCTTTCTTTCCTCGTTTTCTGTAAATGGTAAGGAACACAAGAATCACTACCATGCTGGGAATGATGAAATTGTCGGCATTGAACATCAACAGGCAAAGCGCCGAGATAAACAGCCCAGACAGGCTACTTGTATGGTCTTTCTCCCTAAGCCAGTTGTCTGCGAAAATAGCGGTGAACATGGCAGTCAGCACAAAGTCCAATCCCTTTAAGTCGAATTTAAGATATGGTGCTATGATTCCTCCAAATGTTGCACCTGACACCCAATAAGCCTCGTCAAGCCAGGTTATCCAAAGCAGGAACCAACCTTTATCCGCTTCCTTTGGTATCTTCGTGGAACTTGTCAAGGCGAAAGTTTCATCCGACATTCCGAAGATAAGGAAAAACTTCTTCCATCCCAACCCTTTATATTTGTCGAGCATGGACAGACCATAGAAAAGATGCCTGGCATTTATCATCAATACCATCAAGAAAGCCTGTATGGGATGAAAACTGCCCAGCAGCATGTTGCCCAAGAGAAACTCCGCGCTGCCGGCATACACAGTCACGGCAAGCAACATAGGATACACGAACGAGAAGCCCAATTCGTGCATGTATATGCCGTATGTCATGCCAAGAAAACCGTAGCCCGCCATTATAGGAAGCGAAACACGGAAAGCATGACGCAAAGAAACGTTGATCTTTCCCATTATATACTAACTAAGCTCTTTGCCTTGATTCGCTGTTCAACTCTATAAAATAAGCTCACCTGTATGACAAGACTGCATCAGGTGAGCTTTTTCTATGGAAGATATTGCAAATGATTCATTGAATGCCCCCCCCACGTGGTTTCATTAACAAACTCAAAGCCAATGGCTCGGTAAAGGCGCTCTGCCCAAGGATGCGTGTGGTCCACGAGCAACCCTATCGGCTGTGTTCCGTGCCGCTCGATAGCCTCCTTTATAAGTTTAGTGGCTATGCCCCGCTTGCGAAAGTCCTTCTTCACACATAGCGAGTCAAGATAATACTCGCCAGCCCTTGTCTCTTCATCCATAGTGGAGAAATCGCGATCAAGAAACTCACGTGCCGCTTCTATAAACCTCCTACGCAACCTGAGAAGGTCTTTCCCGTCATAAGCCACAAGACATCCTGCCACATCATCGCCAACCATGGCAACAAGAGTGTTGCGGTATGAATATTGGCTGTCGTCCATGGTGACAAGCTTCGTCATCATGCTGCGAAAATCGTCCAAGGAGTGTTCCGGACCGGCAAAATTGCGGCAACATTCATAATCCATCGCCTCCATAATAAGCGAGGTTATCTCTGCAACTTGACTCAAGACGGCACTCTTTATCGTAACTGTATTCTCCAACATAAGGGCATCTGTATGATTTACAGTTTTACCGTCTTGTTCATTAAATAACCATCAAGTATGACCATTGCCGCCATACTCTCAACGATAGGCACAGCCCGAGGCACCACGCAAGGGTCGTGCCGTCCACGAACGTCTACTGTGGTGGCATTGCCATCCACGTCTATTGTTGGTTGTGGCATAAGCAGCGTAGCCACCGGCTTAAACGCTACTCTAAAGAATATGTCGGCGCCATTTGATATGCCACCTTGAACACCACCAGAATGGTTGGAAAGCAGACCTTCGGGTGACATGATGTCGTTAACCTCGGAGCCGAAATGCCGCACCATGTCGAATCCATCGCCAATCTCAAAACCCTTCACAGCATTGATGGAAAGCATCGCAGCGCCAAGTTGCGCGTTGAGCTTGCCAAACTCAGGCTCACCAATACCTATGGGGCAGCCTTTTATGACACAAGTGACTACGCCGCCCACCGTGTCGCCTTTTTCCTTAACTTCAAGGATGAGATTTTCCATCTCCTTTGCCTTCGACGCGTCGGGGCAACGCACCACATTGTCCTCTGCCTTGGAAAGATCGTATGTTTTATAGTCACGCTCAAGCTCTATGTTGCCTACCTGCGACACATAAGCCTGAACGGTGATTCCAAGTTGTCTCAAGGCGAGTTTGGCCAATGCGCCACCAACACATCGCGCTATGGTGACACGCGCGGAGGAACGACCGCCGCCCCGATGATCACGAATGCCATACTTTGAGAAATATGTAAAGTCGGCATGTGACGGGCGGAATATCTGGCGAAGGTTGTCATAATCGTTGGAATGCTGGTTGGTGTTGCGCACCACGAAGCCAATGGGCATGCCAGTAGACTTTCCCTCGAACACTCCGCTGAGCAACTCCACTTGGTCGGGTTCGTTGCGCGACGTGGTAATCTTGCTCTGCCCTGGACGACGGCGCGAGAGTTCATGTTGAATGAAGTCCATGTCAATATCTATCCCTGCCGGCATACCGTCCACTACACCACCGACAGCCGTGCCATGACTCTCACCAAAAGACGTAAGGGTGAAGACATTTCCAAAAGTATTGCGCATGATTATTTGTTGGATTATTATGAATTATATCTTGTTCGTGTTACAAAGGTACGCTTTTTGCTTTTAATTCAATAGTTTGCAACCACGTTTTTGCTAAAATCACCAATTTTAAGTATTGCGGCAATGAAAGAAAACAACTAATTTTGCAAACAGAAAAAGGAAAGGTATAGAAACCCAAACCGCTGAGTACTTTACGAGATAGATATCATAATGTTTTTGTATAATTCAATATTAGGCCCGCCGTGAGGTGTGCCTTTTATTTTTTTTATTCGTCCAACAACAGTTTATCCACATCCATGCAGACCATGTCCTCACTTACGAGAAAACGAAGTGCCCTGTCGATGTCCTCGCTTGGGGCATCCAACGCAGCCACTTCATCCAACGAGTGTGGTTTCTTGTCGGAAAGGAGGGCGAGGATAAGCTTGACCGTTGCATTCTTGAAAGTCATCGATTCGTGCTTGTCACTTAGGCACACGTCGCAGTGGCCACATTCTTCCACGTCGTCTTCGCCAAAATAGCGTAGCAATTGCTGACTTCTACAAACGTTGTCGTTGCCGGCATAAGCCATCACTGCCTCTATGCGCTTGACAAACTGCTCTTTGCGTTCTTCATATACCGACTTAGGGATAAACGCCTCTTCTTCCCTATCCCGTTGATAAGAGACGAAAGGCATCTTGCGTTGAGGTATATAGCTTATGATGCTACGCTTGCTCAAGCTCTTGAGGGTTTGGTAACATTGGTCGCGCGTAAGTTGTGCTTGCGAGGCTATGAGCGACTCGTCAACATATCTGTAGTCGGTAAAAAGCCCTCCATAGCAACGCAGCAGTGCCGTCATCACTGCCTCATCGTTGCCCGACAAGGATTCGAGTTGGTATAAATCGTTGCGACGCAATAATACATGAACCCTCGCTGCCGAATCAGGATCGGTGTCATAATGCAAGTAACCGGCATTGTCAAGGATATGAAGTGAAGAATCCACCTGAATGGGAAACAAATGATATGTTGCGCAAAACTGCCCAATGTCAAAAGAAAAGGTGTGGCCAACGCCGCTTCCCAATCCCACTCCATAATAAAACGCCAAACAATTGTACACATTATTTATATACTCTTTCGGCGGGAAATTCTCATCAACGCGTCGCGTCAGCTTGCTCACGTCACTGCCATTCCACAACAAGACAGCATAAGCCTTCTTGCCGTCACGTCCGGCACGCCCTGCTTCTTGGAAATATGCTTCAATAGAGTCTGGACAGTCGAAATGGATTACTATCCTCACATTGGGCTTGTCTATGCCCATGCCAAAAGCGTTAGTTGCCACTATCACGCGTTTCTTGTCTTCCTGCCACAATTTCTGACGCTCATCACGAGTGGAATGCTCAAGACCGGCATGATAAAACGTGGAGTCAACGCCCGAGCCGCTCAAGAACTCTGACATATCCTTGCAACGCCGTCTGCTCCTGACATACACTATTGCCGAGCCTGCGACCCGTTTAAGGATATGCAGCAATTCTGCCGGCTTGTTCTCGGCCTTTCTAACGACATAAGACAAGTTTTTGCGCTCAAAGCTCATGCGGAAGACATTCTTCAACTTGAACGAGAGCTTTTCTTGAATGTCGTCGATCACTTGGAGTGTTGCCGTGGCAGTGAGCGCCAGCACTGGAGCTTCGGGTTTAATCTTCCGAATGTTACCTATTTCCAAATAGGCAGGACGAAAATCGTAACCCCATTGACTGATGCAATGAGCCTCATCGACAGTGATGAAGCTCACGCGCATATGGCGGAGTTTAACCTGAAAAATATCAGAGGAAAGACGTTCAGGGGAGACGTAAAGCAACTTCACGTCACCAAGGATGCAATTCTCCAACGCACTTACTATCTCGCTGCGTTTCATGCCCGAGTAGATAGCCACGGCCCTGACTCCCTTAGCCCTTAAATGCTGAACTTGGTCTTTCATCAAGGCTATGAGGGGCGTCACCACTATGCACGTGCCATCTGCCGCGAGAGCCGGAACTTGGAACGTGATGCTCTTGCCACCACCCGTAGGCATCAGGCCAAGCGTATCCCTGCCAGAGCCAATACTCTCGATAATATCTCGCTGGATGCCGCGAAAATCATCATAACCCCAATATTGGCGGAGAATGTCTCGATAGATGTCTCTTTTCTCCGGTTCCATTTGCTTGCAGCGTTAGTATATTTCTTCTTCGGTTGGGCGTATGTCCTCTATCTGGAGTTGCACTTGGTTGCGTTTAAACACGTTAGCCTCTAAAGTGTAGGCTATGTCAAACGACCTCTTCGACTTTATATACCTTGCCGACGCGCTCTGGCCGAAGGCTATGCCGTTGACTACAGTGCCCGACTTGGAATCGACAAGTTCCAATTTGATATGTTCCTGCGAGCGGCCCACGACCTTACTCGTGCCATAGTCATAGACTCCCTTGGTACAAAACATTGGCTTCTCGTTGCCTGGACCAAAAGGGGAAAAACGTTTTAGATCATTAAAGAAACGCTTGCTAATGTCCTTGAAGTCGAGCACGTCGTCGATGCGCAGCAGTGCCTCGGTTTGCTCAGCATGGATGTGCTCATCCACATAATGCTGAAAACGGTTGCGGAATTCGGGCACGTCGGCCCATTTCAAAGTCAAGCCCGCGGCATAGGTGTGACCGCCAAAGTTGAGCAACAGGTCACGACAACTCTTTATTGCAGAATAGATGTCAAATCCCATCACCGAACGTGCCGAGCCGGTGGCGAGATCGCCATCACGCGTTATGACCACCGTAGGACGGAAATAAAGTTCCGTAAGACGGGATGCCACAATGCCTATGACACCTTTCTTCCAATGTTCATCGTATAGCACGATAGAGGAATGGTGTTTCTGGGCATCGATGCGCGAAACTATGTTGTTGGCCTCTTCCGTCATCTGCTTGTCTATGTCCTTGCGCTGCTCGTTATACTCGTCGATGTGGCGAGCTTCCTTTACGGCGGTGTTGAAATCTTTCTCCACAAGGAGGTCTACACTCTCCTTGCCATTCTCCATTCTGCCCGAGGCGTTAATGCGCGGACCAATCTTGAAAATGATGTCGCTCATGGAAATGTCGCGACCATTGAGCCCACAGATGTCAATGATGGCCTTCAAGCCTATCGAAGGATTTTGATTTAGCTGTTTCAAGCCGTGGAAGGCGAGGATGCGGTTTTCGTCTACCACGGGAACGAGATCTGCGGCAATGCTCACCGCACAGAAATCAAGAAGCGGAATAAGCCTGGAAAATGGTATGCCGTTGTTTTTTGAGAAGGCTTGCATAAACTTGAACCCCACCCCACAGCCACAAAGGTGCTTAAAAGGATAGGTGTCGTCAGCACGCTTGGGGTTTAGGATTGCCACGGCATCGGGGAGCGTCTCGTCTGGCATATGATGGTCGCAAATGATGAAGTCGATGCCAAGACTCTTGGCATAGGCTATCATGTTGTTGGCCTTGATTCCACAGTCGAGAATGATGATGAGCTTAACGCCCGTCTCATAGGCATAATCTATGCCCATCTTGCTCACGCCGTAGCCTTCATCGTAGCGGTCGGGGATGTAATAGTCGATATTCGAGTAAAACTGTTGCAGGAACTTATAAACTAATGCAACAGCCGTACAACCGTCAACATCGTAGTCACCATAAACGAGCACCCGCTCCTTACGCCCCATGGCATCATTGAGCCTGTCCACGGCAATGTCCATGTCCTTCATCAAGAAAGGGTTGATGAGGTCTGAAAGCTGCGGACGAAAGAAGCGTTTGGCAGCGCTTTCCGTAGTGATGCCACGCTTGACGAGCAATCCCGTAAGAGTAGGGCTCATGCTGAGTTTCTCGCTCAACTCAAGTGATTGCCGAGATTCCTCAGGTTTTAACGGGTCGTACTTCCATTTGAAATGCATGCTGCTATTTTTTATTTCTAATGCAAAGATAAGGAAAAAAAGAAACAAATGAAAGTATTGCCATACTAAAAGTATAAAAAAAAGAAAAGGCTCGCTTTTCAGCGAGCCTTGATATTTTTAGAAACCGCACTTCTTACGGATGTCTTTTGGCACTGCGTTCTTGTTTACCATGAAGTCCATGGTGTTTGCCACGATAAAGTTCTTGGTCATATACCAAATGCCCTTGTAGTCGCCTGTCGTACCCCATGAGTTCTTCACCATGTAGTATTCCTTACCATTCTGATCCTTGGCGATACCGTAGATAAGCATGCCGTGGTCATCGGTGAGCTCCCAACTGTCGTAGCGCTCTTGGCGCTGCTTCTGCGTGGGTTCTATCTCTGGCACGTTCACGCCAAGAGAGTCAACAAGGCTCTTCCTCTTTGCGGGTGCGAGCTTGAGCCAGTGTGCCATGTCGGAACCCTCCATGCTGGCGAGTTTCTTTGTGTCGTACATATAAGCAAGACCTGTGCGGGTGAAACCGTCCTCTGACACGTCACCACCCCAAGCCACAGTGTAGCCGTTCATGATGGCGTTGTCGATGATCTTTGCCAAGTCGTTGATTGGAACGTTCCAAGACAATGGGTTGCGCCAGTTGTCTTGCACCTCAACAGCGAAAGCCGTCCAGAAAGGATGGTGGGTATAGCTTGTGAAGCTGACATAGTTCTCACAAGCTGCGCTGTCAAGACCCAAGCTTGCAGCAAAGCTCTTGGGAGTGTAAGACTTACCCTGATAAGTGAACTGTGTTGGGCACTTGCCGAGATAAGAGTCGAGAATGCCCTGCAAGCCGTTTTTCCACGCCGGAGACAACTTGGACGACTTGCTCGTGGCGACAGCCTCTACATATGGGCTCATCACGTTAAAGAACTCATTGAAGTTGAGCAAGGAGTCTCCATAAAGGCTACCTGTCTGAGGCATTGCTGTCTCTGGGCAGATGCCATAATGCTGAATCACATAGAGAGGGTCGTAGGCGCTGCCACCCTGGGCAAACTGGCAGTCGCCATGAAGACGAACCACCTGAATCGCACGATCCATGTATGTCTTGTTGGCTACAAACGACTCGCAAAGGTCGTATGTCTTGCCTGTATTCTTCAGAATCTCAGCCTCAAAGAATGAGAGGGTTGAATAGTCCCAGCACGTACCAGAACGGTTTTGGTTTTTAATGCTGGTAATCGGGTTTTCCTTAACTACGGTAAAGACAGGCTTGTTTGGGTTTACGCTGTCTTTCTTTTCCGCTGCCCCCACATTGAGGGAAAGCATTACGGCCATCACAGCCAAAATAGAAGTTTTCATCAATTTTGTCTTAAGTCTTAAATATTTGTTGCAAAATTACGTAAATTTACTCATATAAAGAAACTTATCAATGCCATTTTTATACAAAATAATAGTTTTTGCGTTTTTTACTATCACAAATAACTATTCGGCACAAACATTTTGTCGTTCCACGGATTATTATTAACTTTGCAACACTTCAAAAACAATGGCCCCGTAGCTCAGTTGAATAGAGCATCAGATTCCGGTTCTGAGTGTCGCGGGTTTGAGTCCCACCGGGGTCACCAAGGAAATCCTGCAAGTCGTTTGGCTTGCAGGGTTTTACGTTTTAAGGGCATTTCATACTTGTAACGGATATAGGCTACTTGTAAGCCTAAGATTTCCCCAAGATTTCCCCAAAGAACAATTTTTACAACTATGGCCACATTGACAATCGAAATAAAGAAGTACAAGAACAGGAGAGAAAGATACATTTCTTACCTCGTCTGCCAAGGCAGGGACAAGAGGCGCATTCCCACAGGTTTGAGGGCCATGCCCGACGAAGTGTCGCCAAACGGCAAGAAGATCACCAATCTGAGAAAGGCCAGGCTGCTTGAGCGAAAACGAAGGGAGCTGCAAGACAAGCTCGACGACATCCTCATCGAATACGTCGGCCAAGACACTCCCCTCGACGTGATCATGTCGCGCCTCTTGGCACCGGACTCCAGTAGCCTCGACTTCTTCCAGTTCGCCGACGAATGGCTGGAACGCTCCACAGTCAAAGGGAAAAGAAACTACATCACAGCCATCAACGCCATGGAGAAGTTCGTAGGCGCGCGCCATCTTCCATTCGCGGCCATCACCTATGGCTTCCTTGAACGGTTGCAGATGTCGCTGGCCGACCGGCCACGAGCTGTCACCCAATACCTCGGCCTAATCAGACACCTCTACAGAGAGGCCATGAGGAAATACAACACCGACTTCGACATGGCTATAAAAAACGACCCGTTCACACGGTTCCGAGTACCAAAACAGGCCATCAGATGTGGGGTACGCGCCCTGCCGTTGGAAACGTTGCTGAAAATCGCCCATCACGACTGCCAGCAGGGAGGCAGGGAAGAACTTGCCCACGACTGCTTTATCATGTCGTTTTGTCTTATGGGCATCAATTCCGTAGACCTATACAATGTCACGGAGATGCGAGGCGACACCATCTGCTACAACCGAACAAAGACCAAGGATAGGCGCGCCGACGGTGCCTACATCGAGGTAAAGGTTCACCCATACGTCCGCTCGCTCGTGGAGAAATGGAAGGGTGGAAGCCGCCTGTTCCGGTTCTCAAGCAGGTATGCCACGCCTGCCGACTTCAACCGTGCCCTTAACCTTGGCCTGAAAGACATTGCCAAAGCCATCGGCTCCACCAGCCTTAGCTTCTATCAGGCAAGGCACACCTTCGCCACCCTCTCGCGCAACCTCATGCGGTTTCCCAAATCCGATGTTGACGAGGCACTTAACCACGTGGGCAATATGCAGCTGGCCGACATCTACATCCAAAAAGACTTCACCATCATCAACGACAACAACTTCAAGCTTATAGACCGCCTCATCTCTGAAGGCTTATAGGTCTGGCGCCCTGTATGGCCTCTGCGTCATCATGCTCTCGAAAAAACGGCATTGGAACGCGCCTCACCTCTTATGCCAGCCAGTTCGATGATGGTTTCAACGAGCTTCGCGTTTGCGCTCCTCCTCTTGCGTCGCTGACAGGATGCAGCGGTTTATGAAGTCGCTGCGGTTTTCCTCCACCTTGGAAAGGATGTCCAGCACCTCCTGTGTTACGCTGAAGAATATTGTTTTTGCATACTTCTTCTTACGTCCAGAGCCCGCTCTCGCGCCTCCCCACGTCTTAGCCTCTTTTGTTTCCATAAGTTAAAAATTTTGCGTTTTGAAAAGTAAATTGCAATTTCGCCAATGAAAACCCAAAGCGGGGGCGGTGGTTCGAGCACCACCCCCTTTGGTAAAATCAAGTCTAAAGCTCTATTGTTAGAGTTATCTTGACTTTCCAACTCCGAATTGAAATGTACGTTCTCATACGGCTTTGGGGTTTCATTCCTTCCTACTCTCTTCAAGGTTTTCGATTTCCCCTTTGTAATCCCCATTTGATTACACTACAAAGATACAAAAAATATTTGATACGCCAAAATATTTCAAGACACTTTTTACCCACTCCCACAAACCAAACGTGCCTCCCCTGTCTTCCACGACAAGAGAGGCGCGCGCTGGGTTCGCCAACCCGTAATTCTACAAAAAAACTTTCAATCTTCAAACTAACCTTTTAATCATGCCACGGGGCAAACACCGTCGTCACAACGCCCAAACCCCAAAAAATTAACAATATTACACCAAAAAATCTACCGTAAGAGAAATCTAATGACACATTTAATAACCTCTATGATAAACATTCGGTCAGTCCGAGACTTCTAATCACTTAAAATACATTTAAGAATTAAAACATTCATTACAATGAAAAAAAAGAGTTCTTTACAACCGCAAAGATACAGAATATTTAGCAATCCACCAAATCTTTCAGCAAAATATTTTTCCGCCAAAATCCCAAACACCAGCAATAGTTCATCATATATATGCGTATTAAACGCGAACAAAGGCCATGCCGTCAGAATTAGGCAATCGAAATAAAATAAACGGCGAAACCCTGCTATCACAGTAGAGCTTCGCCCATCGGGACACGTCTGGCCTCACGGCTTACGCTTCCCTCATGTTTAATTAACCTTTTAAAAAACCACTAAATCTAACAAATAAACTTATAAACCTAAAAACCATTTCTTCTTAATGATACCTATTCCCGATTTGTAGCGGGTTGTTATCCTGAATCATCTTGTTTCCTGTTATCCTGAATTTCCTTTTACCTTGAAACGCTATTTCCTATTATTCCAATTTCTCCAAGAGGCAATTAGTTGAACGGTTCGCATATTAGTTGAACCACGCACCAAATACCTTTTTGCTAACGTCAGCAAAATGCCCATCACGCTATCGCTCGCATTAGTTCTTCGTCCTTCTCGCCATCTTCGCACTAAAAGTGGCGGCTTCCCCTAATCACTCCCCTCCCTTAGTGGGGAGGGGTCAGGGGAGGGCCGCAAAATACGTAGCGAACACGTCGGCGAAGCAAGCCACCTCCGCCCAGTACCACGGGTGCCAGCGTATGCCAAGCGAGGAAATCCACCACATGTTATCAAGCGACTTATAAAGGCTTTTGGCTACCATATACAAGGCGTAAAGGCTACCAATCGCCACCGTTGGCCACCAGCAGACGGTCAGGCACCACCCCACGCAACCTATTGCCGCCACTATCGCTCCGCCCTTGTGAATGGGGTATTCGTCTTGCGAGAGGTAGTTGGGTGCAGCACCTACGAACACCAGGCCGCCACAACCCAAGAAGGCGAGGCACTGCACGCCCTTGCCCATGTCGAGCATGGCAGGGAGCATGAGCAGAGCCGTGGCGGTCATGGTGAGGGAGAACAGGAAGCCGAGGCCCTTGCGCTTGCCTTCGAGCTGGTAGAACGTGTCAGAAATCATGTCCGCCTTGCCCAACCGCAACCGTGTGGCTACGAGATAGGAGGCAAGCAGAAACAATGCAATAATCGCCATACTATTTATAATTTACAATTTACAATTTATAATTTATACATTCTACATTGTACATTATACATTGTACATTACACATTCAGTTCGAGCATGGTCGGATAGCCCGTGGTATAGTCATACGCCGATACGTCTTCCACCGTGGTCAGTGCCGACACCTTAGCCTTATGCCCTGCCGTCACGTTGAAGCACTCCAGCGCATACATCTCCAGCGCCGAGAGCATCATTATCGCCGTGTCGCAAGGTATCGTCATGCTTATGCCGCCAAGCCACCGGCTACAGCGGCTATCCATCCCCAAGGGCCAAGCTGCGCGCTTTGTGCCGTATATGTGGCGAAGCCAAGCACTATCTGCCCTATTGCCGCCATCACCGCGCCGGCCTTGGCAGCCGCGCTCTTGCTACCCACCTGTTGAAGGGCGTTGCCTATGGCCGTCAGGCCTGCGGCGCCTGCCGTGGCATAAGAGCTTGTCATCGAGAAACCCTTGCCCGTGGCGGTCGTCTCCTTGTTGGTCTGCTTGGCGGCCTGGCGCACCGCCTTCATCGCCTTGGCTATCTCCATTATCTGTGAGCCTATCTGCGCGCCGCTTCCGCCAAACTGTTGCGCCAACCCTGCCATGCTCTCCCGCGCCTTGTCCAGGCTGCTCGCCTCAACCTCTATCTTCAGGGGTTTCAGCGTGCTGCCCATCTGCGAGAGGGCGGCGTTGACCTCTGCCACCTGCCTCTCGGCATCTTCCTTGCCTATGATGCCTATCTCGTAGTCTTGTTGTATGCGGCTAACCTTGCTTTGGGCGTTCTGGTAGCTCTGGCGCTTGTCCTCCACGCTGCCTTTCATCACGTATGCCGGTTCTACGTCCGCCTCTATGCTCAGTTCACCGCGCGTGGCAATGTCTATCTCTTTCTGTATCTCGGCAACCTTAGCGCTCGCCTTCACCCTCGCCTCTACCGTCGTGGCGTTGTCCATGCCTTTCTGCGCCTCCTTGAGCCGGTCTTGCAGTTGCTCGGCATAGCTCTTCACCTCTGCGGCCTTTGGTTCTTCAAGTCCGATGGCCACCTTGAGGTTCTTGCTCTTCTGCTCAAGGTCTTCATATTGCGCTTGCAGGCCGGCGGCGGTAGCCTCGTCGTTAGTGGCGTATATCCGTTTGCGCAGTTCCTGCATCTTCTGGTCATACCAGTCGAGAGAGCCCATCAGTGCCTTCTTGTCAGCCGCACCGCCCGTGCTTCTAGCGCCGCCTGTTCCCGTCGTGCTTCCGGCATTGCCGTTTTGGTATGGCCTCAGCCCTGCCGTAGCCCTTGCCGCCGCACTCGCGCCTCTATTGCTATAACTCCTTGCCGCCGCACGGTGCTTACCCAGCTCGGCCACGTCCCTTTGCGTCCGCTTGCTCGTCACCTTTATTGCCCCGCTGTCAACGAGCGCGTCAATGGCAGCGTCCTGCCCCGTCTTGCCCGTGTGGTTCTGGCGCTTGTAGTTGGCCTTGTCTTTCTCGCGGTCGCTTTTCACCCTGCTCTCGGCCTCCAGTGCCTTGCGCATCTCTTCCTCGGCAAGCGACGCGGCGGCGGCGGCCTCAGCGCGAGCATACATCGCGGCCTCCACCGCCTTGGTGTTCTTCACGAAAAAGCTCTCTGCCGTCCCCACGCTGTCTATGCTAACGCCAAGCTGTTCAAAGGCGGTCTTGTTGGCCTTGAGAAACTCGTTCTTCTCGTGCACGCTCTTCAGGCTCTTCCATTTCGTCTGCAATTCCTGATACTTGGCAAGCACAGGTGCCAAGGCCTCGTCTCGCTGTTGGCTTAGCGTCTTGGTCGTGTTGCCGACCGCCTGTTTAAACTGCCCCGACGCGTTGCTACCTGCCGTAAAGTAGTTTATCAGCTTCTCCAAGCCTACACCAAGCAGAGTTACCGCCGCGCCTATCACCGTGGCAGACATCAAGCCGCGCAGGGCAAACTTCAACGTCGTCGCACCTACGCTCGCGCCGTTCATGGCGGCGGCAAAGAGGTTGGTCGCTGCCGTGCTCAGAACGGTTCGTGCGTGCCACAGGGACGACGCGGCCGAGGCAATCCCCGTGGCTGCGACCAGCCCTCGTATGGCAGACAGAAGCTGGCCGATACCACTGACCGCAAACCCCGTCTGTGCAAATAGGTTAATAAGCCCTTGGCATGGAGCTATGGCCTTTCCTATGGTGGTTTGCAAACTGGCAAACGCCATCTGTGCCTTCTTCACCTGGCCCGCGTCCGTCTTGGCAAGCTCGGCATTCATGTTGCCCACGTTGTCGGTTATCGCTTGCGCCAAGGTCTTCGCCCTCGTGTATTCGTCACCGGTCTTGATAAGCTCCTTCTGCTGGTCTGTGAGCGTTATGCCAACTCGTGTCAGTGCACCCACGTTGCCCATCAACGCCTTGCCCATGAGGTTGGCCACGCCCACGGCATCCTCGCTCGTGGCGTTAAGCCCTTTTTGCTGTGCCAAGAGGTTGTTCATGGCAGGAAGCAGCGTTTCAAGCGTCTGCCTTTGGCTTGAAAATGTGGCCAGCTGCTGCAAACCGCTACGCTGCACGGTCCCGCCTACGATTCCAAGTTTCGTCTGTGCGGCCACAGCATCGTTCACGGCCGCCGTGTCAGCCTCCGTCGCACCCATCCTTTGCCGCATGATGGTCGTGAGCTTCGTCTGTGCTTCTGTCGCAGAGTTAGCCTTGGCAATGTAACCGTTCATCACGCCGCTCAGCGTGCTCAGTGCGCCGCTCACGTTCGTATAGACTTGCGACACCTGGTTGAACTTTATCAGCGTCTCACTCAACCGTTGCCCGCTCGTTTTGGCGGCCATGAGGTTGCGCTGTAGCTCCTTCACGCTTTGCGAAGCCTGCACAACGACATTCTTGCCGTCAATGTTTAGCCTTATGTTAAATTTGATGTCTTTTGCCATCTTTTTCTTGTTTTATTGCAACAGTATTGCGCCTAATGATTATTTTTGCGGAAGAAACCAAAAAAAGAGAAACGTCATGGGCAGAAAATCTGAGGAAAGAGAGAAAAGAAGGGAAAGAAACAAGAAAAGGGCAATGGTCGCATCTGCTGTTTTGTGTCTTGCTCTCTTCTTTGACATTCTTGTGTTTATTATCGCCTTTCTTTCAAACGACATAGATACCGCTGCATTCACGTTCCTGGCAATTTTCGTCATCGTCCCGCCAATGACCTGTCTAATGGGAGAAAACCTTGACTTCCCCCCCTTTTGGCCTTTCTTTTAAAGCAACGGCCTGTCACAGCCCCATCTTCTTGGCGCGCCTCCATGCGGCGGCTTCCACTTCTCCTTTCAGGTCAGCCTCAACAAACTTCACAGACCGTTCCTCGGCTCTCCCGAGGATGTCATATTGTGGCATCCTGCCCCGGTAGGCTCCACGCCTCTTCTTGTGGCCTTTGCCTCCTTTGGGACTCCAGCTTTTTCTTCCACGTACCGCTGTGCCTTCTGTTGCCCACATCAGCACGGGTTTCTTCTTGCCGGCGGAATTGGTGTATTGTGCGCCTTTTTGCCCTCTGGCCCTCGCGTCTACCATGAAGCCGCCACCACGACTGTAGACGTATACTTTAGCGGAAGCTCCAACCTTGGCACCATGCCTTAATCTTTTGCCCGAGTGCTTGCCGCCCGTGGCCGTTGCGCTTGCCGCAACCTCCTCCACGATCTTCTTTACTTTCTTTCCCTCCTTCCTATAGGCGCTCTTCAACGTGAGCTTCAACTGCCTCGCGTCCATGGCGCGCAGTATGTCAGTAAATTCCTCACCCTGGAAAAGGCGTCTCTCGTCGTAAACATTGTTGTCCATGCCTATTTGGTTTTTCTTGCCTATATTGTCTACAAAGGTCTATCACGTCTATAATAGTCTATCTCGTCTTCAAGGGTCTCTTCATTCCCTATACCTCTCGCCAAGCAGCCGACGCGCCTCTTCCATGCGCCGACGCCGTTCTTCCTTAGTGAGCCGTGGAGCTTCCTCCGGGTGACGTGCCTCCGCCGTCTTCGCCTCATCGTCCCATGGAAACGGCAACACCTTTTCCGCCTTGAGCCGCCCCTTGCTCCATGGCTGCAAGGCCATCAGGCCAAGCGTGCGAGCCCGCTCCCACCGCGACCGCTCCGCCTGTTCCTCATGATTGGCAAAGCTCTCGCTCGCTGCCTCAAACTCGTCCCTGTCCATGCCCATGAAGTCGTCAGGGCGCAAGCCCATCACGCCTATCCCAAAACCGTAGAGCTCACAGTATCTGAGGCTCCGTCCTTTTTTTTTGAGCCGTCAGGGGCAGAGGCGGCGTTAAGGGCATCGCCCCATCCCGTCAGCGTCTCCACGTCGCAACTGTCAAGAAACTCCTCCAGCGTATAGGGGAAATTCACCCCGTCCTTGCGGCACGCGCTCTTCACGCAACCATAAACAAACACGCCCATGTCCAGCACGTCACCGCTCATCTCGCTCACGTCCTTGCCGGTCTCCTTGGCGAATATCGACATCGCGCCCATCGTGAGGCGCATCGGGTATTCTTTCCCGTCAATCTCTATCTTTATCGTCTTCATGTCTATTAAGTTTTTCCTTGCCTATCTTGTCTATAATAGTCTATCAAGGTCTACCCCGTCTATCAAGGTCTACCCCGTCTAAAACCCCAAAGGGGGCACCCACGGCGATTAGCCGCGCCGCCCCCTTCTGTCTTTCCGTCACGGCAGTGGTCAAGCCGCGCCATTTTGGGTTATCTGTTCCGCGTCAATTTCGGGCGCGCCGTCATTCTTCAACGTTCCCTTGTAGGTCACGTCATCCTGTGCCGGGGCATCCTCCTCAAGCTGCGTCAGCACGAACTTGCCCTTCAGGTAAGGCTCAGTGCCTTCACGCTCCATACACTTCACTTCCACGCTCTTGCCTGCTGCCCATATGCCGAGCAAGTCCCTGATTCCAAACTCCGTCTCATCATAGAAGGCCAAGCCTTCAAATGAAATGCTCACGCTCAAGCCCGTAACGCCTGAGCTCTTCCACAACGCCTGTGCCAGAGAAGCGCTCGCAACAGGCTTCACTGCCCTGTCCTTAGTCTCCGTGTCAAAGGTCGTGGTGTGGGTCGTACAATGGCCGACGGCCTTATCACCGATATAAAGCAATAAGTCCGAGCCGTTAACATAACCTGTCTTTGCCATATTCTTTCCTTTTAATCAATTAAATAGTTAACATCATACTCTCCGCTCTTCACTCTCCTCATATCCTTATCGTGAACACCAGCTGCTGCACGAAAGCGTCGTCCGCCCAGTCTTCCGAACCGTCCGAGAGATAACACGAGCGCATCCGCAAACCGCTGTCCATCGTGTGCTGAGCGCCATCAAGGGCGTGCCGCACGGCCTCTGCCAACTCAATGCTCCCGCCATATGTCTGTGAGAAGCAGTTCACTTCCACCTCCACCGTGTCCGCGCCCGGCATCCCCCTCTTCACGGGGTCTTGAGCCATCTTGCCCCTACGGTAAGAGATATAAGGCAATTCAGCCGTATCTACCGAAATCGGGAACACCCTACTCGTAATGGCTTTCACGCCATCATCCTCCGTCAGCACAGCCCTCACGATAGCACCGGCGTTGATGGATGTCTCCCGTCCTGTCATGTCTGCCATGTCTATAAAGTCTATCCCGTCTATAAAATCTATAAAGTCTATCCCGTCTATAAAATCTATAAAGTCTATCCCGTCTATAAACGTCTATCCCGTCCGCATAGCCGCCTACTCGTTGACCCGCTCGCAGACAAGCGTCTTCATCTGACGGTCACGGTTTGGCACAACGCTCGCGACCTCATAGAGGTAGCCGCCGACAGCCAGCAAACGCCAGTGCTCTTCCACCTCGATAGGGTAACGCACGTTGTACTCGACGGCATACGAAGGGAAACGCTCGCCAACCTCACCACGCAGAGCGCCGCTCATCTTCACGCGTTCGGCATGCACCGTCAGCGTAGCCTCATAGACGATAGACTCCGCTCCGAACTTGTCAGTCGCCCTCGTGGGTCTCAGTAACACCACGCGCTCATTTCTCAAACCGCTCGCACGCATCAATTATAAATTATAAATTATAAATTAATCAAAACTCGCTCACCAGCTTCCTGTATTGCTTCAACATCGTTGTCACGCCAAAGGGAACCTCGTGAGCCTGCTGCGTGCTCTCTCCCTCGGGTTGGGCGTAGCGGGAGGCGGCGACCATCAAGGTGCAAAGCACGAGCTGGTCGGGCAGCTTGCCGTTGCCCATCTCCAGCAGTTCCTCAATGTCCCTGCCGGTCTCGCGCACCACGAAAGCCTCCGACGAGTCCAAGATAACCTGCATTATCTCGTCATCGTCAGTGAACTCCGTGGCATGCACATACTGCTTGAACGTCTTCAGGCTAACCAATGACATAAGCTCCCAACCGGTTTAGTTATCCTCACGCTCCGGCCTTGGCAAGGATGGCAAAGGCCTCCTTCCTCAACACCGTGATGGCGTAGTCGGCATTCAACACAAAGTCGATGGCGTTCTTCCGCGCCTGAGTGTATGGGTCGATGACGATGTTGATGTCACCGAAAAGACCCTGTGGCGCATACTTGAACGAGCCGAACAGCACGCTGCCCTCGGACACATAGCTGGAAGTGAACACGGGAACGCCGTTGATCTTGCCGTTGTCATCCACGATGGCAGCATTTGCGCCGTCCCATTTCGGGGTGCCTTCCAGCATCGCCTTGGTGGTCTCCGTCATCACGTAGCACAGGCCCTCAGGCATGATGTTCGCACCCAATACCAAGCCTTTCAGGTTCAACAGGTCGGCAAGCGTAGGGGCATCGGTGGTGTAGGTCTTCTTGTTCGAGGCCTTCACGTCAACGAATGGGCCTACCAAGTTGGTAGCGTTGCTCACCTTCGTTGAGGAGAACATTATCTTGTTCATCAGCGCGGCGGCGGCTGTGGGGATATACTGAGTGCAAATGGTATGCAGCAGGTCGCCGGTCTCGTTCAACGCCTCACGGGTGATTGGCACGGCTACGCCGATACGCTCAGGCTTGGCAATGAGCTTGCTCAATGGGATCTTGGTGTCGCCCAATGCCACGCCCTCATCGTTGATCTGCGCCTCAAACGTCTCCACCACTGGCCACTGGTAGTTGCCCTTCAAGCCAGTAAGCAGCGGTGAACCTATCGCGCTCAAGATGTTATTGGCGTAAAGTGGCTCCACGATGTCGCCCATCGTGATGCCGTAGGGGTTCGTGCTCGCAGTGGGGTCGCCATAGCCCGACACATTGCCGCCGAAGTCGCCGCTTGCCTCACGGCTCACCTTCAACTCAAAACGCTTGCCCTGTGCCAAGCACTCGCGCATCTTCTTGTTGGCCTCCTCCGCGTCCTCACGGGCGTTCACAACGATGCTTTGGGTGTTGGCCTTGATCTTCATCTCCAAAATATCGTTCTCACGCACGAGCTGCTTCATCTCGCCCTTCTCGGCGTCAGTGAAGTCCTCGCGCTCCTTGTCCTGCTCCAGCTTGTCGACAATCTCACCCAAGCGAGCCTTGTTAGCCTCGATCCTCTCGTAGGCATCTCTGAAATTAAATCTTTTCTTCTCCATAAAACACAAAAACAATTAATGATTAAAGTCTATCACGTCTATAATAGTCTATCACGTCTATCCAGTCTATCCAGTCTATAAAAATCTACCAAGGTCTATCATGTCTATAATAGTCCGCCCAGCTTTCGCGCCTCCCTTATCCGCTTCGCCTTGGCCTCGGCAGCAGCCAAACACTTGGCGACAGCCTCACGCCGCTCGGCTTCATCATCCACGGCACTTTTCTCTCTTCCCGCTTCGCTTAAAGGGCGACCAAGCGCGGCCTCCACTTCCCTGCGGCTCACCTCGGTCTGCTCAAACGCAGGGTCAGCAGCCAACGTGAAGTCGTAGACATGATCTATCCGCTTCACGTGCCGTAACACCACGCCTTCGCCATCGTCAGTCTTCTCGTCCAGCTTCTCATAGCTCACCGCCTTCTCTGAGTCGTCCTCATCGGTAGAGTAGCAGAAAGAGCATCCGGCTATGTCGCCCCTTTGCACCAGTTCCAACGCCTTGTCACCGTCAACGGTGTGGGGCATCTCTGCCCAGAACTTCACGCCCACGCTGTCCACCTCATAGCTCAGCGTGCCCACGCCCTTGTTAGAGCGTGCCAAGATAAGCTGCCGGTCATGGAACATCGTCAGCTTGATGTCCTGCTCGTCCAGCGTCGCCTTGCTAAGGCATCCCGGTTCCAGCACCTCATAATAGTTGTTCCACCAGTCGCACAACAGGCGGCTGCGGACACCAAACTTCAAGGCGTACCCCTCTATCGTGCGGCTCTCCTTGCCTCCGGCATCTTCCCTGACGTGGAGGTTCTCCAATATCGCAATCTGTCTTCTTACTGTCTTTCCCATCTCTCCATACGTTTATGTCTATCGGTGTCTATCACGTCTATAATAGTCTATCTTGTCTATCAATATCTATCCCGTCTATCTCGTCTATAAAGTCTATCCCCGTCTACCCTGCACCTCATTCCTTAGTCGTGTCGCCCACGCCTTTCGCCTCCCTGATAGTGTCAAGGGGCAACAGGTTAGCCGATACCAAGGCCGTGTCGCCGCCGTCAATGGGCCGCAAGTTCTCCTTGAGACGTATCTCATTGGTAGTCATGGCACCAATCTCCAACATCTTCTTGTAGTAATCGGCCTTGCTCTGCAAGTCCATGGCGTAAATGTCGCCACGGTCAAAGCGAAGCACACGCTTGCAACATAGCGAGGCGGGCACCAGCTTGCGGTTAAACTCCGACTCTATGCTGCGAAGGTAGGGGTTGAGCGTGAATGTAAGGAAGTTGGTGTAGGCCTGCTCAGCGTCCTTGTAGTTCGTAGAGTCGCCGGAGAATACGAAAGAAGAGTGCACTCCGAAGAACCGGCATATCTCATGCACTTGGAAGTCCCTGTTCTCGGAAAACTGCATGTCTGCCGACGACATGGCCACCTGTCTGAACTCGCTGTCACCAGGCAAGCTCACGATCCTCGTGCCATTCGAAAACTGATCGTCAATGGAGACGGCCAAGTTATACAGCTCGCTGTCCTGCACTTTGCCAAAGCCGGTAACGCCCTTGTCGTTGGTCACGAAACCACGCACCGTGCCACCATTCTGGAAGCGGTTCTTTGCCTCAAGGTCGCCGGCATGGGCAGTGGTCAACGCCAGCCATGCGTCAACAACCACGCCATGGGAATACAACCCATCACGCGAGTTGGCCATCACGTGGATAACCTCAGCCTCGCCAAACGTGCCGAACACGCCGTTATTACTGTCACAGATGGTGTAACGCTCGTTAAGGATGTCATGGGAAACCGTGCCGCGCCCACATAAAACAAGCTCAGAGATTTCTCCCCTATAGTCGCGGCGAGGGTAAACGTAGGCATTCCCGTAAAACAACAACTGGCGAACCATGCCATACCAAAAGTGGTACGAGCTCATATTATGGCACGGCTCAACCGTCAACAGGCGGTGGAGCGGGGAAACCGTATCCTCAACGTATATGCCGTCACGTATGCCCATGTATTGCATGCGTAGCGTGGCCACGCTGTCACAGATGATGTGCACGCAACGGTTCACGGTAGCCACGCTCATCTCGTCAAAGGCGCCTAAATACATATACGGCGCGGCCCCGCCTCCGCGAAGAGTCGTGGTCGCGCCGTTGGCATTAGGAAGGGGATTTTCCCTGAATAATGAGCCGAAGCTCCTGAAAAACTTTTTAGACGGCTTTCCTCCTATGATTTTATGAAAACCAACTCGTTTTCGAACAACATTTTAATCTTGGCTGCCCGCCTTGCCACGCCTTACGTTTACGCCCGCCAGCTCTCATGCCCGTTGAACCCCTCATGTCCGTTAGACATTAAGAGTTGGCAGGCAACGTAAGGTTTCCGAGGCCACGCCATAGCCGCCAATTATCGTTGCGGGGGGAGGAATCGAACCACCGACCTCTTGCAGTCTATGCAAGCACGCTAACCACTGCGCCACCTCGCGTTCATGAAACCTTAATAACACTGCAAATATACAAAAAAAATCCCATCCCGCCAAACTTCCAGCCATGTTGCCCGTAATGCCTCTTATGCCCAACGAGCCTACCTCCGTCTATCCCGTCTATAAAACACAGTCTATTCTCTCTACCTCTCATAAGAATAAAGCAACCCTATCGTCATCAAAAGAGTTATCGCACCGTCTATCTTCCTGTAACGGGAAGCCTTCAACGGCTTCTTGTTCTCAAGCCTGTCTGTGTCTATCACGCAGTTCTGAAGGCAAAAGGCGTTTATCGGGTTCCTGTTTATCACTATGCCGGGAGGACTCGCATAGGCAAGCATCTCCAAACCTTCCACTGGCAAGTTAAAATTACCGTATGTCTGGCTAAAAGGGGTCAAAACGCCCTTGGCTCCGACAGACGACAGTATGTTCACCAGCTCCTGGCTCTTCCACGCGTCGTAACCTATGCGGATGATACGCACCTTCGCCGAACGCCTAAGAATGTCCTCCGCTATCATCTGAACGTCTATGCGGGCACCCTCGCACAAACGCAACCAACCCTGCGAATGCCACTCCCTATAAAGCTCCTCGTTTGGATGGCCCGGTAACGCTTCTTTTGGAAAATAATAATCAGTATGTGAGTAAAAGCGACCGTCGGCGCGGGAGTAAAGGGTATAAGAAACAGCCGAGAAGTCATCATGCACAGACAGGTCAAAAGCCACTGCGCATTCAGGACTGCCCGTCACCTTCTCTATGTCGAAATCACCCATCAATTCCTGCACCTTGCCGTAACTGAACCATGCCTTGTCCTCGTTCAGGGCGAACACGTTGAGCATCTTCGTTCTGAACGCCATCATGTTCTCGGCCGACAACTTCGCCTGCTGATACTCCTTGGCATAAAAATCGGGACGCACGGTTATGCCCAAATGGGGTTGTACCTTCGCCCATGTCTTTGGATCATCCTCCGCGTCGTCAACGTCGGGCATGAAGAGGGAGGCAAATATCGTGTCGTTGCGATCCTCGCCACGAAGCACCTTCTTCACGCCGTCAAGCTCATGGGCAAACGGGCCGTCAACAACCTCGCTCGCCGTAGTTATCACAACCGTCAACGGCTCTTTCCGCGCACCCATCGAGCTCGTCAGCACGTTCTTCAAGTCCGCACCGTTCTTGCCCGACGTGTTACGTGCCTGGCTATACTCGTCCATGATCACAAGCGACGCGTTCAAGCCGTCCTTAGTCTTGGCGTTGGCGGTAAGGCACTCTATGAAACTGTCATGCCCCTTGTCCAGAAAACCGATCTTCTCCCTGTTTACCCTGAAATGGCGTTCAGAGGGGTCAATGCCCCTCACTATCGCACGTATCTCGTCAAAACATATTTTCGCCTGGTTGTAGCTATTGGCACCCACGTAGGCTTGCGCGTTGTTGTCGCCGAAAAGCATGTCGTAAACCGCCAATGATGCAGCACTGGTCGTCTTGCTGAACTTTCTCGGCACAAATATGTAAGCAGTCCTCGTCAGCCTCAGGCCGTCAGCGTCGGAGAACCCGAATATGTTGCCAAACTGGAAACATTGCACGGGAGTAAGCTTGTAACGCTGCCGACCGTTCACGCCGTTGAACTTCAATGCCTCATAAAACCTAAAAAACTTCCGAACCCTGCCAACGTCCCATGCGTATTCGTCAAGCATCCGAAAAAACCTCCGCACACCTAAAAGCTCATAGAGATTATGCCTGTCGGGATTGCTCATCACAGCCACCACATAATCCTCGATACGCTTGTCTGTCCCGCCCAACGCCGCATGATAACGCCTCCCCACAGAGGGAACCATCTCCAGCAGCTCCTTGGCCACCTCATCCTTGAACGCCCGTTCCTTCTCTATCTCCTGTTCTGTCATCGCCTGCCTCGTTTATCCAGTCTATAAAAGTCTATCGGTATCTACACCGCCTATCTTGCCTATCCCGCCTATCATGCCTATCATGTCTATCATGTCTATCATGTCTATCATGTCTATCGCGATCGCGTTACACCGTGCGAAAAAACCTTATCCCTCCTTAAACTGGCTCAGGAAGTCCTCAAAACCGTCGCTGCCGCCTTTCACCTGAACCCGCGAGTCAGTGTTCATGCCAAGCGCCCGAAGCGAATACTGGCATTGCTTCAAGTATTCCAGATAAAGACGCTCCCTCGGACTCACGCTCTCACGCACGTTGCCCTCCCTACTTGTCTCCACGTTCACGCAGTCATGCTCACAGTCAAAGATCTCCTGCTTCAACATCTCGCAACGCACAATGAGCTGAGCCGTAGCTTCCACCTGATAGCTCATGTCAGCCGAATACTTGCCAGCCGACTTCAACGCCCGGATGATGGCACTCTTCACGCCGCCGACACGCTTCATAGCCCTGCCGTCTGCCTTCGGCTTACGGCGATCCGCCTCCTGGCCGCGTTTCTCGGAGACCTCCACGTTGCCATAGCCTCTTCCCTTGCCCTTGCACTTCAAGTAGAATATAACCGCAGTCGTGTCACCCTCCTGAATCTTGTCCAGCAACTGACCCTCCACCATGTCAACCTGCTCGTCCAACACTATGCGCACGCTTGAAGCAAACGCCTCGTCATCACGCATCCACTTGTAATAAGTCTGCCGGGTTAGCCCGGCTCTTTCACATGCCGTCTTCACTATGCCATAGCACCGTGAAAACTCCTCCAAAAACTTCACCTTTTCTTCTTTCATTCCCTTTCTGTTTTATCACTTTCCGCTAAAACTCAAAAGTACATAAATCATTATATTGCTGTTCGGTAAAATGACTATATTTGCTCATGTTTATATATTTTATCAATACAAAGATAAACAAAAGTGCGGATGCCTCGTGAGAAGTGTCTGCCCTAATTTTTGCTGCTTGCTAAAGTCTTACCGGGCAGCCATAAAATTATTACTGTTTCAATTACCCAACCCTTAATAACACCATCTTCGATAACCCCATCTTCGATAACCCCATCTTCAATAACCAAACCTTCAATAACCAAACCTTCAATAACCAAACCTTCGATAACCAAACCTTCGATAACCCCACCTTCAATAATTTTATCCACCTAAAGCCTTACATGTCCAACCGCCCACGTCTTCCTTTCCATCGTCCCGCTCCTTTTTTTTACTATGTTAAATCTGTAACCGTCACATCGTCTTCCGTCCCATCGTCTTCCGTTCCATCGTCTTCCGTCCCATCGTCTTCCTTTCCATCGTCCCGCTCCTTTTTTTTACTATGTTAAATCTGTAACCGTCACATCGTCTTCCGTCCCATCGTCTTCCGTTCCATCGTCTTCCGTCCCATCGTCTTCCTTTCCATCGTCCCGCTCCTTTTTTTTACTATGTTAAATCTGTAACCGTCCACGCCTTCCTTTTCATCGCCCATGCCCCCAGACCCCAAAATAATTCCCTCGCGCAAAAATTGGGACGGGTGAGGTTTAGGGAAGGTACCCCCCTCATAAAAAAACATGCCCCCACTTGAAGACTCGTTAAAATATACATGAAATTGATGGATAATGGCCTTGTGTTTATTCTTGATTTATTTTGTCGTTTCAAATATTTTTTGTATCTTTGTAGTGTAATCAAAGAGGGATTACAAAGGGGAAACCGAAAACCTTGAAGAGAGTAGGAAGGAATGAAAACCCAAAGTCCAATGAACGTGATCAAAATTTCATTTAAGATTTGGAAAATAGAAATCTTATCGTTCACGATTAGATTATTCTAAATTCCCGAGGATGTGGTGAGGCTAACACCGCATCCTCCTTTGGGTTTTCATTGGCGAAATTACAATTTACTTTTCAAAACACAAAATTTTTAACTTATGGAAACAAATGAGGCTAAGAGCTGGGGAGGCGTGAGGCCATATGGAAACGCAACACGCAAGAATAGTATCAGCAAACAGTATTTTACCCGATGAACTTTTCGATGAAGCGTTTTATGCCGTTAACCCTTTTCCGCTGGGCATATAGTTTACCACTTCTCCCCATTTCTTGATGGGTCTTAACGTGGCACGCATGGCATAAAGCTCTCAAGTTGTGGTAATCATACATAAGACGTTCCGTTTCTTGCCATGTCATTCCATCCTCCACAGGAATGACATGGTGGACTTCCGTTGCCAGATTGTGTCGCCCCTCTTCTTCGCATCTCTCACAAAGAGGGGAATCGCCAAGTTTGTCTCGCCTGAGTTTCAGCCATCTTGCCGAGTGTATCATGCAATTATAATGCTTGTCTTTAGCCATATTCTTTTTTACCCTTCTCCTTCTACTATCTCCAGACCAAGGCTGGCGGCGTGTTTTTCCTTCGATGCCGAACGGGAGGTTTGGCTGTCGTAGCATAGCCACCACGGGTGCTCGGGAACGGAGAAATAGTTTCGCGTGGCTATCATGTGCGACTTGTAGGTACTCGTCTTTTTCGGTAGCGGCGTTGGACACAAGCGCGTGGTGGGCCTCATGCCGTAGAGAGCCTCACGGCGTGCCCTGCTCCACTTCTTCTTCATCGTCAAACCCTTGCGGCGTTGCATCTCGGCGAAGCGGTCGGGGGCTTCGAGCCGTATGCGCGTGAGGATGTCGAAGATGCTCAGCTCCTTTCGCTTGGTTATCGCCGCGAGGTCTTTCTTTATCCCGAACCTCCTGGCAATGGTTTTCACGGCATGGATGTTCACACCGAACCATTGGGCCATCTCCCAGTCGAAGCAGACGGGGTAGAGCTCGCGGAATTTAGCCTTGATGTCGTCGGGGGTATGTTCAAGGTCTACCCTGTAACTGCTCGCCGTCCACGGAACCAGCGTCATCTGCCACTTGGTGGGCGTGACTTCCTTGTCGTTGTTCATGGGCACGGGCTACTCTATCTTTAATTCTTTGAGGTCGTTGAAGTCGTCGTCGGTCTGACAGTCATAGGCGATGGAGCAGGTGCCGTCGTAGTTCTTTGAGAGTGTGATGACACTTGGGTCGCAGAGGGCGGTCGTTATCATGTCGTAACGCGCCTTAGAGATGTAGTCGTTAGCCAAGAGCCACTCGGCGATATCATCTATGACGCCCTTGACGAACGCCTCACGCGTAGTGTACTTGTTCTTCGAGGTACACAGTGCGTATCGCCCACAGGTAAGCATTGTCCATGCGTCTTGGACGCGGAAGAAGAAATGTCTAATCTTGCGTATTGCTTTTTTCAGAGTCATGTTTTTTTGTTGTTTTTTTTAGGCTCAATGGGCACGCGATAGGCTCATTGAGCGGTTGTGGATGATGTGTTATTTCGAGTAGTCAACTTCTCGCCCTTGGCGCACGGCTTTGAGGTCTTTGACGAGCCTTTCGATGAAGGCTTCCTCGCCGTCTTCGCCAGACAGGAGGTAGTCGATGCGTTGTGCGTAGACCGCTGCCGTGCGCAGGCATTTCACCGCCCGCTTCATCTCCTGCAATGTCTTGAA
The DNA here is from genome assembly GCA_963599465.1 of Oscillospiraceae bacterium. Taxonomy (GTDB): domain Bacteria; phylum Bacteroidota; class Bacteroidia; order Bacteroidales; family Bacteroidaceae; genus Prevotella. Next base: position 3,026 of record CAVBXD010000013.1, on the reverse strand, counting down.
GCGGAACTTGTAGCGGTTGGGCATGGTGTGCAGCTTTAGCGTGACAAAATCGGCTTCATCGTCGTCGCAATCAACGTCTTCGATGTAGTCGTGGGCTTCGCTCTCGTCCAGCTCGTGCCCGCAGAGGTAATCTTCTATGCTGTCGGCAATGTCATCAATGACGTATTGCCTGTTATCGAAATGTCCGCCGCTCACAGCTTGCCTCCTTTCATTCCCATCTCCCTTGCGATGGCGAGGAAGTCGATGAGCTTACTGACGGGTACCTTCGTCGGCGTGCCGTCGCATTGCACGAGTCCGTCACGGATGGCGAAATAGACTCGCCCGTGAGAGGTCTCAAGATAGTATATGTCGTGTTTCATGGTGATGTTTGTTTTGGGCTATTATAGACTATTATAGACGGGATAGACTGTCATAGACTATGATAGGCGAAATAGACATTATGGGCAGGATGGGGTGGGAATGGGTGCAGCTACCTGCCCGTTGAGCCGAAGCCTCCATCTCCTCTCTTGGCGAAGGCGAGAGTTGGGCGCATTCTACCGGCATGATGTCGGGGTGGGGTATGATGATGAGCTGTGCCACACGGTCGCCTGTCTCGTAGAGCTTCGGTATGATGTTGGCGTGGCTGTAGCCTCCATCGTCGAATGATGCCGACGGCTTGAACTTCACCATTATCTCGCCCCTGTAGCCACTGTCTATCACCCCTACGGCATTTGACTGCAAGAGGTCTTTCTTGCAGATGGAGCTTCGGGGGAAGAGAAGACCAACATAGCCTTCGGGTATCTCCACGGCGAGACCCGTGCCATAGACCACGCTTCCTTTCTCGTCGAACACTCGGCTTGTGGCCGTGAGGTCAAGACCAGCGTCGCCAGCATGGGCATAGCGTGGAACCACGGCGTTTGGGTTTAGTTTCTTGAATTTTACTTTCATAGTTCTTTTATCATTAGCTTGTTCATTGCTTTTCTATTTCTCGTTTAATTTCGCCCCCTTTCCATCCCGGCATCCAATCGTCGGGGTTGCGTCTGATGCGGTTTTCCAACATGGAATGTCGGCAACCGTGCAGCCATGATTCCAGATTGATGTACTGCCCGTTGATGGTGTTGGCATCGCGCCACTCGGCATACTGGTCGTAGGTCATGTTGTTTCTAAGGATAAGCACCATTTCTTCGGGGGCAAGAAAGTCGGTATCCTCAAAGTCGCACGTTCCACCCACCATGCCGTCAATCCAGTACCAGGCGCGGCGGTCGTCGAACAACTGTCGGTTGACGAGTGTTGCAAGGTGGTTGCACGCCGAATGAAAGCGGCTTACGGCCAGCTCCACATCGTCATGGATAAGAATGTTGTCTTCGTTGTCTTTCATTGTTGTTAGTCTTTTGTAATTTCTATTTCTATCTCGTCGCTTATGTGACGGGCGAGGTAGTTGTTTATCTCCTTGTTGTTTTTGATTTCAACGTCTATCATGTCGCGGACACGGCAAAGAAACTCCTGCTCATATCGCCGAGCCTTGCGGTGAGCGATGCTGCGGATGGTGGTACGCATTGCCTTCACTGCCTGTTGCAGTTCCTGTTCTTCCTGTTTCCGTTCTCTTGCGTTCATTCCTTTGTCTCCTTGTCCTTGTTTAGTTGTTTCACCATGAGCGACGTGTGCCGTCCGAAGGCTTTCTCCTTGTAGCCTCGCCGCTCGTACCAGCGCATTACCCATTCGGGCGTATCCCTGTTGTCGTGGGTCAAGGCGATGGATTTACAGCCGTGGCTTGCCGCCCGTTTCTCCGCCGCTTCCAGCAGACGTGTTGCCACGCCTTTCTTGCGGTTGCCTTTGCTCACCCACAGTGCCCACACGAGACAGTCGGCTTGATATTCCTCGAACCGTCCTTCGTCCTTGCCTTGCTGAAAGATGTCGAGCTGGACGGACGCGTTATGTTCTTCATCAGTGATTAATATGCGGTCAACGCCGTACCAATGTTGCTGCTGTATCATGGCTTTACCTCCTTTGCCCTCGTCTCCATCTGTTGGATGATATTGTCGATGGTCTTGCCTCGGTAGTTCAAGGCCACTTGTCTCAGTACCCCAATCTGTGAGGTGAGACGGTTGTAATCTGCTTGTGTCATCGTTCCTTCTCCTTCACTCCAAATGGTTCTCCGTCAGCAAAGGTATAATCATTGAAGTCAGAGTGAAAATTGTTAGTATCTAACACCTCTACTATACAAGAATAATTGCTCTCACCTTTCATTTTAATCCACCCAAACGGCTGGTGCTTCTGCATCTCCTGCCAGCACTCCTCAGCATTCTTGAAGGGGCGGTAGGTGGGTTGGGGCTTAATGCGGCACTTTATAAAACTATTAAAAAAAACAGGGTTTTCTGTAACTACCCAATCCCCATAATGAATCTGTTTGCTTTCTATAGTCTTGCCCTCTGCAAATGCTTGCATGATAGGCAATAATTTTTTAGCTTCTTCTCTTGTCATTCTTTAATATTTTTTGTAACGTTCTATGTGCTCCGAGAGCATAGGCATTTTCAATAATATGCTTAAACTCGCCTTTGTCTTTTGCATATTCAGCAGCGTCTACATCTATCTGCGCCAGCAGTTCGTAAAACTCTCCTTTTGTCATTTCTCCTCTATTTCTTTTAATTGTTTAATCGCTCTTCCCAAATAGAGCAATGCTAACGACAATTTATCCGAAATGTCTCTTGGCTCATCGTTAAACTCGTCTATGCCATCAACAATGTGATATGCAGAGACCAATTCATCATGAGCGCTTCCACCCATTTCAAATCTTTTGTCGGGGTTGTTACAATACGCAATTTCTTTATCCATAGTCATTCCTCACCTCCTTTCTATAGTAGAATATCATCAAGATAACACCAACGTTCAATGTTGTGTGACTTGACATAGTGTTTCCAATCGTAGGTATCCTCATTGTAAAACATTATAGGCGGACTTTTACGACTTGTGGCAATGACATAACAATTAGGCATTGCCTCAATCTCTTTGTCATTCCACACGTTTTGCGAGAAAGTTCTTATTGCTTC